>JAIOYL010000106.1 GCA_021741195.1 Sneathiella sp. | reverse complement strand
TGGAGAGCGGCCGCCTCGACGCCCACGGCCCCCGCCGCATCACCGGCAAACTGAAACAATGGCTCAACTTGAGTCCGCTGGCTGAGGTGAAGTCGGTTCGGGGAGACGCAGGTAAGGGGCTGAGGATGGTGCGCGAAACACTGTAAACTCCGGTTGAGGCGCTTTCAGATGCACTGAATTGCACATTTCTGATAACCATGGTTGACATTTATCGATATGATAACCATAGTTGACATATGGTCGAGTTGTTCAAGAGTACCGCATTCGACCGGTGGCTTGTCGGCCTTCGTGACCGGCAGGCGCGGGCGAAGGTTGAAGCACGTATCCGCCGGTTGAGTCTTGGCAACCCCGGCGATGTGAAAGCGGTCGGCGGCGGCATTTCCGAGATGCGGATTGATTATGGACCGGGTTATCGGGTCTATTACATGCAGCGCGGACCGATTGTCGTCATCCTGCTCTGCGGCGGCGATAAATCCACCCAGGCAAGGGACATCGCCAAAGCCAAAGAGATTGCTGCACAATGGAAGGACTGAAATCATGGCAAAAGCAACCTTCAGCCGCTATGAGACGGCTGACTACCTGAAAGACGAGGCCGATATCACGGCCTATCTCGACGCGGTGATGGAAGACGGCGGCGACGATCCCGCCTTTATCGCGGCGGCGCTCGGCGATGTGGCGCGGGCGCGCAATATGAGCCAGCTCGCGCGCGATGCGGGGATGAGCCGGGAGGGGCTCTACAAGGCGCTGTCCAAGGATGGCAACCCCAGCTTCGCCACAATCATGAAAGTCGCCCACGCACTGGGACTGCGCCTGAGCTTCAAACCGGCGGCGTGATCGCATCCGGGGGGTGACGAATAACATGCGGGAGTTTGAGCGTGTGCATGGGCTGAGGTTCAAGGATTGGGCGGGGTCATTGTGATGATAATAAAATATATTGTTGAAGGACGCATCATTCCTGAGAGGGTTCTTTTCGAATGCCCGCAGATCGACTTTGGAAACATTAAGGTGCAAATCACAAAATCGAAGATATTTATAATCATTGAATGTGAGGAAGGCACCTCTATCCCCGATCTTCGGAATCAATTGTTTTCCATAATCGGGAACATCGTAAATTTTGCTGGGTTCAAGTTGACTACGGCGATGTCGTATGAGCTCGAGTCCATAGTCAACATGAACACGAACGAGGTTATCGTTTTCGGCACTGAAGGCCATGTTTTTGAGAATCCCCAGGACATTGAAGACCAGGTTAAATTCACCGCGGATCAACTTGGAGCCCCTCTGGAAATGAGCACTCAGTTAGCGATGGATCCCATTGTTTCTCGCGCGGCTTTTGAACTTCGCAACACCATACGCTATCCGGATTTCACGGCAATGCATTGTAAACTTGCAATCGAAGCGGTCCGGAATGGCTTCTGTGATGATTTTGAGAAAACAGGGTGGGAGGGGAGCGCATGGCAGAAAATGCGGGACGCCCTCAACTTGAGCGAGGATTCCTTCACATCATTCAATAATATTGCAAATGAACAGCGGCATGGGAGAAATCGACCGCAAACATGGGAGCAACGCCGCGTGTGCATGCAGATCGCATGGGAAACGCTCCATCGATTTCTGGAGTACCTATCAAACGGCAAAACAAAATTGACGGATGCGGATTATCCAAAATTAACGATGGTCTACCCTCCCGAACCCAACGACAGTACCGGCACACCAAAACCATAGGTCAGGTGTCTGGACATTCAAAAATGCTTCTTGGCGAAAGCCCGCCCGGAGCCGGATTTCAGGTACTTCTCAAAGGCTTCCGCCTTTGACGCATCATCAAAACGGATAATCGTTTGGATTTTCCATGGTTTGAACTTGTTCGTATGAATGGACCCGCCGTTGTTATGCTGAGCGAGACGTTTGTTCAGGTCTATCGTGAGGCCGACGTAAAAATGCTCCGGAAAATCGATACTTTGCAGAATATAGACGTAATGCATAAAGCCCGCCTTCGTTGCTTCGTCTTCGCTTGCGCTACGACGTAATCCACTACGGCGAGGCATCCGCTTCGCACGCTCCGCCGCTGATTGGGTTCCACCCAATCTCGTCGAAGCTAAATTTTGCCGTCGGCAAAATCAGCGAAGGCGGATGGCTCGGGAACCCGCCCTCGAACCTGGATTGACGGAATCAGAGCTCGCTATTTCGTTGTTGGAGGGGCAAATTTCTCCGGGTTCCACCTTTTTTATCGTTTTTTCAAAAAAATACGGAACTTATTGATTTTAAACAGGTTCCAATGTATTATGTGATTTGTTGTATAAATATGGAACTGATTGTTTTATAAGCATATTCTATAAATGGGTGGAAATATGAAAATCGAATCCAGCTTTATCGAGTTGAACTCCGATCAAAGGCGCGCATTAATAGATAGTCAACAGCTTTGGCAAGTGTGGACGGAAACTGAAAAGCGTGCTGCGGGTTACAAGGGGAGTATGCGATGGCGTACTCTGAAGGGCGTCACATATCTCATTCGCATTGATGCCTATAAACGCGAAAATTCGCTGGGACCGATTTCTGAGGAAACGAAAGAACTTTACGAAACTTTTCTTGAAGGAAAGAGGGCTGTTAAAGAGCGAGTTAAAACGCTGAAAGGCAAACTAAATACCCAGGCGAAAATTAACAAAGCGCTTGGTATTGGGCGTGTTCCCGTCATAGCGGCAAAGGTGCTCCGGCAGCTTGATAGGGTCGGCCTTCTTGGAAACAACGTTAGCGTTGTCGGAACTAATGCCTTGTTTGCATACGAGGCGGTGTGTGGCGTTTTTATCTCACGCGATGCAACAGCAACGGCGGATCTGGATATTATTTATGGTACCAGGACCCGGTTGAGATTAGGCGCGGTGAATGAGCCGGATCGTAGCTTTATCGCTCAATTAAAAAAAGCGGACCGCAGTTTTCAAAGAATGGATAATCAACAGTATAGAGCCGTTAATGACGATGGCTACATGGTCGACTTGATACATCCCGAGGCGAATCCACCGTGGGCTGAAATGCGTACCAGTATCGGCGAAGCCGCGGATGATTTGCAGTCATCCGCTATCCAAAACCTCAATTGGATTGGCAGCGCCCGACGCTTTGACGCCATTGCCATCGATGAACAGGGGACCCCGGTTCGAATTGCGACAATTGATCCGCGCGAATTTGCATTGTTCAAATACTGGATGGGAACAAAGGCGGAAAACCGTGAGCCTGTTAAACGACATCGTGATTTTATGCAGGCATTTGTCACAGCGCATCTTGTTACGGCTTATTTGCCGCATTTGGCTTTTACGCCGGAGGAGATGCAGACCTTTCCCAAAGTGATACGGGAAGCGCCACCGCCAGAATTCTGGGAAGGTAAAATTGAATGATCTGGCGTAGGTTAGACGTATTTGGGCGGGCTTCCGCCTCCAGATAGGAAAGTTATTCTGATGTCTCTAAAAATGGACCCCATTCAAGCATCTTCCGCAGAAGAGCTACTTAGTTTATTACGACAGCAGGATATTACGGTCCCGTCACGAGGCTTGGGCCAAAATAAAAACCATATCGAGATTGATACCGCTTGCCATCTCTTATCTACTTTGGCGGCGACAGATCATCTTCGCTTTCCAGTGCAAATCATCCATCGCGATAAACCGGATTTTTTGGTGGAATCTGGCTACCAAAAGATCGGCGTTGAGGTCACTGAATCTACTGATCAACAATACTCTGATTATCATGCTCTACGGAATCAGAAATTCCAAAACGCGTTTATAGAACCAGCACACTTTGGAAAGAATAAGCTGGACCGTACTCCTAAAGAAAGAAGAGAACTTCTACGTCAGAAGAAATTAACTTCGCCCGGTTGGAAAGGCGATCAGCCCGAACAGGATTGGGCGGAATATATTAATGACAGCATTTGCGGTAAGCTCAAAAAACTTGCAGCCAGGGACTTTGAAAAGTTTGAAAAGAACTGGTTGTCTCTTGATGACAACTTACCGTATGCCGCCCTTGATATTAATTTGGCGGTTAGTTATCTGCTGCCGAAAATAGGCAAAATCTGGTCGCTAGATCCAAAATTTCACGCAATATTTGTCGAAAGCGGAAACGAAATCGTTAGGATAACGGCCAATGGCACAGAAATTCTTCCAATCAATAATCTTTGGGAAAAATCTTAGAAAATCCGCTTCGCTTAGCTACCGCCTCGATAAATCTCGTTGAAGCTAAAAATGCTTCTTGGCGAAGGCGCGCCCGGAGCCGGATTTCAGGTACTTCTCAAAAGCGAATGCCTTTGACGCATCATCAAAACGGATAACCGTTTGGGTTTTCCATGGTTTGAACTTGTTCGTATGGACTGACTCGCCGTTGTTGTGCTGCGCGAGACGTTTGTTCAGGTCTGTCGTGAGGTCGACGTAAAAACGCTCCGGAAAATCGATACTTTGCAGAATATAGACGTAATGCATAAAGCCCGCCTTCGTTGCTTCGTCTTCGCTTACGCTACGACGTAATCCACTATGGCGAGGCATCCGCTTCGCACGCTCCGCCGCTGATTGGGTTCCACCCAATCTCGTCGAAGCTAAATTTTGCCGACGGCAAAATTAGCGAAGACGGATGGCTGGGGAACCAGGACTCGAACCTGGATTGACGGAGTCAGAGTCCGCTGTCCTACCATTAGACGATTCCCCACCAGTGAGGCGGCGCGCCCGTGATTACGGGGCAGGCGGACCTACTAGCAACTCGCGCGCGGCTTGTCAATCATCGAACGCCATCGATAATATGGCGCGCGTGTAAAATATATATGACCCTTCGCGCCGAAAGCTGTTAGCATGGGCTTAATGGCTCAGGGTCCTGACCCTGATTGCCTATGACTTTACCTGGAGGTATTCCTGGGTGGCAACATCAGAGACCCGGCAACGGGGAAAGGATGATCGCAGAAGATATCGGCGGAAGTATCACAATGGCAGGGACGGCGGGCCCCAGATATTCGGGGCGCTCGATCTTGGGACCAATAATTGTCGGCTCCTTGTTGCGAAGCAGCAGGGCAGCGGGTTTCGTGTTATCGATAGCTTTTCGCGTATCGTCCGGCTTGGCGAAGGCGTCAGTCTAACGGGCAGACTGTCCGATGACGCCATGGAAAGAACGGTTGAGGCGCTCGGCGTCTGTGCGGACAAGATGCGCCGCGCAGGGGTCACGCATATGCGCTGCGTTGCGACGGAAGTCTGCCGCAAGGCAGGCAACAGCGACGCGTTTCTCGCCCGCGTCCGCGATGACTGCGGCATCGAGCTTGATATCATCACCACCGCCGAGGAAGCCGCGCTCGCCGCCGAAGGCTGCGCGCCGCTCATCGATTACCGCCACCAGAACGCGCTTGTCTTCGATATCGGCGGCGGCAGCACCGAGCTTGTCTGGCTCGGCCTCGGGCCCAGGAAGCAAAGCGAGGTTCTCGGCTGGATGTCCATTCCCGTCGGCGTCGTCACGCTGACCGAGCGCCACGGCGGCGACGAGATCACGGAGCCCACCTATCGCAACATGATCGAGGATGTCGGGGGGCATATCGACGCCTTCGAGGTGGAGCACGGCATCGCCGGGCATATCCGGGCGGGGCGGGTGCAGATGCTTGGCACCTCCGGCACCGTGACGACGCTTGCGGGCGTGCATTTCGGGCTCGTGCGCTACAGCCGCAGCCGCGTTGATGGCGCCTGGCTCAATGCCACCGCCATGCTCGATATCTGCCGCCGCCTGGCCGCCAGCGATTATGAGACGCGGGTCAATGAGCCCTGCATCGGGCAGGAACGCGCCGATCTCGTGGTTTCCGGCTGCGCCATCGTCGAGGCGATGCACCGCCGCTGGCCGGTTAAGAAACTCCGCGTCGCGGACCGGGGCTTGCGCGAGGGGATGCTGCTCGGCATGATGCGCCGCGCCGACCGCGATCGTAAATCCGCGGCAGGCAAGGCGAAACAGGGGCGCGCGGCCGTGGCTGCCCAGCCGGGGACGGGCTCATGAGCCGCAGTCCGAAACGCCCCGGCGGACCGTCGTCGCGCTCGACCGGGATGACCGGACGGCTCCTCCATACCAAGGTGAAAACCGCGCGCGGCCGCACGAATTCGTCCACCAGCTGGCTGCAACGGCAGCTCAATGACCCGTATGTTGCCGAGGCGAAGACACGGGGGCTGCGCTCGCGCGCCGCCTTCAAGCTGATGCAGCTTGATGACCGCTACAGGCTTCTCAAATCCGGCGATTCCGTCGTCGATCTCGGCGCGGCGCCGGGCGGCTGGACGCAGGTCGCCGTCGACCGTGTCGGGGCGCTGAAGGGCAAGGGCAAGGTGCTTGCCGTCGGTATCCTCGGCATGGAACCGATGCAGGGGGCCGAGGTCATGCAGCTCGACTTCACGGAGGAGGGGGCCGACGAAAAGGTGAAAGCCGCGCTCGGCGGGCTCGCCAACGCGGTGATCTCCGACATGGCGGCGCCGACCACCGGCCACCGCCAGACCGATCACCTCCGGATCGTCTTCATGTGCGAGCTGGCGCTGGCCTTCGCCCTCGACGTGCTGGCGCCCGGCGGCGTCTTTATTGCGAAGGTTCTGAAGGGGGGCACGGAAAACGACCTGCTTGAGCAGATGAAAAAGAATTTCACCACCGTCCGCCACGCCAAGCCCGAGGCGAGCCGCGCGGATTCGCGCGAGGCCTATGTGGTGGCGACCGGATTTCGCGGGAAAAGCGCGGCGGAAGATTAGAGCTTGCGTCGCTCAACCTATCTCCTGACTATTTCCAAAAGAGGTTCGAAAGCATATAACGCGGGTCGGCGGCCAGCGGGAGGATCGATTGTGAGCAATAGCTCGTTCTCTACCAGCATTCGGGACATTCTGGAAGCGACCTGGCTCGGAATACCACTCCTTCTGGTAAATTTGGTGTTTCGAAATACTGGGTTGGAGAAAACGAAATCGAGCGCTGCGGTACTCCACTGTGACGCGAGTTTTTCCCTGAAAATTTCCTTCATCTCGTCATAAAGGCTTTTTATTTTCTCTGTGACTTCCAGATTTTCATTCGCCTGAGCTTCCAGAGCATTGACGAAAAATACACACCATTCCGTCCATTGCCCCGATTTCGACGCTTCTCTCATTCTGTCGATATACTCATCCTTATTACTCTCAAAAAATTCACTAATATAGAAATGAGGAGCAGAAATTATTCCGTATTTCCAGAGCAGGAGAGGAATTAACATTCTCCCTATTCGGCCATTTCCGTCCTTGAAAGGGTGCAGCGCTTCAAATTCAATATGAGTCAGAGCGGTTTTGGTTAGCACTTCCCATTCTTCGTTGTTAATAAAGTGAAGGAGGTTTTCAATTCCCGTTTCAAGTTGTTCCGGGCTGATTGGTATAAAAAGAACTTTACGCCTGCCTTTATCAACAAGGTAATTCTGTTCCGTTTTGAATTCCCCCGGCGACTGGTTCGCTCCGCGGCCAAAATCCAGAAGAACGGAATGTGCTGCACGCATAAGCCAGCTTGTCAATGGCGCGCCATCTTCAATAGCTTTTTGTGCTTTTTGCATTGCTCTATGATACAGAAAAACCTCGATTGCTTCGTTTCGATAATTTCCTCGATCATCACTATCTTCTTCCTGATCCGCTTCATACCTCAAGACTTCATCCAACGTGCTTATTGTGCCTTCGATCCGTGATGATATGACGGCTTCTTGAAAGCGAAGAGGCGCGAGCAGGAATTCGCTGTTGTGCATGTTTCGGAGCATTTGGTCGTATCTGGCCAGCGCTGCCGATGCAGAACTTATTGGCTTTATAAGTGCCGAATAGTTGATGTTATCAGGTGGAAATTTGCCATAATGATACTTTACGGCATTTTCAAAATTAAGTTCTTTGGATAGAGGGTTCATTAACTTAACGCCTTGAGTGTTACCAATGGGATTATATGATATACAAGAGGCTTTGATCGTTCTATATAATACTCAACGCAGTTTGTACATTATAAAATTAAATTCATAACAATCAAAAAGGTTTGATGTTCGTACGTAAACTTCTAACGCCTTTGTGCATTATGATGCCGCATATCACGAACAACAAAAATCTATGCCGCGGATAGGCAGTAAAACCCGAGCTGAGGAGGACTGAAACGGCGGAAAACAGCGCTTCTAAAAAAATCGCCCTGATCCGAAATTTGCCTCTATGAATTTTGAAACTTGCCTGTATGATCGCACGGCAATTCCCAAGGAGTTGCCATGATTATCCGAGAAGCCTATACTTTCGACGACGTGCTGCTGCAACCGGCGGCCTCTGAAATTCTCCCGACACAGGTGGATACCTCCACACGCCTTACCAAGGAAATTACGCTCGGCATCCCGCTGATCTCGAGCGCCATGGACACGGTCACCGAGGCGCCGATGGCGATCGCCATGGCCCAGGCTGGCGGCATCGGCGTGATCCACAAGAATCTCGATATCGCTGCGCAGGCCAATGAAGTCCGCCGGGTCAAGAAATTCGAGGCCGGGATGGTGGTCAACCCGGTCACCATCGCCCCCGATGCCCCGCTCTCGGAAGCGCTCTACCTGATGCAGGTCAACAAGATCTCCGGCATCCCGGTGACCGAAGATAAAAGCGGCAAGCTGGTCGGTATCCTCACCAACCGCGACGTCCGCTTCGCCACCGACACCCGCCAGCCGGTGCGCGAGCTGATGACCCATGAAAACCTGGTGACCGTGCGCGAGGTGGCGACCCAGGAAGAAGCCAAGCGGCTGTTGCACAAGCATCGCATCGAAAAGCTCCTGGTGGTCGATGACGCCTATCGCTGCATCGGCCTGATCACGGTGAAGGATATCGAGCGCTCGACCCTCTTTCCCAACGCCTCCAAGGACGGGCAGGGCCGCCTCCGGGTCGCCGCCGCCGTCGGCATCGGCGATGACGGGGTCGCGCGGGCCGAGGCGCTGATCGCCTCCGAGGTCGATGTGCTGATCGTCGATACGGCCCATGGCCATTCGAGCCGGGTGCTGGAGGCGGTCGCGCGCATCAAGAAACTCAGCAACCTGACGCAGATCATCGGCGGCAATGTCTCGACCGCCGCCGGAACGAAGGCGCTCATCGATGCCGGGGTGGATGCGGTCAAGATCGGCATCGGTCCCGGTTCCATCTGCACGACGCGCATCGTCGCCGGTGTCGGCACGCCGCAGCTGACCGCCATCATGGACGCGGCGGAAGCGGCGCAGGGCAGCGGCATTCCGGTGATCGCCGATGGCGGCATCAAGACCTCGGGCGATCTCGCGAAGGCGCTGGCAGGCGGCGCAAGCTCCGCCATGATCGGCTCGCTCCTGGCGGGAACCGACGAGAGCCCCGGTGAGGTCTTCCTCTATCAGGGCCGCTCGTTCAAATCCTATCGCGGCATGGGCCCACTTGGCGCCATGGCGCGGGGCTCGGCGGATCGCTATTTCCAGGAGGAGGTTTCCGATAACCTGAAGCTGGTGCCCGAGGGGATCGAGGGGCGCGTGCCCCATCGCGGGCCCGCCAATGCGGTCATCCACCAACTCATCGGCGGCCTCCGGGCGGCCATGGGCTATACCGGATCGAAGGATATCCTGACCCTGCAGAAAAACGCGCGCTTCGTACGCATCACCAATGCGGGCCTGACCGAGAGCCATGTCCATGACGTCGCGATCACCCGCGAGGCGCCGAATTACCGGCAGAACGGATGATCCCTGCTGCAAGGCTGACCGCCGCCGCCGAACTTCTTGAGCAGATCGGCGCGGGCTCAACACCGGCAGAACAGCATATTGGAAGCTATTTCCGAAGCCGACGCTATGCGGGCGCGAAAGACCGCCGCTGGGTGACGGAATTCGTCTACCGGGCGCTTCGCCGTCAGGGGGAGCTTGACTGGGCGGCGGGGGAGGCGGGCATGGAACCATCGCCCCGCACACGCGCTTTCCTCAGCCTGATCCTGTTTGATGATGTCGCGCCTGCGGACCTGGCGGCGAACTGGTTCGGCGGCCCGCACGGCCTTGGCGAGGTGAATGCGGAGGAACAGGCGGCGCTGGAGACGGCGGAGACGCTTGATCTCGCGACCATGCCGCCGGAGGCCGCCGGGAATTTCCCGGACTGGCTTGGCGAAAAAATCACCGAGCAATATGGCAGCCGCGCCGGAGAGATCATGGCCGCCTATGGCAACCGCGCAGCAGTGACGCTCCGGGTCAATGCCTTGAAGGCGACCCGCGCCGATATCCTTGAGTTCCTGAAAGATGAGGGGATTGAAGCGAAGCCGACGAAACTCTCCCCGGACGGCCTTAATCTGGAGGGCCGGATCAATCTCAGCCGCCATCCCCTTATGGAGAACGGCCGTATTGAGCTGCAGGACGAGGCCGCGCAAATTTCCGCCCGCCTCGCCGATGTGACGCCCGGCATGACGGTCGTCGATTTCTGCGCGGGCGGCGGCGGCAAAAGCCTCGCCATGGCGGCGCGGATGAATTACGCGGGCAAGATCCATGCGTTTGATACCGACGCGCGGCGCATGCGGGACATCAAGGCGCGGGCGACGCGGGCAGGCGTTGGCCTGATTGAGCCGCTGGTGCTCACCGGCGGCGCGGAGGATGATGAGGTTTTTGCGGCGCTTCAAGGGAGCATCGCCCGCGTCTTCGTCGATGCGCCCTGTTCGGGCTCCGGCACCTGGCGGCGGCAGCCGGACCAGAAATGGAAGCTGACCCCTGAGCGGCTCGATGAGCTTTGCGCGTTGCAAGCGGAAATCCTCTCCCGCGCCGCGCCTCTGGTGGCCCCGGGCGGGCGGCTGATCTATGCGACCTGCTCTATCTTCGCCTGTGAGAACGAGGCCCGGATCGACGCCTTTTTACTGTCACATCCGGAGTATAAAATCATCCCCGTATCCGGGATATGGGAGGCGGTTGGCCTTATGGGAAGTTACAGCGGCAAATTCCTCGCCCTGACCCCGGCGGATGCCGGGACCGACGGTTTCTTCACCGCCGTTCTTGAAAAAAGCTGAGGCCGCCAATAACTTGAGGCAAAGCGCCGCCACTTCACCATCTCGTGAACGGATCCGGATTTTATTTAGGGTATAATTGTGGTCTGTTATGGGATCGGGCCGTAGTATAGTTCAGAGAGGCTCTATAACAATGGGGAAAGGTTCAGGACAATGACATTTCGCAAAATCATTTTGGCCGTCTTCACCATCTTCGCGGCGCAATTGCTGGCGGCGCAGGTTGTCTTTGCTGCAGGCAGCAGCAGCTCAACCGAGGCGTCAGCGCCGCAAAGCGCCGAATTTACGGCGGGCAAGGCCGACATCGATGCGGGGAAATGGGAGGCCGCCATCGCCGCCTTCACCAAGGTGACAGTGGCAGAGCCTAAAAACGCCGATGCCTTCAACTATCTCGGTTACGCCAACCGCAAGATGAAGAATTATGATGCCGCCTTTGCCGCCTACAAGCAGGCGCTCGCCATCAATCCCGATCACCGGGGCGCGAACGAGTATATCGGCGAGGCCTACCTGCAGATCGGCGACCTCAAAATGGCCGAGCAGCATCTCGCGAAACTCGACGACCTCTGCTTCTTCGGCTGTGCGGAATATACCATGCTGAAGCGCGCCGTTGAGGACTTTAAGGCCAAGCAAAGCTAAACATCGCAATACCATCATAAACGGGCTGGACAGGTACCCCCAAACTGTCTAAACCCCGATTATGAAAAACAGTATTCTGATCATTGACTTCGGCAGTCAGGTCACCCAGCTGATCGCGCGGCGCGTCCGGGAGGCCGGGGTTTACAGCGAAATCATTCCCTTCAATTCGGCGGCGGAGCGGCTGAAAGACTTCGACCCGGCGGGGATTATCCTCTCGGGCGGTCCGGCCTCGGTCATCGGCGATGAGACGCCGCGCGCGCCCGACGCCGTGTTCGGGATGGGCGTGCCCGTTCTCGGCATCTGTTATGGCCAGCAGACCATGGTCAACCAGCTCGGCGGCAAGGTCGAGGCCCCGGATCACCGGGAGTTCGGGCGGGCCGAAATCGATGTGGTCGCGGAGTGCGACCTTTTTAATGGCGTCTGGGAAGCGGGCAGCCGCGATCAGGTCTGGATGAGCCATGGCGATCATGTGGTGGCGATCCCGGAAGGCTTCTCCGTCGTCGCCACCTCCAGCGGTGCGCCCTTCGCCGGTATCGCCAATGACGAGAAGAAATTCTACGGCGTGCAGTTCCATCCCGAAGTCATGCATACGCCGCGCGGGAGCGCGCTGCTCGCCAATTTCGTGCATCGGATCTGCGGGCTTGCGGGCGACTGGACCATGGCCGCCTTCAAGGATCAGGCGATCGACGCGATCCGCCGCCAGGTCGGCAAGGGCAAGGTCATCTGCGGGCTGTCCGGCGGCGTTGACAGCCCCGCCGTCGCCGTCCTCATTCATCAGGCGATCGGCGACCAGCTCACC
>JAIOYL010000105.1 GCA_021741195.1 Sneathiella sp. | reverse complement strand
GGCACCGACAGTTGAGCCGGCGACCGACGAGGAAGAAGGGGCAGTTGAAGATACGGATCGCGAAGACGGCGAAGAAGAAACTGAAGAAGCCGACGACTAAATCGGGGTTTAGCGATGATTTTGCTGGTTGGCCTCGGCAATCCCGGCAAGGGATATGCCGGCAACCGGCATAATTTTGGATATATGGCGGTGGATGAGATCATTCGCCGCCACTCCTTTATGCCGGAGCGGATAAAATTTCAAGGATTGATTGCCGAGGGGAATATCGGCGGAACGAAGGTTCTTGCGCTGAAGCCCACGACCTATATGAACTTGTCCGGCCAATCGGTCAGTGAAGCCATGCGCTTTTACAAAATCCCCCTCGAAAGCATATTCGTTCTTCATGACGAACTTGATCTGCCACTTGGCAAGGTCAGGGTCAAAACCGGCGGCGGCCATGGCGGCAACAATGGTATTCGGTCAATCATGGCCCATATCGGAGAGAATTTCTCCCGGGTCAGGCTTGGCGTCGGCCATCCGGGAGAGAAACATCTGGTCACGGCCCATGTGCTTAAAGATTTTTCGAAACCCGAACTCGCCGTTGCCGAAAAAATCATCGACAGCATCGCCCGGCACATTAGCCTGTTAATTGCCGGAAATGCCTCCGGCTTTATGAACAAACTATCACTTGACACCGCCCCTCCCAAAGATCAGGGCAAGGACGAAACTAAAGGAAACTGAGTATGGGGTTTAAATGCGGAATTGTCGGCCTCCCCAACGTCGGCAAATCGACTCTTTTCAATGCCTTGACGCAAACTGCCCAGGCAGCCGCTGAAAACTATCCCTTCTGCACAATTGAACCCAATCTAGGCCAGGTCCCTGTTCCGGATGAACGGATGGTAAAGCTGGCGGCCATTGCGCATTCCAAGGAGATTATCCCGACTCAGCTCACCTTCGTCGATATTGCCGGCCTCGTTCGCGGCGCAGCCAGTGGTGAAGGTCTTGGAAACAAGTTCCTCGCCCATATTCGGGAAGTGGACGCCATCATCCAGGTGGTCCGCTGTTTCGAAGACGATGATATTACCCATGTGGACGGCAAGATTGACCCGCTTTCCGACTCCGAGACCATCGAAACCGAATTGATGCTTGCGGACCTAGAAAGCCTTGAAAAAAGAACTGAGGCTCTGGTCAAGAAAATCCGCGCCGGAGACAAGGACGCCAAAAAACAGGCCGAGCTCATTGACCGCGCGCTTGTGGCACTCCGTGCCGGCAAACCTGCGCGCATGGTCGAACTCGCCGATGACGAGGTGAGACCGTTCCGCAACCTGCAGCTTTTGACTGCGAAGCCGGTCCTCTACGTCTGCAATGTCGATGAGGAAAGTGCCGCGACGGGCAATGCTTTTTCTGACAAGATCGCTGGGAAAGCCGCGTCGGAAAATGCGGGTTCCGTCGTGATTTCCGCTGCGATCGAGGCCGAAGTCGCCCAGTTGAAGGCGGAGGAACGCGATGAATTTCTGGCGGAACTCGGCCTCACCGAAACCGGTCTCGGCCGTATTATTCGCGCGGGCTATGATCTTCTGGAGCTAATCACCTACTTCACCGTCGGCCCAAAGGAATGCCGCGCCTGGACGATCACCAAGGGAACCAAAGCGCCTCAGGCCGCCGGGGTTATTCACACCGACTTCGAAAAGGGCTTTATTCGGGCTGAGACAATCGCCTATTCTGCCTATGTCGAGCATGGCGGAGAAAGCGGCGCAAAAGAAGCCGGCCTCATGCGGCTCGAAGGTAAAGAGTATGTTGTACAGGATGGCGACGTCCTGCATTTCAGGTTTGCCAACTAAGTTTGCGATTGATGCCAAAACCTTAAAAAGCGAAAATGTAAAAGCGGATCAGCATAAGATCAGAAGGTGAAAATGAGCATGTTGTATTGGGAAGACTTTACCGTCGGCAAAATCCTTGAATTCGGCGGATATGAAGTCACCGAAGAAGAAATAATCGAATACGCGACTGATTTCGATCCCCAACCCTTTCATGTTGATCGGGACGCCGCCGCGGAGCATTATTTTGGCGGCATCATCGCCAGTGGTTGGCATACGGGCGCCATGTGCATGCGCATGATGGTGGACGGGTATCTTCGTGATTCCGCCTCCATGGGCTCGCCCGGCATCGAACAACTTCGCTGGAAGGAGCCTGTGCGCCCCGGGGAAACGCTTCATGTAAAGGCGGAAGTTCTCGACCGCAGCCTGCCCAAAAGCAGGCCTCAACTCGGCTTCGTCAAATTCACCCATACCGTCTTCAATCAGGATGGCAAGGTCAAGATGACAATGATCTCCAGCGGTATGTTCCTGCGCAGGCCCGACGGCGCCGTTGCGACGGAGGCACGCCAATGAGTGCTGTATATTTTGAAGACATTGCCGTCGGGAACAAAACCGTATCCGGCACAAAAAAAGTGACTAAAGAAGAAATCCTCGATTTCGCGCGAAAATATGACCCGCAGTCCTTTCATATTGACGAAGACGCCGCCAAAAAGAGTATTTACGGCGGCCTGATCGCCTCGGGCTGGCACACGGGAGCAATGCTGATGCGGCTGATGATTGACAATATGTCCAACAAACGCGCCGGTCTGGGATCGCCGGGTTTCGATGACCTGCGCTGGATACGCCCGGTTCGACCGGGCGATGAACTGCGGTTTGAGTCAACCGTTTTTGAAACCCGAAAATCGGAGTCCCGGCCCGACATGGGGATTGTCCGGGCGAACGTTCATCTTTACAACCAGAACGACGAGTTGGTGCTGTCTCTCAAATCTACCGGAATGATGAAAACAAGGCCCGAATAGAGCAAGGAGCCGAAGGAGTAATTTTTTAGCTTAGCTCTCGCAGCGTTACATTATATAGTGGCGCAGGCTTGTTAATCATCTAACATTATGAGGGCAGCTATATGGATTTCTTCCTTTCCGGTTTCGCAGCGTTCGTTATCGTTCTGGTACTGCTCGCCATCGTAATCGTCTTTATGGGCGTAACGATTGTGCCGCAAGGGTATCAGTTCACCATTGAGCGCTTTGGCCGCTACACCCGTAGCCTGCATCCGGGACTTGGGCTGATCATGCCCTTTATCGATCGCATCGGCAGCAAGATCAATATGATGGAGCAGGTGCTGGATATTCCCACCCAGGAGGTTATTTCGCGCGATAATGCGATGGTACAGGTGGACGGTGTTCTGTTCTACCAGGTTCTCGACGCAGCGAAATCCGCCTATGAAGTCAGGGACCTGGAGCGGGCCATTCAAAATCTCGCCCAGACAAACCTCAGAACGGTGCTCGGCTCCATGGATCTTGATGAAGCCCTCAGCCAGCGCGACGCCATCAATGTTCGCCTGCTCACTGTCATTGATCAGGCCTCGACGCCGTGGGGCCTTAAAGTAACCCGCGTCGAAATCAAGGATATTACGCCACCCCTTGATCTTGTGGAAGCCATGGGGCGGCAAATGAAAGCCGAGCGTTTGAAACGCGCCGTAATTCTGGAAGCCGAAGGCGTTCGTCAATCAGAAATCCTGAAAGCGGAAGGTGAGAAAAAAGCGGCAATCCTGGAAGCGGAGGGACGGCGTGAAGCCGCGTTCCGCGATGCCGAGGCGCGGGAACGCCTGGCTCAGGCTGAAGCGAAAGCCACCCATGACGTCTCTGAGGCGATAGCCGCCGGTAATATTCAGTCGATCAATTACTTTATCGCCCAGAAATATACCGAGGCATTGAAGGAAATCGGCATGGCACGAAATTCAAAGATTGTCCTGATGCCGATGGAGGCAAGCGCCCTTATTGGCTCTCTGGGCGGCATTGGCGCGATTGCCAAGGAAGTATTCGGAAACGGTGAAGACAACAGCACCCGTCCGCGTCCCCTTCGTGGTTCAGTCCCTGAAAGCGAGTAGTCAAGATGTTCGAATCAATTCTGACATGGGTCGCAACGCTTGATTTCTGGAGCTGGTGGATTCTCGGACTGGTGCTTGTTATCCTTGAAGTATTTGCGCCAAGCACCGTTTTTCTCTGGCTCGGTATCGCCGCCGGTCTGGTTGGTGTCGTTGCCTGGCTTTTTCCACAGATGCGCTGGGAATATGAATGGATTCTGTTTGCCATTATTGCAGTTGTCAGCATCATTATCTCCCGCCGGTTTTTCGTCAAAAATCCGGGTGTCGAGGATAATCCGACCTTGAACCAGCGCGGCGCGCAATATATCGGGCGCCAGTTTACCCTGACGGAAGCCATACGGAACGGGCGTGGGAAAATCCATGTCGATGACAGCCAATGGGCAGTCGAAGGACCTGATCTGGAAGCGGGAGACTCTGTCAAGGTGACGGGTGTTGACGGCACGCTTCTCATCGTCGAAGCAATAACAAAAAAATAAGGGGAGAAGGTTATGGGTGAAATGCTGGAATTACAGGCGGCCGACGGCCATAAGCTGTCAGCGTACAAAGCATCACCTGAAGCGAGTGTCAAAGGCGGCGTGATCATTGTCCAGGAGATCTTTGGTTTAAACTCCCATATCAAGGACATTTGCGACGGTTATGCGAAAGAAGGTTTCGTTGCCATTGCCCCGGCTCTTTTCGACCGCATCCGTCCCGGTATTTTCCTTGACTACAGCAGCGAGGACGTCACCGAAGGTATTAAATACAAGACGCAAACCAAGGACGCGGACGCGCTCAAAGATATTGACGCGGCGGCGAAGGAAATCGCCGGTGTCGGCGACATAGCAGTGATTGGATATTGCTGGGGTGGCAGCCTCGCCTACCTTGCTGCCTGCCGCCTGTCGTCAATCCAGAAAGCCGTCGGCTATTATGGCGGACAAGTCGCGCAGCATATCGTGGAAGCGCCCAAGGTTCCGATCATCCTGCATTTTGGCGACCAGGACGGCTCCATTCCCATAACAGCCGTCGAAGCGATCAAGGCTAAACGTCCCGATATTCCCGTTTATGTGTATCATGCCGGCCATGGCTTCAACTGTGACCAGCGGGCCAGCTATGACGCGGGTTCAGCGAAGCTTGCGCTTCAGAGGACGCTAGAATTCATCAGTTAGGCGCTTACGCCTGAACGAATTCAAGCAGGACCCCGCAGGCATCTGCCGGATTTATCCGAACCGAGCCAGTGGCAATTTTCCGCGAATTAATGCCGCTTTTGGTTAGAAATTCCGACGTTCTCTCAAGATCGTCAACGCCAATGGTCAGGGCGATCAGATGTGGCAGGGCGGGCATCTCATCAGCAATGGTAAGGCCGGGAAACAACAGGTCAATATCCCTGTCATTGACAAAAATCAGGCTTCCTTTGCCGAGGCGGACCGTTAGCGTATTATCGGTCAGCGTCACATTTATCGATCCGCAAAGACGCCGGTAATAGTCCGCGAGCGAGCCCGGGTTATCGACAACCACAACAACCGCACCGATTTTTTTTGCGCCGTTCCGATGCTTTATCCATTCCGGCGTCCGCACGAGTTCGGGGGTCAGGTGGTGACAGATGAAAAGATGCTTAGCCGACAATCCGGCAGAAGCGGTTAAGCGGATCAATTTAAACTCCGGTAATACATCGCCCTCGGGAAGCTCGAGTTTTCGTTTCAACGCCAGAAGATCGGACGGCTCCAGCCCCGCGCTACTCAGCGAGTGATGTGTTTTTTCCGGGCTGTCACTGGCCAGAGCCAGTCCCAAAAGCCCCTCCCCCCGCTCTTCAAGTGCCTTGTCGAGGCCGTTTGTCTCGAGCGAGGGATCGACGATACCGAGCAGCTCGATATAATCATCGCCGAACATGATACAGTAATTCGCCGTCCCCCAGCCGATATGGGAACCCCGCGGCGTCATGGTAAAGCCAAGCTTCTCAAAAACATCCCGCGCCCCTTCAAGGTTTTTCACCCCGATCAGCGCATGATCTATTCCAGTAATATTATGCGGCATTCCCTGCTCCGATTTTTAATGTTGATCGGTTATTCATTTTTTTACGCGGTCCGGCGGACGACCGCCGTCAACAGACCCGCCCCAATCAGGAAACTGGCGCCAATACGATTGACGATTTTGAGGCTTCCCGGTTTCATGAACCTTGCCCGCAATTTGCCGACGAGAACCGCCCATATGGCGACATTTATAGCGGCTAAAATAAGGAAAGTCGCCTCTAGAATGACGAACTGCTGAAACACTGGTTCATTGACATTCACGAACTGGGGCACAAAGGCAACGAAGAATACGATGCTTTTTGGATTCAACGCCGTGACGATATAGGAGTTGCGGAACATGGACATTTTCGTCTCCCGCACCTCCGCTGTGAGTGTCCCCATCCCACTCTCGGACCGCCAGAGCCTGATCCCCAACCAGACGAGATACAGGGCGCCTGCGATTTTTAAGGCGGTGAACAGCGTCGCGGAGGCCGCGAGGACGGCCCCCGCGCCAAGCAGGGATGCTGTCATGGCAGTAAAATCCCCAAGCGTCACACCGGGTACTGTCGCCCAGGCTGTGGAACGTCCCTGTCCGAGCGCGTAGCTGATAACGATCAAGACTGTTGGGCCTGGAATGGCAAGAAGGGCGGCGCTTGCGATAAAAAATGATATCCAGATTTCAAACGACATGACCAGTCCCTTCTTTTGTTCTTGAAGAAGCAAAGACATAAGCGCCCGGAAATGACAATAGTCTTTTTTAACCCTGAAGAGCGGCGCTAGTCTCCGTCAAACGCACAGAGAGTCCGAACATTGATCCCCATGGCTTCAATGCGCTTGGCGCCGCCGATTTCGGGCAGATCAATCACAAAGGCCGCGCCGATAACCGTACCGCCAGCACGCCGCAATAAATTAATCGCGGCTTCTGCTGTCCCTCCGGTTGCAATCAGGTCGTCAACAAGGAGAACATTATCTCCTGTTTTTATGGCATCACTATGAATCTCGACCGTGTCAGTGCCATATTCAAGCTCATATTGCTCGCTGATGACGTCTCCGGGGAGCTTGCCTTTTTTGCGCACCGGAATAAAGCCGACGCTCAGTTGATGGGCTATCGCGCCGCCGAGGACAAATCCACGCACTTCAATTCCGGCGACCTTGTCAATACGCACGCCCGCGTAGGGCCATACCAGTAGATCCACAACATGACGAAAGCCGCCAGCATCCTGCCACAAGGTCGTGATGTCGCGGAACATCACGCCCTTTTTGGGATAATCCGGAATTGTCCTGATAACTGATTTAATGTCCATTGCGATGCCTTCGCGTCAGAGAACGCGCCCGGCAACCGCGTCGAGTTTCTTGAGAACATCCGGATCGCGAGCATCCGGCGCGGTGATAAGGGCATTGTCAAGCGCCTGATGGCATCCAGCGGGGCAAGTGGATGTCCGGGCACCAAGCTCGGGCACGACTGTCTTCACAAGGCGGCGGGCGTTGTCCGCATTTTTCATCAAGACATGGATAATCGTCGATACTTCGACGGCGTCATGTTCTGGATGCCAGCAATCGTAATCTGTCACCATGGCGACTGTGGCGTAGCACATCTCGGCTTCGCGCGCGAGCTTGGCTTCGGGCATATTGGTCATGCCGACAACCTGGCATCCCCAGGCCCTGTAGAGTTCTGATTCCGCGAGAGAAGAGAACTGCGGTCCCTCCATGGCGAGATACGTCCCGCCGCGATGAACCGCGAGGCCTTGTGCTCGCGCTGCCGTTTCAAGGCTGTCGCCGAGGCGGGAGCAGACTGGGTGTGCCATGCTGATATGGGCAACGAGGCCCGTTCCAAAGAAGCTCTTCTTCCGGCCGATGGTCCGGTCGATGAACTGATCTACGATGACGAAGGTGCCGGGAGAGAGCTTTTCCTCGAACGATCCACAGGCGCTGAGGGAGATGATCTCGGTAACACCGGCGCGCTTCAACGCGTCGATATTGGCGCGGTAATTTACCTCATTCGGGGGGATTTTGTGGCCGCGACCGTGACGCGGCAGGAAGACCATATCCACGCCACCAAGCTGTCCGAACAGAAAGGCGTCCGACGGTTCGCCGAACGGGCTTTTCCCTTTTTCCCATCGGGTATTTATGAGCCCTTCCAGCTCATACACGCCGCTACCACCAATAACGCCGATAACAGGTTTCGCCATTCCTATCCCCCAAATAAATTCTGCAGGAAATCTAGCTTTGAAGTTTCCGATATTCCATAAAAAAAGGGCGCTCAAATCAGCGCCCTTTTCATTATCCAAATAACCGTCAGTGCAGATCAGACCAGACTTTACGCTTCACTGCGTAGAAGATGCCCGCTAGGACCAGCAAAAACAAAATAACCTTGAGGCCAATGTTTTTGCGCTGTTCCATTTTCGGCTCCGCCGCCCATGTCAGGAAAACGGTGACATCATGCGCCATCTGGTCGACAGTTGCCGGCGTTCCGTCGGAATATTCAACCGCATCCGCGGACAGCGGTGCCGGCATCGCAATTTGGTGGCCGGGGAAATAGGCATTGTAATTCATGCCTTCCGCCATCTGAATGTCTTCTGGCGCCTCGCCATAACCGGTAAGCAACGAATAGACGTAATCATCCCCGCTCGCCCTCGCTTTGGTGATCAGGGACAGGTCAGGAGGATAGGCTCCTCCGTTTGAAGCCCGTGCCGACTGTTCATTAGCGAAAGGTGACGGGAATCTATCGGACGGTTTGCCGGGACGCTCAAACATGTCGCCACTCGCATCAGGGCCATCAAGAAAATCCGACTGCGCGGCAATCGCCTTGACTTCCTCCCCGCTGAAACCAAGATCGGTTAGCGTACGGAATGCCACCAGAGCAAGCCCGTGACAGCCCGCGCAAACTTCCCGGTAAACCTGAAGCCCGCGTTGTGCCGCCGCACGATCATACGTACCAAAGATACCGCCATGTTTCCAGTGACCGGATTTAAGCTCAATTGCATCACTGGCCGCCTGGGCATTACCAAGGAACGTAAGAGAGACAAGAGCCGCCATGCTCAAAGACGTGATATGTTTAAGCATTGGCTGTCTCCTCCGCCGCTGGTTTCTTGGCCAAGACATCCTCGGATATACTTGCGGGCAAGGGTTTTGGTTTTTCGAACAAACCGACCAACGGCAGCAAAATCAGGATATGAACAAAATAGTAAATAGTAGCAATCCGACCCCAGAGGATAAAATCCCCTTCCGGCGGTTTGCCGCCAATATAGGTGAGCAAGACACAATCCGCGACAAACACCCAGAACAACTGTTTGTAAATCGGACGGAAGCGCGCTGACCTGATCCGGCTTTTGTCAAGCCAGGGAAGAGCGAACAGCACAGCAATTGCGCCGAACATCAACAAGACACCACCCAACTTGTCGGGAACCGCGCGAAGAATTGCATAGAACGGCAGGAAGTACCATTCAGGCACGATATGCGCCGGGGTAACCAATGGGTTCGCCGGGATATAGTTGTCCGGATGTCCCATGTAATTCGGCGCGTAGAAAAGAAACACGGAGAAGAAAATCAGAAAGATCGCCAGTCCGAACAAATCCTTAACCGTGTAATAGGGATGGAACGGAATGCTGTCCTGCTTGTCCTTGATATCGAGACCAGTCGGGTTGTTGGACCCACTTGTATGCAAAGACCAGATATGCAGGATCACCACACCAACTATCACAAACGGCAACAGGTAATGCAGGCTGAAAAAGCGGTTCAACGTCGGGTTGCCAACTGAGAACCCGCCCCAAAGCCAGGAGACAATGCTGTCCCCCACGACCGGTATTGCACTAAAAAGATTAGTGATAACCGTAGCACCCCAGAAGCTCATCTGTCCCCATGGCAGCACATAGCCCATGAAGGCAGTCGCCATCATCAACAGGAAAATCACCAAGCCAAGCCACCAGAGCAGCTCTCTTGGTGCCTTGTAGGATCCGTAATACAGACCCCGGAAAATATGCAGGTAGACGACGATGAAGAACATCGACGCGCCGTTGGCATGCATATACCGGAGCAGCCAGCCGAAATTCACGTCACGCATGATATGTTCGACACTGGTAAAGGCCATATCCACATGCGGCGTATAGTGCATGGCGAGGACGATACCGGTGACAATCTGGACGACCAGCATTACGCCCGCCAGAGAGCCGAAAGTCCACCAATAACTCAAATTTTTAGGTGTGGGATATTCATAAAGGGCATGATGCAGCATCCCCGTGATCGGCAAGCGATCCTCAACCCACTTTACGGCAGCATTTTTTGGTTCAAAAGACATATGGAGCCCCCTACCCGATCTTGATGTTGGTATCGTTCAGGAACTCATACGGCGGAATGACCAGGTTAGATGGCGCCGGCCCTTTGCGTATACGTCCTGACGTATCATAGTGGGATCCGTGGCATGGGCAGAACCAGCCGCCGAAATCTCCTTGCCCCTTCAGAGGAACACACCCCAGATGAGTACAAATGCCAACCATGATTAGCCACTCCGGCTTAATCACACGGTCCGCATCCGGTTGCGGATCACGCAAATCAGCTAAAACAACATCTTCGGCTCTTTCGATATCTTCTTCCGTCCGATGCCGCACAAAAACCGGTTTTCCCTGCCATACGGCGGTAATTTCCGATCCGACCTCAATCCCATCCAAGTCCACTTCTGTTGTGGAGAGCGCCAGAACATCGGCGGAAGGATTCATTTGTGAGATAAACGGCCAAATGGCCGCTGCCGTCCCAACAGCTCCCAGGCCGCCAGCAGCAACATATAGAAAATCGCGGCGTTTGACGCCGTCTTCTCCTACAGGGGTGGTTGTCGTCATTTACTTTCCCCAAAACCTAAAAAAATAATTATACCGCGACCGCTTTTTGTCATCATAACGCCGTTATGTCCAGTGCCAACATGTAAAATGCGACAATAAAACGCGCATTTTTCTGTATTTGTTACAACACTCCCATTACAACAGCAAGATGAGACTTGCACTTTACCAACCAGATATTGCGCCAAATGTTGGAACGCTGCTGAGACTGGGTGCCTGCCTTGGTATTCCGGTCGATATCATCGAACCCTGTGGCTTTCCCTTTGGCGCCCGCGACCTCAAGCGCGCCGTCATGGATTATGCCGGTGCCGTCGATGTCACACGTCATGTTTCCTGGGAAAAATTCGCCTCCACTATGGCCGGGAATCGCGTCATTCTGCTAAGCACAAAGGCCGCCGTTCCCTATACCGACTTTTCATTCGAAGAATCGGATATACTTTTGCTCGGACGCGAAAGCGCGGGTGTGTCCGAGGAGATACATGCGGCGGCGGATTACCGCATCCTTATCCCAATGGCAGCGGGCATGCGTTCGATCAATGTTGCCGTTGCGGCCGCCATGGTTCTCGGTGAAGCCCTTCGCCAGACCTCCACTTTCCCCTCCCTTTCCGTTCTTTCTTGACCTCCGGGAAAATCATGACAGCAGACACAGCAGAAGCACGAAAAAAAATGACGGCCGACTGGTTTCGAACGCTGCGTGACCAGATCAGAGACAGTTTTGAAACACTGGAACAGGAGCTTACAGGAACCTACGGCGATCGGTCGCCCGGCCGATTTGAGGTGACGGCCTGGGACCGGCCCGGCGGTGGCGGCGGTGAAATGTCGGTGATGAAGGGCCGCGTTTTCGAGAAGGTCGGCGTCAATATCTCGACAGTTCATGGTCAGTTTTCGGAAGAATTCCGCAGCTCCATTCCTGGAACCGGCAAGGATGGTATGTTCTGGGCAAGCGGTATTTCTCTGGTTGCCCATATGCACTCACCTTTGGTTCCAGCGGTCCATATGAACACCCGCCATATCGTCACCGGAAATGCCTGGTTTGGCGGCGGCGCAGATTTGACGCCAATGTACCCTGATGATTCGGATACTGAAGCGTTTCACCAAGCCCTGAAGGCCGCCTGCGACAAGCATGACCCGGCGTATTACCC
Source organism: Sneathiella sp. (assembly GCA_021741195.1). Taxonomy (GTDB): domain Bacteria; phylum Pseudomonadota; class Alphaproteobacteria; order Sneathiellales; family Sneathiellaceae; genus Sneathiella. The sequence continues at coordinate 584 of JAIOYL010000105.1, read as the reverse complement.
ACGATATAAGAAATGGTGCGACGATTATTTTTTCCTGCCGCACCGCAATGAACCGCGCGGTGTCGGCGGTATCTTCTATGACAGGCTGGAAACGGACTGGGAGAAGGATTTTGCCTTTACACAGGACGTCGGACGCGCATTCCGCGACATTTACCCGTCACTTGTCCGCCGCCATATGAATGAACCCTGGACAGCCGGGCAGCGTGAACATCAACTGGTCCGTCGCGGACGGTATGTGGAGTTTAACCTGCTGTATGATCGGGGGACTACGTTCGGTCTGAAAACCGGCGGCAATACAGAGGCGATCCTGATGTCCCTGCCGCCGGAGGTGAAATGGCCCTGACCGGGCTAGCGTGAGGATTTCTTGAATGCCTGTGACGACGCGCACAGCGCTACCCCTTGGAGCGTTCGGAAAAAGCGTATAGTATTTAATTGCTAAACGGGTCGTACAAGAGGATTAGGACAATGGTCAGATATAGATACAGCCTGCTGGCATTGCTGGCTCGCACCGTCCGGACGGCGGTTGACGCACTTCATCGGACACATCCCGTCGCTAAACCCTGTCATGGGTGCGATTGCTTCTA
>JAIOYL010000104.1 GCA_021741195.1 Sneathiella sp. | reverse complement strand
GCCTTGACGACCTCGGCGAAACGCGGCAGAGCTTTTTCCGAAGAGGCGTCGGAGGATTCCATCCGGAAGAGCTGCATACCACCTACCCGGAGGAGCGGCAGAATGGCGATCGCCATCACGACAATTCCGATGCCGCCAAGCCAATGCAGTAGGGTCCGCCACAGCAGGATTCCATGAGGCGCGTCGTCAAGACCCGTCAAAACAGTTGATCCGGTTGTCGTCAGGCCGGACATGGCTTCAAAAAATGCGTCTGTATAGGAAATATCCATTTCACTGAAACTGAGAGGGAGCGCAGCGAAGGCCGGAATTACGATCCATGCGGCGGTTGTCAGGATAAAGGCTTCCCGTCGTCCAAGCTCCATGTTGCCTCCCCGATTGGAAAGGAATAGCCCACCGCCAATAAATAAGGCGACGGCGGCTGAGACCAGGAAAACCTGCCAGTCGATATCGCTGACGAACAAGTCCACGGTCGCCGGAATGAGCATGGCGAAACCGACGATGACAAGGAGTATGCCGATAACGGAAAGGATAAGACGAAAATTAATCACAACTTTTGAAGACTTAGCCTTTGCCGATAAAAGCGAGAAGTTCGCGGCGCGTGATATCGGACCGTCTGAAAATGCCGAGCATGGTGCTGGTGATCATGGTAACGCCGTCTTTGTGAACCCCTCGTGTCGTCATGCATTGATGGGCGCTTTCAATGATTACGGCAACACCTTTGGGCTGCAGCGTCCGTTCAATTGTTTCCGCAATCTGGCGCGTCAGTTTTTCCTGAATCTGCAACCGTTTGGCATAGGCGTCGACAACACGGGCAAGTTTGGAGATTCCGACAACCCGGTTACTCGGCATATAGGCAACATGAGCAACGCCGATAATGGGAACCATATGATGCTCGCAATAGCTCTCAACGCGGATATCCTTCAGGACAACCATCTCGTCATAGCCGTTTACTTCCTCGAAGGTGCGCGAAAGATATGCATCCGGGTCTTCCCCATATCCGGCAAAAAATTCCAGATAGGAACGGGTCACCCGGTCCGGCGTTCCGCGCAGGCCTTCGCGCGTCGGATTGTCGCCAGCCCAGCGGATGAGTGTTCTCACGGCCTCTTCCGCTTCCTCTTTCGTCGGCTTTTCGTCCGCCGGATTGTCTGGATGGCAATGTTTGTTCATTATCGGATCACATTCTTAAAGGCACATTGAGCATTGCTCGTTAATGAAGCGGCGATATCTCATGCGGGCTGTCCAGAGAAAAGGCTGGAATATCCACCGCAAAAATCGTCCCTTCCTCAGATTCCATGTCGTATGACCCTACCATAATTCCCGACGGCGTTGGAAGAGGCGTGCCACTCGTATACTCATAGGTTTCCCCCGGACGTAAAGTCGGCTGTTCCCCAATCACGCCCTTGCCGTCGACGGTCTCGGTATGTCCGTCGGCGTCCGTTATACGCCAGTGCCGGTTCCTCAGGATCACTGTCTGTGACCCTTTATTTTCGATACGAACCTGATAGGCCCAGACATACAGGCTGTCTTCCGGGCGCGACCGGTCGGTCAAATAGATTGGGGTTACCGAAACCTGAATGTTTTCAGTGATTTTGTTATAGGCGCCCGTCTGTTCCATGCCATACCCCTTTGCAAAATTTCCTCAAACTTTTTGCAAGTTACTAGAATATTGCGCCCAAAAGCCGATTTGTCCAGTAAATCGGCTTTTGGGCACACGGGAGACGTGCGGTGCGGGATCAATTTTCACCGCATTTTCAGGCTAGCCGTTCTGGCTGCTCAGCGCGTAGCCAAGGTCTTCAATCAAATCGTCAGCATCTTCCAGCCCGATTGAAATACGAAGCAGGCTTTCGGTTATGCCAAGTTCCAGCTTTGTTTCTGCATCAACACTGGAGTGTGTCGTCGTCGTCGGGTGGGTGATCAGGGATTTTGCATCGCCGAGATTATTACTGATATCAATAAGCGACAGCCGGTTGAGGACAGCGAAGGTTGCTTCCTGATCGCCTGCAACCTCGAAGCTGATCAATGTGCCGCCGCGCGACATTTGGCGCTTGGCGAGACCGTATTGCGGGTGCGTCTCCAAACCGGGATAAATAACCCGGCTCACCGCCGGATGATTGCTCAGGAATGCCGCCACTTTCTCGGTATTATCGCATTGCTTGGCAATCCGGAGCTCAAGCGTTTCAAGTCCCTTGAGCAGGTTCCAGGCGTTGAACGGGCTCAGCGCAGGCCCCGTATGCTTGAGATATGGCGCAAGAGTGTCCTCAACAAATTCCTCCGATCCCAGAACAATGCCGCCAAGACAGCGGCCCTGACCGTCGATATGCTTGGTCGCCGAATAAACGACGATATCGGCGCCGAGCGTCAAAGGGTGCTGCAGGATCGGTGTGGCAAAAACATTGTCGACAATCACTTTCGCGCCGACCTTATGGGCAAGTTCGGATATCGCCGCGATATCCATGATCTCGAGCGCCGGATTGGACGGTGTTTCAAAAAAAACGCAGGCCGTATTTTCAGTGATCGCGGTGCGCCATTGATCAATATCCGTTCCATCAATCAGCGTAATATTGACTCCGAAGCGCGGCAGAATCGTCTGGATAATATAGAGGCAGGAACCAAACAGCGCCTTCGGTGCCACGACATGATCGCCGGCTTTGAGCAGCGACATCAGCGCGCCATTGACCGCTGCCATTCCGCTCGCGGTTGCGCGTGCGGCTTCTGCTCCGTCTTCGAGGAGGATCATCCGCTCTTCAAACATGGACAGGGTCGGGTTGGCGTAGCGGGAGTAGATATACCCCTCGTTCTCGCCCTTGAACCGTCCGGCCGCCTGCTCGGCGCTGTCATAGACGAAGCCGGAATTCATGAAAATGGCTTCGGACGTTTCGTTGAATTGGGAGCGTTTGGTCCCGCCCCGCACCAATTTTGTTGCAGTCCGGTAAGTGTTCGCGCGCTGTGCCGCAATCTCATCTTTCTTTGTCATGTCATCCTCGAGGCATAAAAAAACCCCGACCATCGATCAGGGTTCATACGAGCCCCGACCTTTTAGCGTTTCATTTAACGTGGCCGCAAGCCGGTCGGCACAAATCACCACGCCAAAACCATTATCGCCAAGGCCGTGCGCTGTCAAGAATTTCTGTTGCGATTTCGACGTTCTTTCTATAGTTACAGAAGAAATTGCGGGCGTAGCTCAATGGCAGAGCAGAAGCTTCCCAAGCTTACGACGAGGGTTCGATTCCCTTCGCCCGCTCCAATTTCCCGATTTCAGAAAAACCTATTTCCCAACCATATCTTCGGGCCGGACCCAGTCGTCGAATTGCGCTTCCGTCAGGAAGCCAAGCTCAAGGGCGGCTTGTTTCAGCGTTGTATTTTCCGCATAGGCCTTTTTCGCGATCTTTGCGGATTTGTCGTAGCCGATATGCGGGTTTAGTGCGGTCACCAGCATCAGCGACTGTTCCATCAAATCCGCGATGCGGGTCTTGTTGGCCTGAATGCCGGTTACGCAATTGTCCGTAAAGCTCACAAGTGCATCTCCCAGCAGCCGTATGGATTGCAGGACATTAAAGATAATCACCGGCTTGAAGGCGTTCAGCTCAAAATGCCCGCTGGAGCCGGCGATGGTGACAGTAACATGATTGCCCATAATTTGCGCGCAGACTTGCGTGACGGCTTCGCATTGGGTCGGGTTGACTTTGCCCGGCATAATCGACGATCCGGGCTCATTGGCTGGCAGGATCAGCTCGCCCAGACCGCTTCTCGGTCCGCTCGCCAGAAAGCGGATATCGTTGGCGATTTTCATTGAGCTTGCGGCGAGGACATTGAGAACACCGGAGAGCTCAACCATGGCGTCATGGGCGGCCATGGCCTCGAACTTGTTTCCTGCGCTTTTGAAGGGCAGTTCGGTGAGCCCGGCGATAACCGAGATGAAAGTATCCGCAAATCCCGGCGCAGCATTAAGGCCCGTCCCGACGGCAGTTCCGCCCTGGGCCAACTCCATCAGGCGGGGAAGGGTGCCTTTCACCCGCGCAATACCAAGCTCGATTTGCCGGGCGTAGCCGGAAAATTCCTGACCCAGAGTAATGGGGACCGCATCCTGGGTATGAGTTCTGCCGATCTTGATGATATCGGCAAACTCAGCGGATTTTTCAGCCAGCGCCTGATAAATATGCTGAAGCGATGGCATGAGCCGATGCGAAACCTCTATCGCCGCGGCGATGGACATTGCCGTTGGGAAGCTGTCGTTGGAGCTTTGCCCCATATTGACATGGTCGTTGGGATGGACCGGGTCTTTGTGGCCAAGCGGTGCGCCAAGAAGTTCATTCGCGCGATTCGCAATAACCTCGTTCGTGTTCATGTTGCTCTGGGTTCCGGAGCCCGTTTGCCAGACAACAAGCGGGAAATGATCAATGAGCGTGCCATCGATAACCTCGTCCGCTGCGGTAACAATGGCATCCTTGACCCGGGTTTCCAGCCGTTTCAGCTTGTGATTGCTGAGCGCGGCGGCTTTTTTCTGGAGTCCGAGAGCGCGGATCAGTGGCGGGGGCATTCTCTCGGTGCCGATCTTGAAATTCTCGAATGACCGCTCTGTTTGGGCGCCCCAGTATTTATCTGCCGGGACAGCGATCTCTCCCATGGTATCCGCCTCAACGCGCGTGCTGGACATGAACAACCTCGTTATTGATTAAACCAAACCTCTATCGATCCAATTTACTTATGTCACGATAAACCATAGACAACCAGCGCTTGCAATCCAAGATATATAGCGAGCGCGATCAGGAAAAGATTGAGCGTGCGGTCGGCAACCTTGCCAAGCTCCTTGAACTTTCTGGCGAACAACAGTCGGGTGACAAACAGGCAGATAAAGGCGATGGAAAGAAGTTTAAGGATCATTCGGCAGCGGACCGGCTGGCGGGGTCTGAACTGGCGCCAGGTTTCCCGGCCCCGGCATACACGGAAATGTCGTTGCCGCCCCGGGATTTGGCCTCATACATCTGATTGTCCGCAATATCCACAAGGGTCATCCAATCACTGACGTTTGCGGTATGACGGTCTACGACGCCATAGCTCGCTGTCAGGAATTTGCCATCCGGCCGGGTCCCAAGACCTATATTGCGGAGCCGCCGGATTGATTTCAGGGCGCCTTCCGCATCCGTATTGGGCAGCAGAATAACAAACTCTTCGCCGCCCCAGCGAATCAGAACGTCGGACCCGCGTGCATTGCGACGGATATTCGCGGCGGCGGTGGCCAGAACCCGGTCACCCGCCTCGTGGCCGTATCTGTCATTAATGGACTTAAAGCTGTCGAGATCAACAAAGACGACAGAAAGCGGAGAATTCTCCCGTTTCGAGATTTTGAACTGGACATCAATAATCTCTTCGCCGCTGTTTCGGCTATAACAATGCGTGAGAGTATCTATAGACGCCTGGTCGATCAGCGACGACATGTAAAGCAGCTGACTGATGGCGGAAAAGCAGCAAAACACGCCCGTGGTTATCAGGGTCATCAGAATACCGAGCCGCTGATGCGGATCGGCCTGTTCGGGCATCAGGATAAGAATGAGCATCTGCACGACAAAGAACAACACCAGCGTGAGTAGTGCCTCTTTTACCGTCAACGGAAAGACGCCGATGCAGACGACGATCAGGAAGGGAAAGAGCACATATCCGGCGGACGCAAGACCGTGAATAGACGAAATATCGGTCACATCCAGCAAAGGTTGATACATTGCCTGAAAGGTCATGAGAATGGCGAAGAAAATGCCAAGGGCGCGATAGGCGTCCCGCAGGGTCTCGCCGCTGCTTATGCCAAAGAAAAGAGCTAGAAACAGGACGGCAATCAAAGCGCGGCTGATACCGAGGGTGATATAGGTTTCGACATCGAACGTCAGGATATCCAGCAAGAAACCCAAGGGAAAGGCAAAGAAGCAGAGAAGGCTGAGCAGACGAATGCGAGACAGGATGACACGGGCGCGCCGACGTTTGAGCAGGGGGGAATGGGTCCGGTTGGAAACAAGCCGCTCCAGCCCTTCAATCGACAGGGATTGGCGGCCTCCTCCCGAAATGACGTCATATAGATAAAGTAGCACCGAGTGCTTTCCCCCATCGCGGCAAGCCCGTATTTTATACATAACAAAAAAAGCCGCGAAGGGGTAATTATTTTGCGCCGTCTGGCTTCGGCGGAGCTCTCAACTAGAGGTTGCGATTTGGATAAGCATCCGTCATTGTTTTCGGCTCGCGGCTCTCGTAGGAATGCGAGAAGGCTTCAATCCCAAGCTGGATACCGTAGCGAAGCGGGTTGTTTTCGCAGTCTTTACAAACTTCGCCATTGTTTTCTCCGCTTTTATTATTAGTTTGTAATTGTTGGGTTGGTGACTAGTGGCCAATATGACGGTATTATACATTCACTTCTGTGAAAAATTGAGATGGACAAATGTTTATTCAGACCAAAGCAGGCGAAAATGCAACCGAGCTGGAATTTTTCCCGGGCCAGACGGTCTATGAAGACGGTCCGATGAGTTTTACGCGGGAAGACGCCGAGCAGAAATCACCGCTTGCGTGTCGGCTCTACGAGATTGAGGGTGTCACCGCGGTTACGTTGAAGAAGGAGAGTGTCGCGGTTTCAAAAATGGCCGCAGCTGACTGGGCGCGCCTTCGCACGGAAATTTTCGGGGCCATTGTGAAACATTTTCAAAGCGGCGATCCGGTGGTAACGACTATCTCCGATGATGAGATGCCCGGCGAGTTTGATGCGGAAATTATCGATCAGATAGAAGATTTGCTGGCAACTCGGATTGTTCCGGCCGTTACGCAATCCGGTGGCGATGTCGCTTTTCACAGCTATAAGGCGGGTAAGCTGTACCTGAAATTTCAGGGCCCGGCTTTTTCGATGCTGACCGGTATCCAGAATATGCTGCGTCACTATATTCCGGAAATCACCGCGGTTCTCGATTATCGCGAGGCGTTGCCAAAGCCTGGGTTGACAACGCCTGAAGGGATTGCGATCCGCAAGCTTCTGGAAGAGAAGGTAAATCCTTCCATCGCAGCGCATGGCGGACGCATTTCGCTTGTTGATTTGCATAAGAACCGGGCCTATGTGCGGCTTGATGGCGGTTGTCAAGGTTGCGGTATGGCGGATGTTACGCTCAAGCAGGGCGTCGCCGTGGAAATACAGAAGCTGGTGCCAAGCATTACAGAGGTTCTCGACATTACCGATCATGCCGACGGCACCAATCCTTATTATCAGCCGTCGAGATAAATGGCTTAATCAGGTAAGGCGGTAAATCTTGACGGGGTCGTGGCGGCCCTTGACTTGGTAATCTCCTATTTTTTCCGCTTTTATTTCCGGGCCCGCGGCTTCGCAGGTGGCGTCCGTGATGAGCGTGAACACATCGTCCGTCTGATCCGGTGAGAGCGTCTTGCCATATTGCTCCATTCTCTGGGCGATATTGACGGTATCTCCGACCACCGTGTAATTGACGCGCCCCGCCGGGCCGATATTTCCGACAACCAGTGGTCCGGTATGGATGCCGATGCGCATATGCACATCGCCGAGACCATTCGCTCGGCGTTGCGCATTGTCCGCGACGATAACACTCTTGATGGCGAGGGCGGCGCGGCAGGCTCGAAGTGCATGATCTTCCTGCTGTTCCGGTGCCCCCCAGAATGCCATCACGGCGTCGCCAATAAATTTATCGACGGTCCCGCCCTCCGCTTCGATGCAGGACGTTACCAGCTTGAAATGGTGATTGAGAAAGTCGGCAACATCCCCGGACTTCATGCTTTCGGCTTGTGGTGTGAAGCTGACAATATCTGTAAACATGACGGTCACGACGCGCTGTTCCGAGAGGGCTTCCCCACTTTCCATCAGTTTCTTGACCAATGATTTTGGTACGTAATTTTCAAACCAGCTTAGTCCGCGCAGCATCGTATTATAGGCATCATTCGCTTCATCGACTTCCTTGAACCGGCTTCTCGGCAGGGACTTAACGGTGGCGAACTCGAGCCTCGAAATTTGCCGGGAAGCATCGGACAGTGCGAGGACGGGCCGTGAGATTTTTCGTCCCAGGACAAGCGCAACGACTGCGCTCAAAAGCATGATCGCAAGACCGGCAAGTCCCGCCATCAACAGGCGGCGCAGTTCAATCAGCGCATCTTCGTCTCTGATCCAATAGCCGATTATGAGATTCTTGTCCGTATATCCTTCAAGGGTGCTGTAAAAATACAGGTAACCGTCGTCGGCTATGTCAAGAAAATGACCTTCAAATCCGGCCTGTTTTCCTAAAACCTGAAGGTTGGTTCTCTCTGGCGACCAAATTTTTTTCAGGATTGGATCCCTGATCTCCGAAAGTTTCGGAACAACACCGTCTTTCAACAGATGAGTGGCATTGTTGCTTATGTCCTGTTGAAGGAGAACGCTGTCTTTGCCATACAGAACAAATCGTGTGCCCTTCATAAACGACGTAGAGGCCAACAGTTTTTCGTTGATGGCCGAAACCGGGATGGTGGCGATCAGGGCGCCTAAAAATTTCTCGTCCTTGAATATTGGCTGACGGAAATTGAGAACGGTTTCCTTGAGTGCCGGCACGTAGATCAGGGGCCCCCAGTTTCCTGACTGCTGGCTGGATATTTTCTCGACGTTTGAAAGTGCAATCGCATCCGTTTTGGCATTTAGCTTGATAACTTTCCGGGTTTTCCTGCTCCCGGCGGTGACATTCAAATCCGGGGATACGAAGGACAGTGACGCGATCTGGGGCGTCCCCGCGACGGCGGCAACAAGGAAATTGGAAAGTTGCTCGCTGTTTCCAACGTCCAATTCGTTGGAATATATCAGCTCTGCAATATAACGCGCCTGCTCTTCCGCCGGATTGAGAAGGTCGGTGAGGTCGCCGCGGGCGGCATCCATGGCGGCCGTGGCCTTATCGATCAGGAGATCGCGCGTGTTTGCGAGCCCGGAGACAAGGCTGATGCCCAACACGGTGACGACGGCGATTACGACGAGGGTGCCGAAACTGACGGCGAGTGCTGTTGCAATCGGTATGGAATCGAGCCGTTTTCGAGGCGTGGAGGGAATGTTTGTTCTCCTGATCTGTTCGCACCCCAAATAACATGAGAGGCCGCAATATACAAAGAATAATGAGGAATTGGCGGAGTGGACAAAGCCGCGTTTGACGGTCATACTCCGCGCATGAACTCCTTGGTCGCATTCGAGGCTATACTGGCTGTCAGCTGTCTGATTTCATTAAATCTGGCACGGCAGGCGTTTTTTCCGGCCAGCCTATTCTGGGCTTTTGGCGCCCTAACCGTCGGCGTGACAGCGGTATTGGGCGGCTTCAAGTTTGCGGGTTATAGCTCCGTTGAAACCTATCATACGACTGCTAAATATTTTGCAGCGTCGATCGGCATTATGTCTTTTGCTCTCGGCGCGGTCAGCGGGTTATTTGCGAATTTCTTTATCCGGTTTTACTGGTGGATCCTGCTGGCGCTGATCGTAATCCTCTGCGCGCTGTTGCTGGTCGGCCACTGGCGTCTTTCCCCTGACATTCAGAAAATCGTTGTTGGTATCATTTTCCTGGTTGGCCTGGTGCGTCTGATATCGGCGGGCATGCTGGCGGTCTATCTCATTTTTGGCGTTGCCTGCTTTGTTCTGGCAGATATGGCGGTAAGCTGGCTCGCCGTGAATACGGGTCTTGATGCGACAAATATTTATCATGTTATGCTCTCATTGGGCGTCGTTTCCTTTGGCCTGTCGGCATCGCGTGACAACTGGGAATAGCATCCTCGCCGGAAACCGGCGCCTATTGCATCTTTTGGTAATTTCGCTATAACCCGGCTCATCTTTTTTCCGCAATTGCCCGCGAGTTCGCGCTTGCAGGGCCTTAGAATGTAGGGGTGCAATGACGCAAACAGCTTCCAAAGCAACGAAAGAACTTTTTATAGTGTTCGGTGGTAAAGTTCTGGATACAAGGGGAAAGGATTTTGCGGATGCGGCTAAACTGGACATCCGCGGATTTTTCGAAAGTTATCAGGATGCACTGGCCGCCTGGCGCGCAGCGAGCCAGATGAATGTCGATGACGCCTTCACGAAATATGTGATCGTTCGCCTGTGGTAGACTAACAGCCTATTCCGCCCAGCGGAATTTATAGTTCTATTGGAAGTGCGGTTTTGCACATCTTGAGGACTTGGCGTATTGTTTGCGGACAATCAAATCATAAAGAAGGTTTATCGTGCGCAACTTTTATCAACCCGGTCGCTCCGTCACTTACGGTCTGAAGGGCGCGGTCGCCACTTCGAGCACCCATTCGTCACAAATCGCCCTGTCAATTTTGAAATCCGGTGGCAACGCCATGGATGCCGCAATTGCCGCCTGCGCTGTCCAATGCGTTGTCGATCCCATGCAGACGGGGATAGGCGGCGACTGTTTCGCGCTTGTGGCCAAGGCCGGAAGCAGTCAGGTTGAAGGACTGAACGGTTCGGGCAAGGCTCCCGCCGCTCTGACCGCTGACTATCTGCTATCGAAGGGCTTTGACAGGATGGAGGCGACAAGCGCGCATTCCGTAACGATCCCGGGTTCAATTGATGCTTGGGTTCGGCTTCATGAAAAATTTGGCAGCATGGATTTTGCCGACCTTCTCATGCCCGCCATTGATTTTGCCGAAAACGGCTTTGTGGTAACGCAACGGACGGCGGTGGACTGGGAGATGGGAGTAAAAAGACTTTCAACGAACGCGGCAGCCAGCGATATATATCTCAAGGGTGGCAGGGCGCCTGCGGCGGGGGCCCTCTGGAAGTTGCCGAAACTCGCTGCGACATTGAAGGCGATCGCCAAAAAAGGTCGCTCCGCCTTTTATGAAGGAGAAATTGCGGAACAGATGGTTACGACACTGAACGCCGCGGGCGGGCTTCATGCGGCGGAAGATTTTTCGAATACGTCAGCGGATTTCGTCGGATCGATTTCATCTGAATATCAAGGTAACCGTATTCATCAGATTCCGCCGAACGGCCAGGGTATTACCGCCCTGATTATGTTCAATATCCTGAAGAAATTTGATCTTTCCGCTCTGGATTCAAATGGCGCGAAGCGTCTGCATCTGGAAGCCGAAGCTGCTCGCCTTGCGTATCTCGCGCGCAATAAATATGTTGCGGATCCTAGTCAGGCGGATGTTCCGATTGACATGCTGCTATCCGATGAATTTGCTGACCAGCTTTGTGCACATATCGATGTGGGCAAGGCGGGCGACCCGACTGGTGCCAATGCACTGGAGCGTCACCGGGATACTGTCTATCTAAGTGTCGTCGACAAGGACGGAACGGCCGTATCTTTCATCAACTCGGTGTTTCAGGGCTTTGGTTCCGGGATTGCCTGCGCCAGGACAGGCGTTCTGTTCCAGAACAGGGGATATGGCTTCGTGGTCGATCCAAGTCATCCCAACTGCGTGGCGCCAGGCAAGCGGCCCATGCATACCATCATTCCCGGCATGGTAACGAAGGGGGGGCAGGCGACGATCTGCTATGGCGTGATGGGCGGTGGATATCAGCCGGTCGGCCATGCCCATGTGCTCACCAATATATGGGATTACGGGATGGATCCGCAGGAAGCACTTGATTGTCCGCGCGCTTTTTATAATGCCGGTGTTCTGGAGGTGGAGGAAGGGATTCCTGCTTCCGTTCGCGCGGAACTGACGGCTATGGGCTATCAGCTAAAGGATACGGACATGCCTCTCGGGGGCGGTCAGATCGTCACGATTGACCCCGTGACCGGCGTTCTGGCGGCGGGTTCCGAGCCCCGCAAGGATGGCTGCGCTCTCGCCTACTGATTTGGGTGAATTCACGATGCGGGGAAATGGCTCAGCGCCAGTTTTTTCGCCTCGTCAAACGTTGCCGCGAAAAATATATTATCCGGCATATTCTCGCTTTTCAGGCGCGTGAGCACCTTCGTCGTCGCCGGTTGCGCTTCCGACAGAATGACAACCGTTCCCCGACTATGGCTGCGTTTGATGAAATCGGCGAGAGCGTTGGTGCCTGTTGCATCGATCAGGGGGACGTTGCGCAGTCGAAGAATGATCACCTTGGTGGTGGCATCGATCCTGTCCAGGACATCAGCAAGAAGGGAAACCGTGCCAAAGAAGAATGGCCCGGTTATTTCATAGGTTTCAATGCCGGCGGGCAGGCCATGGCCGGGGACATATTTTTTGGATTGCGGTTCGGAAAAATCATCCTGGTCATCCTGGATCAGGGACATATGGGTGGCAATCTCGACTGCGCCCGACATCCGGTGCATGAAGAGCAGTGCCGCCATCACGACACCGACTTCAATGGCGACGGTCAAATCCACCAGAATGGTCAGCAGGAACGTGCTGAGCAGGACGAGACGGTCTCCCATGGGGGCGGATAACAGGCTCATGAACCTGTCGAGCTCGCTCATATTCCAAGCGACGATAACCAAAACGGCGGCCAGACAGGAGAGCGGTACGTAACTCGCGAGTGGTGCAAACAACAGCATGATGAGCA
>JAIOYL010000103.1 GCA_021741195.1 Sneathiella sp. | reverse complement strand
CGTCTACGATGGGAATACCTGTTTCGCCTCTCTGCCAGCACCGTAGAGCTTCATCTTCCCGCTGCCAAGGAAAGTTACGAACCTGCTTTGCAGATTTACGGTGGGCAGTTCTGGATTGTGATACAAAAGATTGTAGGAAAATTCGCGCCAGCCAAGCTCGTTTCGAAAATGGACAATATCTGCTGAACCTCCCGCCTGACCTTCCATATGGGAGAGCGCATGCCAAACTTGGTTCGGTGAAATCTCACCAAAATGCAGATGCGGTGACAGGTGGGAGCAATGATCCAGCGAGGGTATATCGCGGCCTGCCTTATACCCTGTCAGGCCGTGGTCAAGAAACGCGTGAAGCTGCCGTTTCGCACCGCTTTCGCCGGACATCCAGCCCGGTGATTTTTTTATATCCCAGCGCTCCTTCGGGAGTAAATCAAGCGCTTCTATCGAGAGTGCCGATATGCCGGTATCTGCGAACTTTATTGCTGATGGAGGCTTGAGAGGCTGTCTTGGCGCCGGTCCCTGCATGCATCCCTTGCGGTAAAAGGGTGTGAAAACACGATAGGGCGTTCCGTCAGATTTACTGATTTCCCATGGCTCCCAGAGAAGCGAGCCATTGCTGCTGATTATCTTGACACCACTTTCAACGAGGAAGTTTTTGATCTTCTGATCGCGGCTTATTCTCCAGGGCTCATAACAGCGCGTCCAGGAAACGGTTTCGGCGCCGGTCCGTTTCACGAGATCGCCAAGGATTGCGCGGGCATCGCCCCGGAAAACGAGGAGCCGACCGTTAAGTGATTGGTTGAGAGCTGTCAGGGGATGATGAAGCCACCATCTGGTCGCGCCGCCCATTTTCTGTCGTCCGGCATTTTCGTCATCAAGGATATAGAACGGGATAATGTGCTCTGCGCAGACCGCGGCCGTGAGCGCGGGATTATCGGAGAGGCGCAGGTTCTGGCGAAACCAGTGAAGGGCAATTGCCGTGTGCGATGATGGTTTAGACAAAGCCTGCCAGTGATTTCAAATTAGATCATGATTGTCTCACTTTTCTTACGGGAACTGGCGAAATTCAGATCACCTCAGCGCGAATAGCTAGGTTTTCTTTGAATTGCCCCGCACTGATGGCCCAGGAAAAAGCCATTGCATACTCGCGGCACGTTTCGCGGTTTATATCTAAAGCCTCAATCGCCGCTTTCCGCAAGTCGCTGTCGAGAATACCTACCGGGTGATTGCCGATAACGTCAAGCGGGCCGGTCACAGGATAGGCGGCGACGGGAACCCCGCTCGCCAGCGCTTCGAGGAGGACAAGACCGAATGTATCCGTTTTGCTGGGAAAAACGAAAACATCCGCGGCGGCGTAGATTTTGGCGAGATCCTCACCTTCCTTCAGCCCCAGGAAAGCAGCATCCGGGTATTTCCGTTCAAGCTCTTTGCGCTGTGGCCCTTCTCCGACAACCACCTTTTTGCCCGGTAGATGCAAGGCCAGAAAATTCTCGATATTTTTCTCGACGGCAATCCGCCCGACATAGAGAAAAATGGGACGCGCATAATCCAGCGATGAGCTGTTCCGTGGAAAGAACAATGTTGTGTCAATACCGCGCGTCCACCTGACAATATTGGAAAAGCCACGGGACTTGAGGTCCGTTTCCAGACTCGCCGTTGCGACCATCATGGCCCTTGATGGCCGGTGAAACCATCGAAGCGCCGCGTATCCCCAGGAAACCGGCATTTTTATCCGGGCGTTCACATATTCTGCGAAACGGGTATGAAATGCCGTCGTGAACGGAATGTCATATTTCACGCAATGGTTTCTGGCGGCCAAACCAAGGGGGCCTTCCGTCGCAATATGAACTGCATCGGGCGGTGATTGAGCGAAAATCTTTCTAATCTTGCGGCCCGGGAGAAGACATAGCCGGATCTCAGGGTACGTCGGGCAAGGGACAGAGATAAATAAGTCCGGAGTGACCATGATCACCTCGTCCCCGAGACCCGTGAGATACTCTCTTAATGTCGAGAGCGTCCGAACAACGCCGTTGACTTGAGGATGCCAGGCATCGGTAATGAGGATGAGACGCATGGTTTTTGTCCTTGTGCTGTCGAGAAAGAAGGTATTGCGTCCATCCAGTGAATAAGCTCGAGACGACCGTCGAAATGTTCGACCAGCGCAGAGCAGCTCTCGACCCAGTCGCCATCGTTACAGTAGATGACACCGTTGATGTCCCGAATTTCAGGATGATGGATATGACCGCAAATGATGCCGTCGACTCCACGGTCCCGGGCGACGTCTGCAAGCGCGTTCTCGAAATCGGCAATAAATTTGACGGCGTTCTTGACCTTGAGTTTGAGGTAGGCGGAGAGTGACCAGTAAGGATAGCCAAACCGCTCGCGAATAGCGTTAAGGAAATCATTGAGTTTCAGACATAATCCGTAACTCCAGTCGCCGAGATAGGCGAGCCAGCGGGCATATTTCACGACAACATCGAACTCATCACCATGCAGCACGAGAAATTTTCGACCGTCTGCGGTCGAATGAATGATTTCATGCGAGACTTTGATGGTGCCGAACTCCAGATCCACATAATGGCGGGCGAATTCATCGTGGTTGCCGGGAATAAAGACGACATTCGTTCCTTGCCGCGCCTTGCGGAGGATTTTTTGAACGACGTCGTTGTGGGCCTGAGGCCAAAACCAGCCTTGCTGCAGGCTCCATCCGTCGATTATATCGCCAACCAGAAAAAGATTTTCGCTTTTTGTGCTGCGCAGAAAATCTAGAAGAAAACCGGCCTTGCATCCGGGGGTGCCGAGATGAATATCCGAAATCCATATGGACCGGTATTTATGGGTTACGGCACTGGCATCCATCACGCATGACCTTGCTGGGCTGTCATCAAATGGTCATCAAAGGTTTTAAATTGCGAAACAATCATATGCGCAAGCTCTACCGGGCTTGAAGGACAGTTTGATGACTGCTTGGTTATGGTTTTGTTGCGAAAGAAAGTCGGTCTCATGACGGTGCAGAAACGGCGATTGGCAATAATCCATAATCCAATTTCCGGAATGAGAAACAAAAGCCGGTTTTCAAAGGCGTTGATGGGTCTTGCAGAAGCGGACTGCGAGGTTGAAATTCTGAAAACCGATGGGCCGGGGCATGCGATGGTCCTGACAGGGGAACTGGTCCGGCGAAATGATCCCGGGATCGTCATTGTCGCGGCAGGGGGTGACGGAACGGTATCAGAAATCCTGAATGGCTTGCAAGGCAGCGCGTTACCGCTCGGCGTCATTCCGCTTGGAACTGCAAATGTTCTTGCCCGTGAACTCGGTATTGGCGTCTCCATATCAAAGGCTGTTCGGACGCTTGTCACGGCGGAGCCTGTATGCGTTCATACGGCACGGGCGAACGGCAAACGCTTTTTGCTGATGGTAGGTGCCGGGTATGACTCGCTCGCCGTTGCCGCACTCAATTCGGACCAAAAAAGGAGATTTGGGGCCTTTGCCTATGTGCTAGCAGCGGTTCGTGCCGTCAGACAGTTCAACAATATGGAACTGGAGGTGACGGTTGATGGTGTGGTCTACTTGGCGAGCAGCGTTATTGTCACCAAGGTGCGACATTATGGAGGGCCCTTCGTTATTGCGCGGGATAGTGGGCTCGACAAACCCAGGTTTGATGTTTTGATCCTCAAGGGCGGGGGTATATTGAATGCCATCAGGTACGGGATTGCATTACTCTCTAACCAGCTCCCCGAATTGGCAGATGTTGACGCCATATGGACGGATGAGGACATTTACTTGACAGCAAAGACGGAATTTCCCTGTCAGCACGATGGAGATGCGGGCCTTTCAACTCCTGTCAGAATTTCCCTGGATAAAAGTGCCCTATGGATATTAAAATCCGGAAGTGGCGGCTAATGGCCGTGTTATGCTTTCAGGTCTATGCTGAACGGGTGGCCTTCATTTACGGTCAAATCGGTACAGGTGGATATTGTCCCATGATTTTTCGAAAGCAAATCTGAATGTTTCGCCTAGAACGGTCCGCGTCACACTGTTTGGATCAAATAAATCTTCCTCTCTCGTAATAAGAAAAACATGATCCTTGTCCTTGATAACAGATCGGATTTTATCAGCATCCTCGGCGCGGATACCGGGAACAGCGGGAAATCCGTCCGGATAAAAATCCGAGTATTCGATTGCGGGAAATTTTGAGGGAATACCGAATATCTTTGCAGATAATTTTTCATCCCGAACATAAAGTTCAATCGGCAAAATCAGGTCATTTGGCAGCAGTAGAACAACATCATTTTCTGCAACCGACTTATTCAGATTTTCCGCGACTTCGTTCCAGGCTTCTTTTTTACCCTCGCTCAGCGTCGCATATAGACCGAATCCCAACACAACGACATAAAGGGACTTTAGCAGAAGTCTAAATTGTCTTCGTTCCAGAAATTCGATGGAGATGGACAAAAGCATGAAATAGGGTACCAGGACAGGCAGTAAAGTCCGCTCGAGAAATATGTTTGGCCCTAAAAGCGAAACAATGGCGGATGCACAGGGAACGGCAAAACAACTTATGGCAAGGAAACAGGCTAACGACAATCGCTTCACGCGGATTAATTTGTAGAGCCCGAAACAGGCCAGGAGAAACGATGCCGTGCCAATGATCAATCCCAGGGAAATTCTCAAAACCCAAACGATTGAAAGCTCATCAAACGCCGTATCCATATATTTATCGGCATATCCGAAACCAAAAAGCCTTCTCATAGTTTGTATGAAACCAGTGATTGACGGTTCGGCAACCCAGCTGGAAGCATCCCAGTAAGCCAACTGCCGTATGATCTGAATTATCAAAGGAAATGAGAACAGGAAAACGACGGCGGCGCAGACCAGAGTGTTACGTAAAAATTCTTTTCTCTGTTTTGGATCAAGTGCCCAATGTACGAATAGCGCTAAAAACAAAGCCGATGTGAAGATGCCGCCCAGATTATGCGACCAATTGGTTAAAATGGCGCCGAATGTAAATAAAATCCAGCCTTTCGCGGCTGTCGTTTTGACATCGGAGAAAGCGGAGAGCGCGCCGAGAATGGCAATAGAATAGGAAAGGGATAATAGGATATATGGACGTGCTTCAATTGAGTACCAGAAAAAAACAGGACTGACGCATATCAGAAATGTATTAAATAACGCGGCGCGGTATTTTTCTATTTTTAAGTCAGTTGAAAGGGCTTTTACGGAATAATAGGATGATATCACGAGCATCAGGCTGAAAAATATTGAAAGACCTCTATAAGAGAGGCCTATGCTTTCAACTCCCAGCATTTCCCATATTTTCACCAACGAGTAATATAATGGAGGATGCGATTCAAATTTCGGTATCCAGAACCAGATATTATGGAAAGACAGATTGGCGAACCAGATCGTATAAGCCTCGTCAAGCCAATACGGCTGCAAATTTTCACTTAAAATTTTTATAATCAGCGAAATGAACACTATTGCTCCAATCAAGGAACAATGCCGCAACAATTTCGTGCGATTATCTATGGTTTTCAAAAATAGTACTCCAAAATAACGGTAGTTGACATTATGCCACGAGACTTAGGAATTGGTAAAACTGAGTTTTCTGTACTACTTTTTGGTATAATGGAAAAAAGAAAGCTAAAATTAAGGATTATTAAGTAATAACAGCTTTTCGTCTTTCATAATGTAAATGTACTATGGAGACGGCAATATATCTAATTTCTTGAAGGATTGTTAATTAGCTGCGAAATTTGTTCGGTGAGGATTGCCTGAATTGTTGGAAAAAGTGAAATATATTGTCGTCGATCTTGACGGAACCCTTGTGCGGACGGACCTTTTCGTTGAATCGTTGCTGCGGTATCTCAAGCATAATCCGATTAACCTTTTACGCGTGATCCTCTGGTTGATGAAGGGACGTGCGTACGCGAAGGAAAAGATTGCCGATAATATAGATATAGATGTCGAGTTCCTGCCGTATGAAAATCAACTGATTGCCTATCTGAAAGATCTGAAAGAGCAGGGGAAGACCATTATACTGGCAACAGCCTCGCACCGTGTATACGCCGATAAGGTTGCAAGGTTTCTCGGTATTTTTGACGACGTAATCGCGACTGCGGATGGACAGAACCGGAAGGGCAGGCGCAAACTTGCTGCGATAAAAGAGCTGATCGGGGACGCGGAATTTGCCTATGCCGGCGACAGCGCCGCGGACGGACCGATTTGGAAAGCGGCGTCAGCAAATATCATGGTCAATGCTCCTAGAAATAATGTTGCGGAAGCGGAGAAGGCAAACAAGCTCGTTTGGCAATCGAGGGCAACCAAGCCCGTATGGAGGGCATTTCTGAAAGAAATGCGGCCTCACCAATACGCCAAAAATGTTCTGTTATTCGTGCCGCTTGTTACTTCTCACGAATACATGGTTGCTTCCCATTTACTCTCAGTATTGCTTGCTTTCATATGCTTTAGCTTTTGTGCGTCGGGCGTCTACTTTCTCAATGATCTTCTCGATTTGGAGGATGACCGGCGCCATCGCAGCAAAAGTAGCCGACCGATTGCTTCAGGGGCTCTCTCCCTACCATTGGGAGTAGCCGGCGCGGTAGGCTTCCCCGTCCTGGCCTTCACGGTTTCCCTTGCCTATCTCCCGATGGCCTTTGTCGCTGTACTTGCCGTATATTTTTTGATCACCAACGCTTATTCCTTTCTGCTGAAAAGAATTGCGACAGTGGACGTAATGACGCTTGCGATCCTTTATACGCTGAGGGTGGTCGCCGGTGCTGCGGCCGCAAATGTTGAACTCTCGTCCTGGCTTATTGCGTTTTCGGTATTCATTTTCGTGAGCTTGGCATTCATGAAGCGATATATCGAGGTGTCATCTTTAACAAAAAAGTCAGGCCAGGTACGCGGGCGCGGATATTCAGGTGATGATAGTGAAACGATGTTTAGCCTCGGCATTACGAATTTTACGGCTGCTGTGGTAATTCTCGCCCTCTATATCAACAGTGATTCTGTCGTTCGCCTCTATAAAAGCCCGGAAGTTCTCTGGTTGTTATGCTTGCTGGTTCTTTTTTGGGGGAATCATATCTGGGTTTGCGCAAGGAGAGGTGAAATCCCGGACGATCCGGTTGTCTTTGCGATTAAGGATAAGGCGAGCCGACTGGTCGGAATTAGTTTTGTTATTGTCTTGTTCTTGGCAAAATATGCTGCATTTTAAGGATTATACTATGTCCCGGCATCAGGACGATACTTTCAAAGACCTAGGGTCCTGACCCTAAGTGCGAAAGACCTGAAGGGCAAAAAAAGGAGCGCGTTTTAAGATGTCGTTTTTAGTTCTTGGTTTAATCCTGCTGACTGTCTTCGCCTCGGCCTGTGCGCAGCTTGTGCTGAAACTTGGGGTGACAGAACCAAAGATGCAGGCAGCGCTTCAATCGGGTGTTATCGATGCGATTTGGGCGGCGGCACTTTCCCCCTTTGTCTGGTTTGGCCTGATCATCTACGCGCTAAGCGTTGCTCTGTGGCTCTGGGTGCTTTCCAAGGTCGATCTGAGCGTCGCATACCCGTTCGTCGGTCTAGGTTTCGTGGTGACAATGCTGTTTGGGATATTGTTGCTCAATGAAAACGTGACGCCGATGCGTATTATCGGAACGGTTCTCATTGTTGGCGGCTGTGTTTTGGTTGGGAAATCAGCTTAATAATATTCCATTTATGTCGATTCCACCATGCGAAAAGGCGCCGGAGCTTTCTATGTTCAAGCGCCTTCGTTCGTCTCAGCTCATTTTCTCAATATGTTCTCCGCTGTAAATTACGAAAATCTCAGATTGAGAAACAATTAAGCCGCGGGCATGTGAAATCCGGGCGTCGATAGGGAAAGAGAGATTTCCTCTGCCGACATATCCTCAACGATATTCTCAAATAGCGGGGATGACAGATACCGCTCTCCCGTATCGGGCAGCATACAGAGGATCACGGATCCAGGCGCGGCCTTTTTGGCAACCTGCATGGCGACAGCGAATGTGGAGCCCCCTGAAATTCCGGTAAATATACCTTCCATCTGCGCTAATTTCTGTGACCATTCTATTCCCGAAGCGCCTGCAATCGGGATCAATTCATCATAAAACCCCTTGTCCAGAGCCTCTTGTAAAACCAGCGGGATGAAATCAGGCGTCCATCCCTGTATCGGGTGAGGCTCGAACGATGCATGTCCTTCACTCGGGGATCCAGTGGCGTCGCGTTTTTGCGCGACGCCACTGCCAACGAGCTGGGCATTCGACGGTTCCGTCAGGATGATTTTTGTTTCCGGGCGCTCTTTCCTCAGAACTCGGGAAACCCCTGTCATTGTGCCGCCTGTACCGTATCCTGTGACCCAGTAATCCAAACGATGATCTTTAAAATCGGCGAGGATTTCGCGCGCTGTTGTGTTTTCATGAATAAGCGCGTTGTCCTCGGTCTCGAACTGTCGGGCAAGAAACCAGCCGTTGGCGCCGGCAAGCTCTTTTGCCTTTTGATACATGCCAAACCCTTTGGCCGCACGTGGCGTCAGCACGACCTTGGCGCCAAGGAAGCGCATCAATTTCCGGCGCTCAATGGAAAAACTGTCCGCCATTGTGACAACCAGGGGATAACCCTTGGCAGCGCAGACCATCGCAAGACCGATGCCTGTATTTCCGCTGGTTGCCTCAACGACTGTTTGGCCTGGTTTGAGGTCGCCGCGCTTTTCCGCCTGCTCAATTATGGAAATAGCCAAGCGATCCTTGACGGAGGAGGCCGGGTTAAAAAATTCCGCCTTAACGTAAAGCTCGACTCCGTCAGGTGCAAGCCGGTTTATCCTGATGCATGGCGTATTTCCGATAGTTTCGATGACAGAGTCGTAAAGCCGACCACGGCCTTTGGTGGCTCTGGAGGCCCCTTTTTTATTCTGCTGCATGTCTTGCTCCCAATGTTGATGATCCGGCTTGGCATTCCTTTGGTAAATACCTTTATTTTAGCATATAATAACCTAATGGCAGATCCGTGAAAAAGCAAACGCTACCCCATTTCAGGTGAGAAGATTTGAATATATTTCTGCGGCCCAAATTCTGGTGTTTGCCCTCACGCTTGCGGTAAGGTGAGGAACGATCATTGCGGGATTTTGGACCGGTGTAACAAAGGCTTTGATGTCAATGAATCGCTGCATCTTTTTACAAGTATTAATCTTTATTTGAAGAAATTCATTAAAATAACAATTATTATTTATTTATTTAAATCACAATAAAAGTAACATTTACATAAAATCGATCATTTTCAGATTTATATTGCAAATGCGAACAAAAAATATGCTGAAACCAACGATTGTTTTATTGACGCTTAAGGAATTGCTTGCCTATACTTCTGCATAGCGCTGTATTGGTCCGGCAAGAAATACAGTGACAAAACAACAAAAAATTTCGGACGATTGCGGGAGGCTACCCTGTTTGAGTTTTTGCAGCTGGTTATTGGCGGCGTGTCCATTGGGTGTATCTATGCGCTGGTCGCCCTTGGTTTCGTGTTAATCTATAAAGCGACAGAGGTCGTAAATTTCGCGCAAGGCGAGCTTATGATGCTCGGCGCTTTTTTGGCCTATACCTTCATTTCCATTCTTGGATGGAATTACTGGGTTGGGGCTGGAGCGGCAATCGTCTGCATGTTTTTTGCCGGCAATCTGATTGATCGCATATTTCTCCGACCGGTTCTAGGCCAGCCGCAGTTTTCCATTGTTATGGTGACGATCGGGTTCGGGTATATGGCGCGAAGCGCGGCTGGCATGGTTCCGGGCTGGGGAACCGAGACACATGCGATCTCGACGCCCTTTTCCAGCGAGGGGATGCAACTGCTCCCTGAAACAATGGGATCGCTGGTGATCTCACAGACCGACCTTTCCGTGATTGTCGCAACAATTATTTTCTGCGCAGCGCTCTATGCATTTTTCACGCATACGCGGCTGGGTGTTGCCATGCAGGCCTCCTCGCAAAATCAACTTGCTTCATACTATATGGGCATACCGGTAAAATCCGTTTTCTCCATGATCTGGGGCATTAGCGCTGCAGTTGCGGCGGCGGCCGGGATTCTGTTGGCCCCGACCACGCTCATCGATACGAGCATGGGATTTATCGGTCTCAAGGCTTTCCCCGCAGCGGTTCTGGGCGGATTTGGGTCGATCCCGGGGGCTGTTGTCGGCGGATTGATAATTGGAATTATCGAAACGCTCGCGGGCTTTTATCTGCCGCCCGGTTTCAAGAATGTTGCTGCATACGTCGTTTTGCTAATTGTCCTGGTTGTCCGGCCTCAGGGGCTGTTCGGGCAGAAAACCGGGAAGAGGGTGTAACATGCGGTTTCTTTTCAAAACGGATTATGATCAGGACATCCGTCTTGCCAAGCACTCGGGCTATTATTGGTCTTATGGCATTTTGCTTGTAGTCGTTTTCGGGGCGCCGTTCCTACTTGAAGGCTATTATATCGGCCAGATGACGCAGCTCTATATCATGGCCATTGCAGGCGTCGGACTGATGCTGCTCGCTGGATATACAGGGCTTGTCAGCCTTGGGCACGCTGCGTTTTTTGGCATCGGCGCTTACACTGAAGCCGTGTTGACGGGAAACGGTGTCCCGCTTCCCTTTTTGGATGAGCCAGTCGTATTTTCGTTTTTTCTCTCTATTCCTCTCGCGGCCGTCTTCGCTGCGATTGCGGGTGTTGTGATTGGGGTTCCGGTGTTGCGGCTGACCGGTATCTACCTTGCCATTGCCACTTTTGCCTTTGCCATCGTGATTGAGGAGGTTTTGTCGCGCTGGGAAAGTGTAACGAACGGCTACAGTGGCCTGATCGTGGAACCTCTCTATCTTGGCGATGTGGAACTCAGCGACGGATCCGCATTCTATTTTCTGTGTTTGGGGGTTCTCCTGGTTGTTATTTTGATGTCTCTCAATCTCCTCCGCTCTCCGACAGGGCGCGCCATGATGGCGATCCGCGATTCCGAGATATCGGCGCAAAGTATGGGCGTAAATCTTGCGCGGACAAAAACGACGGCTTTCGCCCTGAGTGCCGGAATAACCGGTCTGGCGGGCGCTCTTTTTGCCCACAAGCTCGGCTTTCTCTCGCCGGAGAGCTTTACCGTGCTTCAGTCGATTGAGCTGTTGATTCTGGTTGTGGTTGGCGGGATTGGCTCGATTCACGGGGCAATTTTCGGGGCGATATTCGTGCTCGCCCTTCCTCAGGGGCTAGCAATCCTAAAAGATTACCTGCCGGTTGAAATTGCCGAGACGCCCGGGATGGAGCCGTTTATCTTTGGCTTGATTTTGGTGCTGGTAATTATTTTCGAGCCTTACGGAATATACGGGCGCTGGTTGAAGGTAAAACACTATTTTCAGATGTTCCCTGTCTACAAGAAGGCCACATTCAAGCGCCAGAAAGCCTATATGAAGTCGGAACGGTTGAAATGAGTTTATTCAAAGCTGAAAATCTGGCGGTCAATTTTGGCGGCGTTAAGGCAGTCGATGGAGTCAATTTCGAAATCGAACAGGGCCAGTGTTTTACTATCATTGGCCCTAATGGTGCTGGCAAGACGACAATTTTTAATTTGATAAGCCGGATATATGATTCCACTGAAGGTAAAATGACCTTTGGCGGTCAGGATATCACAACTGTTCCACCGCATGCTATTGCCAGTCTTGGCATCGCGCGGACATTTCAGAATATCGAGCTGTTTGAACATGCATCTGTGCTTCAGAATTTGCTGGTGGGACGGCATTGCCATTCGAAGACCGGCCTATTTTCGGAACTGGCCTTTCTCCCCCCCGTTCGCCGGGCGGAATTGGCGCATCGGGAAAAGGTCGAGGAGGTTATCGATTTTCTCGATCTTCAACATTATCGCGACAGCCTGATCATGAACCTGCCTTATGGGGTGCGCAAGGTAGTGGAGCTTGGCCGCGCGCTTTGCACGAAGCCCAAGTTGATCCTGCTGGACGAACCCTCCTCTGGGCTTAATGTCGAAGAGACCCAGGACATGGCCTTCTGGATTGATGATATCAAAAAGGATCTCGGGATTACGGTGCTGATGGTGGAACATGATATGGGACTGGTTTCCGAAGTGTCGGATCAGGTGCTCGTGCTCAATTATGGGCGGATGCTGGCCTACGGCTCTCCCCAGGAAGTCCAGAATGATCCTGAAGTTATCAAGGCCTATTTGGGAGAGTAGAAATGAGTGATGCGATCCTGAAGGTCCGCAATATTGAAACCTATTACGGTCCAATCATGGCGATACGCGGTATTTCACTTGAAGTTCGTGACGGGCAGATCGCAACGGTTCTCGGAGCCAACGGGGCCGGCAAAACGACCATCCTGAAAACCATCAGCGGTATTATGGATCCACAAAAAGGAAGTGTCGAATTCGATGGCCAACAAATCCAGAAGCATGATCCGGACTGGGTCATGCGGCAAGGAATAAGCCATGTGCCGGAAGGTCGGGAAGTCTTTCCCTTCCTGTCCGTTCACGACAATCTGATGATGGGTGCCTATACGCGGAAGGATCGCGATGCGATCGCCCGGGATATAGAGATGGTGCATGGCTATTTCCCTATCCTGAAGGCGCGCGCAGATCAGCCGGCCGGTCAGTTGTCCGGAGGGGAGCAGCAAATGCTCTCCATCAGCAGGGCGCTCATGGCGCGGCCGAAGCTGATGCTGCTGGA
>JAIOYL010000102.1 GCA_021741195.1 Sneathiella sp. | reverse complement strand
GAGAACAAGGGCCGTCTCGGTGCCAATGCCATTCTCGGCGTCAGCCTGGCGTTGGCGCGGGCGTCGGCGGAAGATTGCGGCCTGCCGCTTTACCGTTATATCGGCGGCTCATCCGCGCGGGTCTTGCCGGTACCGATGATGAATATCATCAATGGCGGCGAGCATGCGGATAATCCCATCGATATCCAGGAATTCATGATCATGCCGGTCTCGGCGGATACCTGCGCGGATGCGATCCGCATGGGCTCGGAGGTCTTCCAGACGCTTAAAAAGGAACTCTCAAAGGCCGGGCATAACACCAATGTCGGCGATGAGGGCGGCTTTGCGCCCAATATCGGGAGTTCCCGCGATGCGCTTGATTTCATTATGAAATCGATTGAGGCCGCAGGCTACAAGCCGGGCAAGGACATCTATCTCGCGCTTGACGCGGCTTCCACCGAGTTTTTCAGGGACGGCAAGTACCATCTGGCTGGCGAGGGGAAAATTCTTGAGCCCGGCGCCATGGTTGATTATTACGCAGCCCTCGTCGCAGACTATCCGATCATCTCGATCGAGGACGGGATGAGCGAGGATGACTGGGCTGGCTGGAAGCTCCTGACCGACAAGCTCGGCGGCAAGGTGCAACTGGTCGGCGATGACCTCTTCGTCACCAACCCGAAACGCCTCAAGGACGGGATCATTAAGGGCGTCGCCAATTCGATCCTGGTGAAGGTCAACCAGATCGGGAGCCTGACCGAAACGCTGGAGGCCGTCGAGATGGCGCATAAGGCAGGCTACACCGCTGTCATGTCCCATCGCTCCGGCGAGACAGAAGATTCCACCATTGCCGATCTAGCTGTCGCCACCAATTGCGGTCAGATCAAGACGGGCAGTTTGTCGCGATCCGACCGCCTCGCCAAATACAACCAGCTTATCCGTATCGAGGAAGAACTTGGCGACGCCGCGGAATACGCCGGGCCGGGAATATTACGGGGGTAACGGCTTTTCACCGCCGTAACTGCCCAGCCCTGCTTTCGTTAAGTTTCCATGAATGAAGGCGGTTCACATGAGCCGCTTTTTGGGCTGATTAAATATACCCTCATATATTGAATAAAAAATAAACAATACTATTTAAATAGGGAAATTCTGACGAAATATCAGGAGATCTCTCATGGCACATAAGCTTTCGACCGCTGGGGCGGATTTAATCAAGGGATTTGAAGGAGTGAGGCTCAATGCCTATGAAGACGGCGCTGGGGTCATGACCATCGGTTACGGCCATACCGGCGACATCAAGGCCGGTGAGACAATTACGCAAGGCCAGGCAGATGCTTATTTTCTCGACGACGTGAAACGGGTGGAGGAGGCTGTAAATGCAGCCGTAACTGTGGAATTAAAGCAATGCCAGTTCGATGCGCTTGTTTCCTTTACCTATAACATTGGTGACGGCGCGTTTAAATCTTCGACCTTGCTCAAAAGGCTGAATGCAGGCGATTACGACGCGGTTCCGGGCGAACTCGACAGATGGGTCTATGCTGGGGAAAGGATCGGTCTGTTCGCGGAGTTCGTCCGCTGGGCGCATCTGGGAAGCGGAAAGAAAGTATCGCCTGTTCTCAAGAAACGCCGTGACAAGGAAGCGGCGGTTTTTAAAACGGGGACCTATACATAGCGCTCGTACCGAAACCATGAATAAAACGCAGAATTGCAGTAAATTAGCAGGTCCTCATCCTCATTCCTGTTCTTCATGAAGGAGAATAAGGTTTTTTATTAACTATATTGTCCGAACAGTCATTTTCCGGTTGACCTGGCCTGCCTGATTTGATTCACTCAACCCATGAACGTCAGTCTCGAAATAAGTAAGCGTGCGAAGGCCGGTGCCGGACCAATATTGGGTATCTTGGCGGTTGCCTATTTCAGCTATCATTTAATTGAAGGGGACCGGGGTCTTTTTGCCTATCTCAAACTGCAGCATGAAATCGACAAGGCCGAGGCGGTTTATCTGGTGACCGAGGTCGAAAAACAGGCACTGGAGAAGAGCGTTTCACTGCTGCGGCCGGAGAATCTTGATATTGATATGCTCGAAGAACGCAGCCGTGACGTTCTCGGTCTTGCCCATCCCGACGAAATCGTTATTTACCGTAAATAAGTGTCCTTCCGTTGTTTTGAATTTTTATGTCGCAATCTGTTCGCAAGCCGGTGTTTTATTGCGTAAATTTGTGGGATTATTTTCTGTTTATTCGATAACGAAAATAAACCAAAATCGAGTTAAATTTCGCATTTGCGAAGGTGCATTGCATCATATTAACCGATATGACGTTAAATAATAAATATTTCTTGTTTGTTAATGCCTGATCAGCCACATTCCAGCGAGTTCAACATGCATCACGTGAGGGCAGGGAGCTCTGTTGGTGCCTCTTAACGATAGGGAGATCACATGGCACGTCAAGCCGCCAGAGGGGCGAAAGCGTCTGCACCGGAGATAAAGAAGCCAGCAGCCGGCGCCCGCAAGGCGACCCCGAAATTTTCCACTGAAACCATTGAGAAATTCTACCGTGACATGTTGCTGATCCGCCGCTTCGAGGAAAAGGCTGGCCAGATATATGGCATGGGCCTGATCGGTGGGTTCTGCCATCTTTATATTGGCCAGGAGGCTGTCGTCGTCGGCATGACGTCGGCCATCGGCGATGACGACGCCGTTATTACCTCCTACCGCGATCACGGTCATATGCTCGCCTGCGGCATGGAGCCCAAAGGCGTCATGGCCGAACTCACAGGTCGAGAGGGCGGCTATTCCAAGGGCAAGGGCGGTTCCATGCATATGTTCTCCATGGAGAAAAATTTTTACGGTGGCCACGGTATCGTTGGCGCCTGCGTGCCGCTTGGTACAGGCCTCGCCTTCAGCCAGAAATACCAGGGCACAAAAAATGTTACGCTCTGTTATATGGGCGACGGCACGGCCAACCAGGGCCAGGTCTATGAAAGCTTCAATATGGCGGAACTCTGGAGCTTGCCTGTAGTTTATGTCATTGAAAATAATGAATATGCCATGGGGACATCGGTAAAACGCTCCTCGGCGCAGACGCAGCTCTACAAGCGCGGCGAAAGCTTCAACGTTCCGGGCGAACAGGTTGACGGCATGGATGTTTTCGCTGTCGCCGCTGCTGGCAAAAAGGCCGTCGAGTGGGTGCGCTCCGGCAAGGGACCGTATATTCTGGAGATGAAGACGTACCGCTATCGCGGTCATTCCATGTCGGACCCCGCGAAATACCGCTCCAAGGAAGAGGTCAACAAGAAACGCGCTGAGCATGATCCGATCGATCATCTGCGCCAGACAATTCTCGATGACAAGATCTATACCGAGGATGAGCTGAAGGAGATTGATCGCGAGATCAAGGCAATTATCGCCGACGCCGTCGAATTTGCCCAGAACAGTCCGGAACCAAAACCGGAAGAGCTTTATACGGATGTCGTGGCCTAAGCGCTGATCAGGTTGAGAAGGACAAGATAAATGCCTACAGAAATTTTGATGCCGGCGCTGTCGCCGACGATGACCGAGGGCAAACTGGCGCGCTGGATGGTCAAGGAAGGTGATACGGTCAGCTCCGGCGACGTGCTTGCCGAGATTGAAACCGACAAGGCGACCATGGAGGTCGAGGCGGTCGATGAAGGGAAAATCGGCAAGATCCTGATTGCCGCTGATACCGACAATGTCGCGGTCAATACGCCCATTGCCGTGCTTCTCGAAGAAGGGGAGGATGCAAGCGATCTTGATGATTACTCCCCCAGCGCCGCACCAGCCGCGTCTCAAGCGCCTGACGAAAAGGAAGGCAATGACGATGGGGATGAGGAAAGCGCTCCGGCCCCAACGCCACGCGTCAGCACTTCAAAAACACCAGATGCCTATGATGCCAGCGGTGAAATCCCGGCGGGCACGGAAATGGTCAAGATGACGGTCCGCGATGCGCTTCGCGATGCCATGGCCGAGGAAATGCGCAATGACGAGCGCGTGTTCGTCATGGGCGAGGAAGTCGCTGAATATCAGGGCGCCTACAAGGTCACGCAAGGGCTGCTCGCGGAATTTGGCGAGCGCCGGGTCATCGATACGCCAATTACCGAGCATGGCTTTGCCGGGATCGGTGTCGGTGCGGCCTTTCACGGCCTTCGCCCGATCGTCGAATTCATGACGTTTAACTTCGCCATGCAGGCCATTGACCAGATCGTCAATTCTGCCGCCAAAACCCGCTATATGTCCGGCGGTCAGATGAGTAGCCCGATCGTGTTCCGCGGGCCCAACGGCGCGGCATCACGCGTCGCAGCGCAGCATTCACAATGCTATGCCTCCTGGTACTCGCACATACCGGGGCTGATCGTTATCGCTCCGCATACGGCGGCGGACGCCAAGGGGCTCCTGAAAGCGGCTATCCGTAATCCGAACCCGGTGATTTTCCTCGAGAATGAAATTCTCTACGGCCAGAGTTTCGAGGTGCCAGTCCTCGATGATTTTGTCCTGCCCATCGGCAAGGCGAAAATCGAGCGTTCCGGCGACGATGTGACCATCGTCTCCTTCGGGATGGGCATGCGCTATGCGCTTGAAGCCGCGGAGAAGCTTGCGGAAGAGGATATCTCGGCAGAGGTAATCGATCTGCGCACCATCCGCCCGATGGATATGGAGACGGTGCTGGCGTCGGTGCGCAAGACCAACCGCTGCGTCACCGTCGAGGAAGGCTGGCCGCAAAGCGGTGTCGGCGCCGAGATCACCGCGCAGATC
This sequence comes from Sneathiella sp., assembly GCA_021741195.1. Taxonomy (GTDB): domain Bacteria; phylum Pseudomonadota; class Alphaproteobacteria; order Sneathiellales; family Sneathiellaceae; genus Sneathiella. Next base: position 7,967 of record JAIOYL010000102.1, on the reverse strand, counting down.
ATGCATCACGCCTTTGATTACCTCGATGCGCCTGTTCTTCGGGTGTCGGGCAAGGATGTGCCCATGCCGTATGCCGCCAATCTTGAAAAACTGGCGTTGCCACATACTGATGAGGTTGTGGCGGCGGCCAAATCTGTCTGTTATCGCGATTAAAGGGGGCGAAAATGCCAATTACCATCACCATGCCAGCCCTCTCGCCGACGATGACCGAGGGAACGCTGGCCAACTGGCAGGCGAAGGAAGGCGATACAATCTCCTCCGGCGATGTGCTTGCCGAGATCGAGACCGACAAGGCGACCATGGAGGTCGAGGCGGTGGACGAGGGGACGCTCGCGAAAATCCTGGTCCCCGGCGGCACCGAGAATGTTGCTGTGAATACGCCAATTGCGATCCTGCTGGAAGAGGGGGAGGATGCTTCCGCCCTTGAGGGTTATGACGCGGGATCGGCACCGGCGCCTGAAAAGGATAATTCGGGAGACTCATCAAAAGAAGAAGATAAACCGAAAAAGAAATCTGCTGGCGATCAGCCAAAACAGGCAAAACAAGGCGTAACTTCTGAAGCCAAGGGCAGCAGTGGCCCCGCGCCGGTTACGAAGAAGGGGGATCGTATATTCTCAAGTCCGCTTGCCCGCCGCATCGCGGCGAACGAAGGTCTTGACCTTAAGGTGGTTAAGGGGAGCGGTCCGCATGGCCGCATCATCAAGGCGGATGTTGAGAAGGCGATTGCCTCCGGTGGCGCAAAAACGGAAGTCAAGGCTCCGGCAGTAACTGCAGCGCCCGCCGCGGCAACGCCGCCGCCTGCTGGCGATTATGTGGAAATTCCGCTCACCAGCATGCGGAAAACCATTGCTCGGCGCTTGAGTGAGGCCAAGCAGACCATCCCGCATTTCTATCTGACCATTGAATGCGAGCTGGAAAACCTGCTGGCCATGCGCAAAGAGCTCAACGCGCGCTCCGATGCCTATAAAATCTCGGTCAATGACTTCATCATCCGGGCGTCGGCCCTGGCGCTCAAGCAACTGCCTGAAGCCAATGCCTGCTGGGGCGGGGACAAGATCCTGCAATATAAGGATTTCGATATCTCCGTCGCAGTTGCCATTGAGGGTGGCCTGATCACGCCGGTGGTGCGCAACGCCGACCAGAAGGGCCTCGCCAGCATTTCAAACGAGATGAAGGAACTCGCAGGCAAGGCGAAGGCAGGCAAGCTGATGCCGGAAGAGTATCAAGGCGGCTGCTTCTCGATCTCCAATCTTGGCATGTTCGGCATCAAGGAATTCTCTGCCGTGATCAACCCGCCGCAGGCGGGGATCCTGGCGATCGGCGCGGGCGAACTCCGCCCCGTCGTGAAAGACGGCGCGCTTGCCATGGCGACCATGATGAGCGTGACGCTGTCCTGCGATCACCGGGTCATCGATGGCGCCATGGGCGCGGAACTCCTTAAATATTTCAAGGGCTATATCGAAGAGCCCTTGACCATGATGCTGTGAGGGACGGGGTATGAGCGATAATGATTTTGACGTGGTTGTCGTCGGTTCCGGTCCCGGCGGCTATGTGGCGGCGATCCGGGCAGCGCAGCTCGGACTGAAATCGGCGGTTGTCGAGAAGGAACATCTGGGCGGTATCTGCCTTAACTGGGGCTGCATCCCGACCAAGGCGCTGCTCAGGACCGCCGATATCTATAATCTGATCAAGCATGCCGACACCTTCGGCATCAAGGTCGAGGGCGCATCGGTGGATCTCAAGAAAACCGTCGCCCGCTCCCGCCAGGTGGCGGGACAGCTTTCCGGCGGCGTGCAGCATCTTCTGAAGAAAAACAAGGTTACCGTCATTGACGGCCATGGCAAACTGGCGGGCTCAGGCAAGGTGGAGATCTCGAAGGACGGCAAGGCCGTCTCGACGGTGAGCGCCAAACATATCATTTTAGCCACCGGCGCAAGGGCGCGGACGATTCCCGGCCTTGAGCCGGATGGCAAGCTGATCTGGACCTATAAGGAAGCGCTTATGCCCGATGTTATGCCGAAGAAGCTGCTGGTTGTCGGCTCCGGCGCGATCGGGATCGAGTTTGCGAGCTTCTTCAACGCCTTGGGATCCGACGTAACTGTCGTCGAAGTAATGGACCGTATCCTGCCGGTGGAAGATGCCGAGATTTCGGCGATGGCGGAGAAATCCTTCAAGAAGCAGGGAATAAAGATCCACAAGGGCACCACCGTCTCTGATTTAAAGAAATCCGCGAATTCCGTCACCGCCACTTTCAAGGACAAGAAGGACAAGACCTCGACCGATATGTTCGATCGGGTGATCCTCGCGGTTGGTATCGTCGGTAATGTCGAGAATATCGGCCTCGAAGGGACCAGGATCAAGGTTGAGAAAACGCATGTGCTGGTGGATGAATATTCGCGCACCGGTGAGCCCGGCGTCTACGCCATCGGTGATCTGACGGGTCCGCCCTGGCTTGCCCACAAGGCGTCCCATGAAGGGGTGATCTGCGTCGAAAAAATCGCTGGGGAGAAGGATGTGCATCCGCTGAATACCTCCAATATCCCGGGGTGCACCTATTGTCATCCGCAGGTCGCCTCGGTCGGCCTCACGGAAGAGGCGGCGAAATCCAAGGGCTACGAGCTTAAAGTCGGGCGCTTCCCCTTTATCGGCAACGGCAAGGCAATTGCCCTCGGCGAGCCAGAGGGCATGATCAAGACGATTTTCGATGCCAAGACCGGCGAGATGCTGGGAGCCCACATGATCGGCGCGGAGGTCACTGAGCTGATCCAGGGCTTTGGCATCGCCAAAACGCTTGAAACGACGGAGATTGACCTGATGCACTCGGTCTTCCCGCATCCGACCCTCTCCGAGATGATGCATGAATCAGTGCTTGACGCCTATGGCAAAGCGATCCATTTCTAAGGAGATGTTTATTTTCATCATGGCGGAGCCTGTCTGATGGTCTTTTTTCTGGTCGTACTCGATATGGTGGTCATCGGTTCTCTGTGGCTGATGGTCCGCTCTGACAGGGCAGATCACCCGGGCTCATCCGGTGGATCGAATACCATTCTTAACCTGTTGTTTCTGGTTGCGATGATAATAAACATTGTTCTGTTTTTATGGTTTGTCGGCGTCTCTGTTTTCGCGCCAAACTAGAAAGTTAGATCATGAACGAGACAAGTCCAGTCCAGCGCGTCCGGCATCCTGAAAAGGCGAACCGGCCCGATAACCCGATCCAGCGCAAACCCGCCTGGATCCGGGTGAAGGCGCCGGTCTCGAAAACCTATAACGAGACGCGGGAATTGATGCGTGGCCTTAATCTCACCACGGTCTGCGAGGAGGCGGCCTGCCCGAATATCGGTGAATGCTGGGCCAAGAAGCACGCGACCATGATGATCATGGGCGAAATCTGCACGCGGGCCTGCGCCTTCTGTAACGTCTCGACCGGCAAGCCCAATGCGCTTGACCCGTTTGAGCCGGCCAATGTGGCGACCGCGGTGAAAACCCTCGGGCTCAATCATGTGGTCATCACCTCCGTCGATCGTGATGACCTGAAAGACGGCGGCGCGCAGCATTTTGCGGACGTTATCACGGCGATCCGTGAGGCGACCCCAAACACGACCATCGAGATCCTGACGCCGGATTTCCTGAAAAAACCCGGGGCGTTAGAGGTCGTTGTTGCGGCAAAGCCCGATGTTTTCAACCATAACCTTGAAACCGTGCCAAAGCTCTATCCGTCGGTGCGTCCCGGTGCGCGCTATTATCATTCGCTCCGGCTGCTGGAGCGGGTGAAGGAGCTGGATCCCAATATGTTCACCAAATCCGGGCTGATGGTCGGGCTTGGCGAGGACAAGGAGGAAGTGCAGCAGGTGATGGATGACATGCGCGTCGCCAATATCGACTTCATCACCATCGGCCAGTATCTCCAGCCGACGATCAAGCATCATGCAATCCATCGTTTTGTCACTCCCGACGAATTTGCGGTTCTCGAGAAACAGGCCTATGCTAAGGGCTTCCTGATGGTGTCTGCCTCGCCGCTCACGCGCTCGAGCCATCATGCAGGGGAAGATTTCGCCAAATTGCGGGCAGCAAGGTTGCGGACGAACGGCGAGAGCTGAGGTGGATATCGGGTACGGGTTAGAGTAGAGTATGCCAACACATGCGGAACAGCGGGTTCTCCCCTATACACCGAAGCAGATGTTCGATCTGGTCGCCGCCATTGACCGGTATGACGAATTCCTGCCCTGGTGCATCGGTGCGCGCATCAAGGAGAGGAAAGACAATATCGTGCTTGCCGATCTCGTGATCGGCTTCAAGCTGTTCCGCGAGAAATTCACTTCCAAGGTCACCCTCGATGAAGGAAACATGCGCATCGACGTCGAGTATATGGACGGGCCGTTCCGCTATCTCAACAATCACTGGGAGTTTCTTGAGCATCCTGAGGGCTGTAAAATCGACTTCTTCGTCGATTTCGAGTTCCGGTCGATGATTTTACAGAAAACCATCGGTCTTCTGTTTAACGAAGCGGTGACGCGGATGATTTCTGCATTTGAAACGCGCGCCAAGGCGCTTTATGGCACGCCTGAGGATATGGCGACACGGCCCTCTAGCGGCTGAGCGCGGCCAGAAGCATCTCGAGCGCCGTCTTGACCGTGGCCTGACGCACCTTGGAGCGGCCGAGATCCCCGTAATCCATCTTTCTATGCTCAACAATGCCGTCCTTTGTCGCGACGGCGAGATGCACGCGGCCGGCGGGCTTGCTGGCGGTGCCGCCGGGCCCGGCAATGCCGGTGACGGCAACAGTAATATCCACACTCGCGGTATTGAGTGCGCCCAGGGCCATTTCCTTCGCCACTTCCTCCGAGACGGCGCCAAAACTTCGCAAGCTTTCGGTCGCAACGCCAATGGATCTGTTCTTGGCGACATTGGAATAGGTGATAAAGCCACGATCAAAAACATCCGATGATCCGGCAATTTCGGTCAGCGCCCCGGCGATCAGGCCGCCTGTGCAGGATTCCGCCGTTGCCAGCTGCCATTTTCTGCCGCGGCATTTTTCCAGAACCTCTGTCGCCAGTGTTTCGATTTCAGTGCTAAAAATACCCATAATATACCCTTTTAATAATGACCAGCAGGACCGAGGCGACAAGCCCTGCCGCAACATCGTCGATCATGACGCCGAAGGCGCCCTTGACATTTTTATCGAGCCAGCGGATTGGCCAGGGCTTCCAGATGTCGAAAAGGCGGAAGAGAGCAAAGGCGAGCAGGATCATAAGGAGGCTCATGTCCGCCGCATGGAGTGCGAGCCACATCCCGGCAACCTCATCTATCACCACCTCGCCAGGGTCGGATTTGCCGGTTTTGTCGAGATAGATTTTCGTGCTCCACCAGCCGGTGAAGAAGGCAAAGAGAGCCGCCATGCCGAGCGTCGGCGCGCCGAAGAAATAGAGGATCAGGATGCCAAAGGGGAGCGCGGCGAGTGAGCCCATCGTGCCGGGCGCCCTGGGAATAAGGCCGCTCCAGAACCAGGTCGACCAGATGACCGCCGGATGCCAGCGGGAGAGAGAGGTTGTGCCGCTCATTCGGGCAGTCTCACGGTGGCAATCGCCTGCGCGGCAATACCCTCGCCGCGACCGGTAAAGCCGAGCTTTTCCGTGGTCGTCCCCTTGATGCTGACGCGGTCTTCTGAAAGGTCAAGCAGGGTTGCGATCCGGTTCCGCATGGCGTCCCGGTAGGGGCTGATTTTCGGGGATTCGCAGATAAGGGTGAGGTCGACATGGCTGATCATGCCACCTTTTTCCGCAATGAGCGCCGCCGCATGGGTGAGGAGGAGGTCGGAGGAAACGCCTTTCCAGCGGGCATCGCTGGGTGGAAAATGAACGCCGATATCGCCAGCACCGATCGCGCCCAGCAAGGCGTCTGTGAGCGCATGGAGCGCGACATCCGCGTCCGAATGGCCTTTGAGGCCCTTGTCATGGGGGATTTTGATGCCACCCAGCCATAATTCCCGGTTTTCGGCGAAGGCATGGACGTCAAAGCCCTGGCCGGTCCGGATGTCGGCAAGGGTCCGGGTAATCTGCTGTCGCGCTTTTTCAACATCTGCCGCCGTTGTGATCTTGAAGTTTTCTGTTTCGCCTTCGACCATCACCACCGCCATCCCCGCTTTTTCTGCAAGCGATGTATCGTCCGTCAGGGTCTCGCCCGCAAACCTGCGGTGCGCTTCAAGAATGGAACTGAAGGTAAAACACTGTGGCGTCTGGGCGGCAGCGATCTTGTCGCGATCGATGGCGCCAGTGATGCTATCACCGTCCAGGACTTTGAGGCTGTCGGTCATGCGGAGCGCCGGAAGCACGGCTTCTGCTCTACTCAGGGCATCAAGACAGCGGCAGATAAGCGCTGCGCTCACAAAGGGGCGGGCGGCGTCATGGATCAGCACAACATCCGGCGGGCTCTGGGCGAGGTTCTCAAGGCCATTTCGAACCGAATCCTGTCGCTCCGCGCCGCCCGGAACGGGCGGCAGGAGCGAAAGATTCCCGATAGACTTCTCATACAGATCCCTGTCGCCCTCATTGATGACAACACAAACGCCGTCAATACCGGGATGGTCCAGAAAGGCTTCAACGCTTCTCCGGAGGACAGATTTTCCTGCAATTTCAAGATATTGCTTTGGAATATCCATTTTAGTGCGTGCGCCACGGCCAGCGGCGACTATAAGGGCGATGGCTGTCATGCGCCGACAATAGTTCGCGGGAGCCCCGGGTTCAATAAAATTGACAGCTTGCGCATGAATCTGTTGCAGTGCAGCGAAGAGGGTTTTATAGTGCCTAATTATTAGTCAAAATTTAAATTGCATAAAAAATGATCATAACGCTCGGTGCTACAAAAATTACAACTCCCGTATTGCTCGCGCCGATGGCCGGGATCACCGATTTGCCGTTCCGCCGCCTTGTGGCGCGATACGGCGCCGGGCTCGTCTTTTCCGAGATGGTGGCGAGCAAGGCGATGGTTGCTGAAACCCGCCGTTCTCTCCGCATCGTGCGCTCTGCCAATGATGATCAGCCGATGGCGGTGCAATTGGCCGGCTGCGATCCCGAGATTATGGCCGAGGCGGCGAAGCTCAACGAGGAAATGGGCGCGAAGATCATCGATATCAATATGGGCTGCCCGGTGAAAAAAGTAACCAGCGGCATGGCCGGTTCCTCCCTGATGCGCGATCTGGCCCATGCGGAAAAAATCCTGAAGGCCACTGTGAATGCCGTCGATATCCCGGTCACGCTGAAAATGCGCACCGGATGGGACGATGACTCGCGCAACGCGCCGGACCTTGCGAAAATCGCCGAAGGTGCCGGTATTCGGATGCTCACCGTGCATGGCCGCACCCGCTGCCAGTTTTTTAAAGGGGATGCAGACTGGCGCTATATTGGCGATGTCAAAAACGCCGTTTCCATCCCCGTAATCGCCAATGGCGATATCCAGACCCGCGAGGACGCGGCGGAAGCCCTCCGTCAATCCGGTGCGGACGGGGTGATGGTCGGGCGCGGCAGTTACGGACGTCCGTGGTTTGTCGCCCAGGTGGCGGAATTCCTGAAAACCGGGAAACGCAAGTCCGATCCGGCCCTTGACGAGCAAAAATCGGTCCTGCTTGAGCATTATGACGCCCTCATTGACCTCTATGGGGTGGAGGTGGGCGTTCGCGTCTCCCGCAAGCATCTTGGCTGGTATACGGAGCGGTTGGCGGGCGGTGAGGAATTTCGCCAAAAAGTGGTCCGTATGAATGACTGGCGACAGGTCCGGGACGAAATCAACAATTTCTATGACGGGTTACAACAGAAGGAAAGCGCGTAACATGCCACTTCCCAACCCATTTGGCGGAACGAAACGCAAAAAAACAGAAGTAGACGCTCTTAGCGTTCTCAATGCCTTGCCTGATCCGCTTATTGTTATAGATGAGGAAGACTATATCTGCATGGCCAATCCGGCAGGGGAGGAAT
>JAIOYL010000006.1 GCA_021741195.1 Sneathiella sp. | reverse complement strand
CCATTTCCCCATGGGCCATATTGATAATGCCCATCACGCCAAAGGTGATGGCGAGACCGATCGCGGCCAGCAACAAAACCGACCCCAGAGACAGCCCCTGAAAAATATTTTCAACAATACCGAGAAATGCCAGCTTCTCGTCAATGCGGGCAAGCGCCGCCTGTATACCCTGCGCAAGTTGAATATTTTCAGCAGACTGATTATCCATTGATGCCAGCTTATATGCCTCTTTGCTAAGCAATCCCTTGACTTCGGGATCGTGCAATTCCTGCAAAACCAACAGCGCTTCCGCGCGAATTTCCGGCGTATCGCCATGGGTAAGGTTTACCGCCGCAAGGGCACGCTCCAATGCCGTTTGCACGGTCGGGTCCGTTTCAGCGGCCAGCGCATCCGCGACAGGTTTGGCCATATCCTCCGGCCGGCTTCTAAAGATGGCGTTCGCTGCTTTCAAGCGCAGCGCGGGATCGGCATTCAATAAGGTCAGGCTGCCAAGGAGGCCCTTGATAAGGCCGCGCATATTATTATTGATCCGGATCTTTGAGAGTGTTCCCTTCGCGACAACGCCAAGGTCCTGATCTGTCAGGATATCGGTAATCTGGTATCCACCCGCCGCATTTTTTGCGACAACCAGAATTTCCGTGCCTCCCTGATTATAGAGATCGCCGGACAGCAAGGCCTCAAGCAGGGCAGCCGCGCGGGGATCTCCCGTTGCCGCCAGCTTTTTTACTGCGGCAGTCTTGTCGTTATAACTTTTGGCAAGCAGGCCCTTGGCCGCTTCCGCCAAATCCGCATATGCGAGCGGCTGGAAAGTCAGCATCAGGAGTAGGGCTGCCAAAAATGCTTTTAAGGATATCCGCATGGGGGTAAACCGGATTCTCTTTAATGGATGAAGGAAGGTGGGGCCGGTTTGTGCCCGGCCCCGTTTTAGACACTAGTACATTGGCTTTTCACAGCCGCCGCAAACGTAAGGATAGGTCCAGTTAGCGGTGAGTTTGGCGCTTTCAGGAATGTAATCGCTCCAGGAATCGCCAACTACGATATCTTCCGTACGCCATACTGTTTCAAGCTGGCCGTTATCCTGGATTTCACCAATGAACACCGGCTTCGACAAGTAATGGTTCGTGTTCATGACAGCGACGCCGCCGGTCAGGTTTTTAACCTTCTGGCCGTACATTGCCTGACGCACCGCATCAACATCAGTGGTTCCAGCCTGTTCAACCGCCTGTGCCCACATTTTGAAGCCGATATAGGTGGCTTCCATCGGATCGTTTGTGACACGTTTGTCGTCTTTAATAAACGCATGCCATTTCTTGATGAAAGCGGCATTCTCCGGTGTATCAACACTCATGAAATAATTCCAGGCGGCGAGGTGACCGACCAGTGGCGTTGTATCGAGACCGGCGAGTTCTTCCTCGCCAACGGAAAAGGCGACAACGGGAATGTCCGAAGCCTGGATGCCTTGGTTGCCGAGCTCTTTATAGAAAGGCACGTTGGCGTCACCGTTGATCGTGGAGACAACGGCCGTCTTCTTGCCTTCTGAGCCGAATTTCTTGATATCAGAAACAATTGTCTGCCAGTCGGAATGACCGAACGGCGTGTAGTTGATCATGATGTCTTCCTCCTTGACGCCTTTTGACTTAAGGAAGGCTTCAAGAATTTTGTTGGTTGTGCGTGGATAGACATAGTCGGTACCCGCCAGCACCCAACGCTTGACGTTACCGCCTTCTTCGCTCATCAGATATTCAACGGCCGGGATGGCCTGCTGGTTCGGAGCCGCGCCCGTGTAGAAAACGTTGCGCGAACTTTCTTCACCCTCAAACTGGACCGGATAGAACAGCAAGCTGTCCAATTCCTCGAATACCGGCAGAACAGACTTGCGGGACACGGATGTCCAGCAGCCAAAAACAACATCAACCTTGTCGACTTCTATCAGTTCACGCGCCTTTTCTGCAAAAAGCGGCCAATTGGACGCCGGGTCGACAACCACTGCCTCTACTTTTTTGCCCAAAAGACCGCCATTTTTGTTGAGGTCATCCACCATCATCAGGACGGCATCCTTCAAAGTGGTTTCCGAAATCGCCATCGTTCCGGAAAGGGAATGCAGGACCCCAACCTTGATCACATCATCCGCGGCCTGGGCGGAACCCAGACCAAAAGCGCTTGTCGCCAACATGGCCGCGCCCGTAAAAATTCCTGCTACTTTGCGTAGTCCTAACATTGCGTTGTGCCTCCATAGCCCATTGTTGTTGTTGCAATGCAGCATTAAAAGCAAGGGTCATGCCAGAACTATCCATCCGCTTGCCTGAATTTATAAACCTATGAAAACAAATAATTATTTGTGGCTCACAAAATTTTTTTGAAAAATACGCTCTGTCCAAAGGATCGCCATTTTAGAAAAATGGCTATTTTTTAGGCAATTTTTATGAATCCCTACTGAATTAATAAATATCCGCCTAATTTATATGCAGTTAATAAGCTTCTTATGCAAAAATCTATAGCGATTCCCCCGATAACATGTGAATATACCTCCAATATCGGGCTGATAGGCTATTCCATGGGGGCATATGGTTCGGTAATTACGGCAGGCGGCGGTGTAGCCGAAGCCAGCACCGGAATATAGCTGGGGCGCTCCAGTCGGCAACGATAGGATACTGGAAGCCTGTCACCAATCTTGATTTTATCCCGTTCGAGCATTATGCGGATGCGGATTGGGATACGCTCCGCATGAACAATATCACCCAGCATTTCATCACGGCTTATTTTGGCGAACAACTGAAGGAGAATGACAAGATGCACAGCTATCTCAATGTCATAGAGATCGCCGACAACGGTATTTATGCGGTTGAAAAGGACGGAACACCTAAATCTGAAAACACCAACTTGACGGGATTTAAGAAGCGGACTGCGAACGGCCTAACGCTGGAACATCTTGGCAAGGCGGATTAAAGATCGAGGCTGCCCCTTCAAGGGGGGGAGGGTAGTTTTGAAAAGGACTACGGCACAAGCCTTTGGACTCAACAAACAGTAGTGCTCACAAACGGATAAGGCTGTTAATTTTAAGCGTGAAGGCGGCCATATTGGCAGAAAACGGGCACTGCCAGTCAGTAAATCGAGGTCTCATTTCCTATTGCCAAACGGATAACATTCTACTAGGAAAGTGATGGTATGTCATAATATTCAAGATCAGGAAAATTGGAATTTTGGGTACGAGGGTAATTTGGAATTTATCAGTATGGGGGGTTGTAAAAAATTTTACCCCGCACCTGAAATTCTGCATTTGCAATTAACATGGCCAGTTTTTTACAACAATCAAGGATAGTAAATGGGCGTTATATTGGATTCAAAAAAGATATTTTTATTTCTATCGGCTGTCGCAATATTGCTTGTTGCCACCAGTTTATTTGTGTCAATTCTGGCATATGGATACCATCGTTGGCACCCTACGTTATATTATCTTTTTGATGTCGATACTGAAGCGAATATTCCATCCTATTTTTCCTCATTTGATTTGCTTTTTGCCGCCACTATACTTCTCGCGTTGGGGCTCATTCGACGGATAGAAAGGAGCAAAGACTCTAAATATTGGCTAGGCCTTGCACTTATTTTCCTTTACCTTTCTGTTGACGAAAATATTTCTATTCATGAACTCATAATCAAGATTTTCTGGCGGTTCCACGCGCCGTCCGATTTTGACAATTTTGTATGGCTTATTCCATATGGCACTTTTGTCCTGGTTTTAGCGGTCGTCTATTTTAGATTTATTTTATCATTACCGCCGAGGACACGGCTTTTGTTTGCGCTATCTGGCGTACTTTTTGTCAGCGGCGCATTGGGTATGGAAGCGGTCGGTGGTCTCTATATCGGCGTATCGTGGTACCAGCCGATAGAGTGGGAAAAGTATGGAGATTTAACTTACTACCTTATTGCAAACCTTGAAGAGTGTTTGGAGATGTTTGGCGTGATAGTCTTCATATATGCCCTTTTGTCATACGCTGAGCGGACGTGGGATGGCTTATACATGTATGCGGGCAAGGCCGCCGACAAACCCCGAAAAACAATGACCTAGAATGCGTTTTCAAGTGTAGAAAGCGAGGTTCCAATTCGGCTTTTATTGGTGCCAAAATCTGATTGGCCGTAGACTGAACGGCTATAGATGGCGAGGGTGCTTCCACCTTTCTCAGACGGCAGGGTGCGGATTGAGACACGCTCAGGCCACCCGATAAGCAACAGGAAGGCAATTTTCCAGTTTCCAAACATCAACGCTCGCGTCCCTTGTCGCTGAATTGTTCCCGGATAGAGAGTTCCTTGAAAGCGTCTTCGATCCTATATGTTTTTTACCACTTGCACGGCTATCATCGTTTACGATGTCGGAGCAGTCCAGCTCATATTTGGTGAGGATATGGTTCGGCAACGGTGGGAAATAGCTTGCAAGCCGTCAGATTGCCCGAATGAAGTTCACGTGACCGAGTTATTTTTTACGGTCTGAGGTTGCCTTTGCCAAGCGAAGAGCTTTAAGTCGAGCAGTTTTATCCGCTCGCTCCTGCTCCGCCTTGTCCTTTTCCTTGATAAAGGTTCTTGCCTTCTTCTGGCTCAGAGTGAACTGTTCGCTCGCCGTTGATTTCAGGGATTTTTTCATTCTGGATTCCTTTGCAGCGGCTTGAGCATAAGAAGCGATAATTTTCTACCGCATGGCAGTGCCGAAAGCTTTTGAGCTTTTTTGCAAAGTCCGAGACAAGAGACAGGCCACAAAAATATCGCTCAGCTTCTTAACGTCTCTATAGATAGCGATGTTGCTTATTGCTTGCATCGTGGTGCCGCCCCCAACAAATTGCCGGAGGCGGCGCTTTTTCGCAATTATTTGATTACGGAAAGATTTTCCGCAGAAGATTTGCCGTTTTTGCCGGCTTCGAGTTCGAAAGAAACCTTCTGGCCTTCATTCAGGGTATTCAGTCCGGCGCGTTCAACGGCCGAAATGTGAACGAAAGCGTCATTTGAGCCATCATCAGGCTCGATAAATCCAAAACCCTTTGTCGGGTTGAACCATTTTACAGTACCAGTAGCCATAGTTTTATTCCTCTTATAGCAACGTGAACTCCGCGCCGCACACCATGCGCGACTGCAGTCCGTTTAACGATCACATTGTCAGGGAATAACTAAGCTAGTCGGCGTACCGGCTAATTAGGCAAGTCAAAACGAATGTAACACGTAGGCCACTATTTAGACTGTATTTTCAATAAGTCAATGGGCCACAGTGAGAAGCATGCAAATATAGGAATAGCCGGACGCCGCCAAATAACCAACCCCGGGCGGAATTCGCGGGGAAAGGCTAAGCTAACCGTTCAGTCCGGTTCAACTCTCCTCCGATTTTTTTTGATGCCGCCCCGCTGCTGCTTTTTTTCGAGCCGTTTCAGCTTCGAGGAATATGTTGGCTTCGTCGGACGGCGGTATTTGGGGGCCACGGCTGCTTTCCGAATCAAGGCCGTGAGCCGGTCGATAGCTGTCTTGCGATTTCGATCCTGACTACGAAACTCACTGGCGGTCAGGACCAGAACTCCGTCCTTTGTCATTTTCTGTCCGGCGAGTTCGGCAAGCCTTTCATATACGGGAACAGAAAGATTCGGACTGTTCTTTGCGTCGAACCGGATCTGGACAGCTGTCTCCACTTTGTTAACATTTTGCCCGCCGGGTCCGGATGCCCGGATGAAGCTTTCCCGGATCTCGTCGTCATCGAGAACGATATTTGCGGTTATCCTGATCATCGTTTCAGTTTACCCTGAAATTATTCCGGCAAAAGCAATATCCTGCAGCATCCGTTGATTACGGCGAAGCCTTTGCATAGAAGGCGCTTTCCCGTACGGTATAAAGAATAATCTTATAAGACTGTCATACATATGCCCAACGATCCGCTCGAACATGCTTTTGACGCCTACAGCCCCAGGGAGATTGCACTGAGGGTTGAAACGATGGGGGTAGCCAAGACGACGCAGGAATTTATTCCGACCTTGATGCTGGCTATCCTGGCCGGTGCGTTTATTGCCATGGGCGCTGCATTCTACACCTTGGTAATCACGGACAGCGGTTTGGGGTTTGGCGTGGCTCGTCTTCTGGGTGGCCTTGCATTTTCAACGGGCCTCATCCTGGTTATCGTGGGCGGCGCAGAGCTCTTTACCGGCAATAATCTTATCGCCATGGCCTGGGCGAGCCGCAAAGTAACGCACCGTCAGCTACTTCGGAACTGGGGCATTGTCTATATCGGTAATTTTATCGGCGCCCTTGGAACTGCCGCAATCATTACCCTTTCAGGTATCCTGTTGCTTGACGGTGGCGCTGTCGCAAAAACCGCCGTCAGCATTGCAGATGCTAAGATCGCGCTACCTCTTCATGAAGCCTTCTTCCGCGGCATCCTGTGCAATACGCTGGTGTGCCTTGCTGTTTGGCTTTGTTTCTCAGCCCGCACCGTGACTGGGAAAATCCTCGCGATTATTTTCCCGATCTCCGCTTTTGTCGCCCTCGGATTTGAGCATTCCGTCGCCAATATGTACCTAATTCCGATTGGATATCTCGCGGGATCGGAAATTGTCACATTTTCTGCACTCTTCCTAAATTTACTGGTTGTAACCGCCGGCAATATTGTCGGCGGCGGCGGGCTCGTCGCGCTCGTCTACTGGATTATATATTTGCGGAAATCTTAGAAACGGACTGCGGCTTAGGCAAGATAGGTGTTGATCTGGTCTTTTATTGCCAGGCGCTGCCGCCGGAGTTGTTTTTCATATCCTTCGTCCGCCGGGGCGACATTGGTTTCAATCCGGTGAATTTCCCGATTCAGGGAATGATATTCATCCGCAAGCTTTGCGAAATGCACGTCAGATTGAGTGAGTGTATGAATCTGCTCTTTTGCTTCTGGAAATTCTTCAGCGAGCTCATGTGGGACGTGCGTCATTTCTGCTCCTTTTCGATTTAGCTATATCATAGATAAGCAGGTTAAATATGGATGCAACCTGGCCCGCATTGATTTGCCTCAATACTCACAGTGTGACCATCGTTTTATTTAATTACCTATTTTGTTCACATAACGGTGAGAACTTGTGTACGTGAATTGCGCCCGCCCTCTGCTATTACGCCGAAAAGGGTTTCTCTAAATTATGAAAGAAGGGCCGCAATGACTGATCACTACAAACAGGAGGCGCTTGCGCTCTTGCTGCTGCGCGTTGGGCTTGCTTGGTTTATATTCGTCTGGGCCACCAACAAGATTATTGAACCGGGACAATATGTTCGTATCTGGGGATATTTTCACGGAATCGACATTGGCGAGACAATGCCCTATTTCATGGGCGGCGCACAGATCGTCATTTGTGTGCTGGCCGCGCTCGGGTTTTGGCGCATCTTTACCTATGGGCTCCTGTTCCTCATGCATCTTGTTACGGTAATCGTCATTTTTCCGACCCTGATTGCGCCCTTTGTTATCGAGGATAATTTCCCGGTCAATCGCAATAACGCCATTGCCGTGGCGGCGCTTGGAGGGTTTGCCGCCCTCTGGCTGCTCCGCCATCGTGATCATTGGTCGCTGGACATCTGGATTTCAAATCGAAAGTCGAACCGCGGCAACGTTGATCAGCCAACCTGAATCAGAGTTTTACCTATGGCCTGCTGGTTTTCAAGGCGGGCCAGTGCGGCTTTCGCCTCTTCCAACGGATAGACCTTGTCGATGACCGGGCGCACCAGGCCCCGCTCGCACAGATCAAAAAGATCCGCCATTACCCGGCTCGAAATTTCCGGCCGGTGCCAGGCCGTCAGCGACCAGTTTACGCCCAGCACCGCGTATGACTTGATGAGAGGCATATTAACGCCGAGATCCGGAATGCGGCCCGACGCAAAGCCGACTATCAGTATCCTTCCGCCTATCGCCATTCGCCGTGCGCAGATGTCAAAAAGATCGCCGCCGACAGGATCATACACCACGTCAACGCCTTTATCGTCAGTGAGTTCCCTTAGACGCTCTTTCAGGTCTTCGACGCGATAGTTAATTACAACATCTGCACCCGCCGCCATAGCCGATCGCATCTTTTCCGGGCTGGAGCAGACGGCGACGACCCTGGCGCCGAGCGCCTTCCCAATCTGCACCGCATAATTTCCTGTACCACCAGCTGCGCCGAGAACGACGAGGGTTTCTCCTGCAACAAGCTGTCCACAGTATTTGAGGCCGTACATTGCGGTCCCCCCGGCGAGCGGAATCGCCGCGCCAAGATCATGTGGCATGCAGTCCGGCAACTTGAAGCACATCTGTTCGCGGGCGGAGCTGAATTGTCCCAACGCGCCCTGACCCATGCCAACAACCCGGTCCCCGGTTTTTAAAAGACGGCATTCCTCGCCGGCCTCCCTTACGATGCCGGAAAATTCCAATCCCAGGACAAAGGGAAGTTCGGGCTGATCCTGATAAAGACCGCTCGGCTGCAAGACATCCGGGAAATTGAGCGCGGCGATTCTGATCTCAACAATAACGCCGCGAGGACGTACATCGGGCAGGGGGAAATCCGTCAGTTGCAGGCTTTCCAGACCCTTCGTGTCGCTGACAACAATCGCTTTCATTCTTATTATTCCGTCTTGTCGCTCTAAGTATCAAGACTATCCACAAAAGTCTCATATCACAAGTATAAAAGTCTCGTTTTGAAAGCTCAACAATGTTATACAGGCGAAATGTTGCAGAACGAAATGTTGCCTGAAAGCAGTTGCTCCGTTGAACGTTCCTTCGAGGTTTTGGGCGGCGCCTGGACATTTCTGGTACTCAGAGAAGCGCTGTTTGATGGCGTCGTTCAGTTCGACGGTTTTCAGTCAAATCTCGGCATTGCCCGTGAGTCGCTGAAGCGCGTACTCAGGCGCCTCGTGCGCCATGGCGTGCTGGAACAACGCTCTCTCAATCCTGAGGGCTTACGAAAAGGATATTTCCTCACGAACCAGGGTCGTGGTCTTTTGCCTGCCCTGGTCGCGGCGCTTAACTGGGGAGAGGACTGGGCATCCGATGGCTCGACGCCGGAGCGGCTGATCCATAAGGAATGCGGCCACAAGCTGAAAAATGCCATTGTCTGCTCGCATTGTCATCAACCGGTGGATCCAAGGGACGTCAGTTTCGAAAGCCGGATCAAGCGCCGCAGCAAGGGCCGTGAGAAATTTGCGAAAATGCGCTATGTGGAGCAGGCTTTGCTTGAGCGTCAAAGGCCCTGTTCCATTGCCCGTGCCATGGCGACGATCGGCGATCCCTGGAGTTTTCTGATTATTCGTGAATGCTTTTACGGCATCCGACGTTTTGATGCGTTTCAGCATCGCCTGTCAATCGCTAGCAACATCCTGACGGCTCGACTGAAGCGGCTGGTTTCGGCGGAAGTTTTACGCACCGCTCCCGTGCCGGATTACCCTCACCGCTCTGAATACAGATTAACCGAGAAGGGCTTGGCACTTTATGCGGTTCCGCTCGCGATTATTGCCTGGGGAGATAAATGGCTCGCCGGTTCAAAGGGACCGCCTTTGCTCCTGACGCATAAGAGCTGCGGTCACCAATTCTCTGTGGAGCTGCGTTGTCGATCCTGTGAGATGGCTGTAACCCTGGACGATATTGCGTATCAGGCCTCGGCTTGAGATTTCTGCTCCGCAACAAATGCCGTCGCCCATGTATAGTCGGGCTTGCCATTGGCATGCCGCGCGACTTCCCGTGAAAAAAATATCGCCTTGGGTAATTTATAGCGGGCGACATGGCGGGCACATTCTTCAAGGATTTCTTGCGGCTTCGCCTCAATTCCCGCCTGCAGCGCGACAACGGCGGTCACTTCCAGTCCCCAGCGGGCGCTCTCGCGGCCAACGACCAGGGCGTCCTTGACCGCCGGATGCTTTTTCAGGGCCTCTTCGACTTCCTCGACAAAAACTTTCTCGCCGCCGCTGTTAATCACAAGGGAATCCCTGCCGAAAAGCCGGACGATGTCGCCGGAAAGTAGCTGCGCCCGGTCGCCCGCGATGGCAAAGGGCTCGCCTTCCAGTTCAACGAAGGTTTTCTTCGTCGCCTCCTCATCGTTGAGATAACCAATGGGAACATGGCGTCGCCGCGCCCACCAACCCAACCCTTCATGGCCAGGCTTGAGTAGATAGGTAAGTGTTTCATCAAGGACGGCGCTGCCCGGTGACATGCGGAAGGTTCCGGGTGGATTCCCCTCAATATCATCCACATGTTGGCCCTGATTGCCGCCCTCAGAGGAGCCCAGGAAATCGAGAATCCGGATCTTCGGCAGCAGTCGGACAAGTTCATTCTTGCTCCTGATCGATAAATGAGCACCGCTGTTCAGAAAGAAACGCAGCGAGCCGAGATCGTGACGGCCGGTTTTTATCTCCTCGATCAACGGAAGCGCGAAGGCATCTCCGACGATGGAGATCATCACCACCTTTTCCCGCTCGATTGTCTCGAGAATATCGACGGGATCCAGCTGTTCAACGCGGTTCTGGATAACCACCGTGTTCCCGGACAATAACCCCATGATGGCATTCCACTGCCCGGCCGCATGCATGAAGGGTGGCGCGGGCATGACAGGCATCGTTCCCTCACGGACGGTCGCGGCGACTTCGTCAAGGCTATCAATAATGCCTTTGTCCGAAAGCCGCCGCCCGCCCAGGACCGAGATCCAGATATCCCCTTGCCGCCAGAGCACGCCCTTTGGCTTACCGGTGGTGCCTCCGGTATAAAGGATATAAAGATCGTCCGGGCTGTGGGGGAACGCCACAGGGCTGGAGGCGGCCGCTTCAAGAAGAGTCTCGTAATCGATTGCCTCTTCTATGAAGGACGGACCGCCATCATCGATTTCTATAAATATTTCAAGATGTGGGAGCTGGTCACGAATGGCTGCAAGCTTTTCGCCAAAGCTCCGTTGATAGACAATTACCTTTGCCTTCGCATCATTGAGGAGATAGGCAAGCTCCTCCTCAACGTAGCGGTAATTCACATTAAACGGCACGAGCCGCGCCTTGAAGGCGCCAAACATGGTCTCGAGATATTCGTTGCCGTTGTAAAGATAGACCGCAAGCAGATCCTGACCCGATTGCCAATTCCGCAGGTCGCGGCGTTCCGTATGACAGCCGACCCCAAGTGCAAGCAAGGCATTCGCAAGCCGGTTCGACCGATCCTGGAAATCGCCAAAGGTCCATCTTTTGCCGCGGCAGACAATCGCCTCCCGCTCCGGGATCGCGGCGGTAACACAGTCTAGGACTTGCGATAAATGGAACATCTTGCTTTTGACACCCATTGCGAAGCCGCGCCAGGGCGCGACCCCATGATTAAATTTTTCAGTCGGACCAGAAATCCTTGGACAGTTCCCGCCGCCTTTTCCGGCTATCCCCGTTCTTGAAATCCTTGAGACCGGAAGAGCCGCGCGCATAGGGCATGATCGGAACCTCAAACGCGAGCGCCCCCTGAACCGGCAAATCGGCACTCTTGTTCAAGGCAAATTTTGTCCGGCGAACAGTCATCGGATGCTTTTGCAGCATGATTTCAGTCAGTTTCGCAACTTCGCTCTCGAGATCTTTCGGAGCCACAACACGATTGACAAGATCGTAGCGCTCGGCCTTGTCGGCGGAGAACAGCATGCCGATCAGGTTCCATTCCTTCGCCTTGCGGCGTCCGGCAAATTTTGGAATACGCGACAGGCCGCCCCAGCCCGGCGTAATATCCCAGTCTATCTCGGGCATGCCCCAGCGCGAACGGTCCGTCGCCACCACAAAGTCACAGACGAGGGTCAATTCAAGCCCACCGCCCGTGCAGACGCCATCGACGGCGGCGATCGTGACCGGCGTCAGGTCCTCGATCAGCTGCACCGTTTCCTGATACAGCCGGACCTGCCAGTAGGATTCATCCCCCCGCCATTCATTGAATTCCTTGATATCATCGCCGGCGCAAAAGGTATTGCCCGCCCCGCGCAGGATCATCACCCGGCATTCCCGGTCGGCGCGCACGGCAAGAATGGCCTCTTTCAGCTCTGCCGACAGTTCCCTGTCGAGAGCATTATGCACTTCAGGGCGATTGAGGGTAATGGTCGTGACGGTATCGTCACGATCAAAAATCAGTTTCTTATAGTCGCTCATTCTTTATTCTCCCTGTGCAGGTTATTCTTGTTCGGCGATTTAACTTTCGTTATAAGATTTATAAAAAGTCTAATAACGAAAGTCAATCCGCTTTTTGTTGTAAAAAGGGGTCCGGAAAATGACAAACAAACAAAAACATAACTCTCCAGCCCCAGGATTTGTCGAAAGCTGGACGCGCGGGCCCTTTTCAACCCATAATGGCCCGATTTTTCACAAAGTAGAGGGAGATCAGTTCTGGCACGGCCTCATCGTTACGGCGCGCCATTGCAATTCACGCGGGCGTCTGCATGGCGGGATGATGACGACCTTCGCCGACGGCCTGATGGCGACGGCCGTGCACCGAGCCAACCAGATCACAGCAGTGACCATCAGCCTCAATTGCAACATCTGCGCCGCTGCTGACATCGGCGACTGGATCGAAGGAACCGCGCGCCAGACAGGCGTGAGCGACGACTTCGCCTTCGTTGAGGCCGAAGCCTGGGTCGGCGAAAAAATTATTTTTAATGCAAGCGGCGTGTTCCGGCTTTTGGAGGGAAAGGGATGACGGCACAAAAAAGCCCCGCAAACCTGCAGGGCGTTTCTTGAAAATTGGAGCGGGCGATGAGATTCGAACTCACGACCCTAACCTTGGCAAGGTTATGCTCTACCCCTGAGCTACGCCCGCTCGAGCGTGCAACATTTGCTGCGAGGCGGGATAATACGTAAATGGGCCCTGAATGCAAGCGCGTTTTCTTAAAAAAATGCGGCTTCGGCCATTTCTTTATTTCGCCGCGCGGGCGAAGCCGCTAATTTCCCCACCGTCAGACAGGAGAAAGGACCGAAAATGCCCGCAACCCCTGAGGAATTGTTTGAAAGGCTCGATGTGCTGGGAATCGCCCATGAAACCCATCATCATGCCCAGGTCTTTACGGTCGAGGAAGCGCAGGCGCAAACCGACCATATCCCGGGCGGTCATTGCAAGAACCTGTTCCTGAAAGACAAGACCGGCGATCTCTATCTGGTGGTCTGCCTGCAGGAGACGGCCGTTGACCTCAAAGCCTTCCGGCCTCTGGTGGGCGCGAAGAACCTCAGCTTCGGCAAGCCGGAACTTCTGTTCGAAATTCTGGGCGTCGAGCCAGGATCAGTCACACCCTTTTCCCTGATCAATGATAAAAAGCAGGCCGTTCGTGTCATTCTTGAAAAGCGGATGATGGACCATGACTTACTCAACTATCATCCCTTAAAAAACAGCATGACGACGCAGATAACTTCCGCCGATCTTTTGAAATTCATTTGCGCTTGCGGGCATGAGCCACGCCTGCTGGAATTGCCGGAGCGGGCTTAAGAATTAGGGCCCATCTTGATTGTTACGGTACGGGGCCTAAATCAACAACAGAGCCCTTAACAAACCGGGATTTAGATGCTATGCCCATGGGCGCATATTTGATCCGGGCTGGCAGGTCTGCCGTCTATGACAACGACTAGATATTTGGTGTATTGAACCCATGGAAACATTGATTAGCGACACCCCCGGCACAGGCAAAAACTGGGTGAAAGACGGTACGACAGAAAGCTTCATGGCGGACGTTGTCGACGCGAGCCGCGAAAAGCTTGTTCTTGTCGATTTATGGGCGCCCTGGTGCGGGCCCTGCAAACAGCTCACCCCGTTGATCGAGAAGGTAGTCAAGGATGCCAAGGGAGCGGTTGAGCTTGTCAAGATCGATATCGACCAGCATCCACAAATCGCGCAAAGCCTCCGCGTGCAATCCATTCCCGCCGTCTTCGCGTTCAAGAACGGACAGCCGGTTGACGGATTTATGGGCGCAGTGCCGGAAAGCAAAATCAAGGATTTTGTTGAAAAGCATGCCGGACCCATCGGGCCCTCACCTATCGAGCAGGCCTATACCACGGGATCCGAGGCGCTGGAACGGGATGATACGGAGGTTGCTTTGGCAGCCTTCGCCAAAATTCTCGATCTCGAGCCGGATCATATGGACGCAAAGGCCCAGCTCGCGCGCGTCTATCTTAAACTTGGTGAACTTGAAGCAGCAAAAACGCTGATGGAAACGGTGCCGGACGGTGTGAAAAAATCGACCGCGGTTTCTTCGGCCATGGCGGCAATTTCCATTGCGGAGAATGCCGCCAATGTCGGCGAAATAGCTCCCCTGCAGGCCAAGGTCGACGAAAATCCCGACGATCTCGATGCCCGTCTGGACTTGGCGCAGGCACTGGTCGGACGCGGCAGTTTTGAAGCGGGCGGCACGGAGCTTCTTGAAATTATCCGCCGCGATCGTGACTGGAAGGAAGCAGCGGGGCGTCAGGAACTTCTGAAACTGTTTGAGGTGATGGGCCCAACCAACCCCCTGACGAAAAGCTTCCGGCGCCAGCTTTCCTCGATTTTATTCGCATGACGGATACAAGTGCCATGACGGGGCTGGAAGAACTCCCTCCTGTTTTGCCGATTTTTCCACTCACAGGCGCATTATTGCTGGCGACCGGCCAGCTCCCGCTCAATATATTCGAGCCGCGCTATCTCGCCATGGTGCATGACGCCATGGAAAGCCACCGGCTGATCGGAATGGTGCAGCCGAAGGATCCTGAAACCAATTTGATGGAGCCGGAGATATACCGGATCGGCTGCGCCGGGAAAATATGCGAATTTGGTGAGCTGCCGAACGGGATGCTGAGAATAACCCTTGAGGGCGTGTGCCGTTTTGAAATACTGGAAGAGCTGAGTGTCGCCACTCAGTACCGGCAGGTGAAGGCGGATTACGGCAATTTCCTTCATGATCTCGAACCGATGAGGTGCCGGGAAATAGACCGCCATGCCCTGCATGATGTGTTGCATCACTTCCTGGAATTTGAGGAGGGGGTCAACGACTGGCAGGCGCTCAGCCATCTTGAGGATGACAGTCTTGTCAATTCTCTGTCCATGATCTGCCCGTTCTCCCCAGTTGAGAAGCAGGCGCTGCTCGAGGCAAAGGATATTGCCTCCCGATCAAATTTGCTGATTTGTTTGCTGCAAATGATGCTACAACAAGTCCAGACGCACCGGACGGTGCAATAACGGGAAATCGCGAAGAGATAATGCCATGCCAGATAACAAAACACTCGCCGTCGATCCCAAACTGCTGGAGATTCTAGTCTGCCCGCTGACAAAGGGGCCGCTGATATTTGATCGCGAAAACAATGAGCTGGTCAGCAAGGCGGCCGGCCTCGCCTACCCGATCCGCAATGGCATTCCTATCATGCTTCTCGACGAGGCCCGCGAACTCGACGAAACAACTGGATAATGACTGGTGAAATTTACGATCAGGCCGGTCGGCCAAAGCCTGTAGAAGTCCGGCTGAAAAAAGCCGAGAAACGGCTTCTGGTTTCCTTCGCTGACGGACAGTCTTTTCAGTTCCCGGCGGAGCTTTTGCGTGTGGAAAGCCCGTCGGCGGAAGTACAGGGGCACGGGGCCAGCCAGAAGCAGACGGTAGCGGGACGCAGGCACGTCGGAATTATGGCACTGGAACCCGTCGGAAATTATGCTGTGAGGATCAGCTTCGACGATCTTCATGACACAGGGCTATTTTCCTGGGCGTATCTGTATGAACTCGGCCTCAATCAGGACACTGTCTGGGAAAATTATCTCGATAATCTGGCAAAGCGCGGTCTCAGCCGCGATCCGTAAGTCCCCCTAGAGGGTTTCGCCACGTAACAGCCGCGGCATCTTGCCAACCGTCCCGCGAGCATGCTCCATGAAAAATCCTTTAAGTGTCGGCATCTTGTTTACGGCTGCGAGACCAATGTCGCGCGCCAGACGCACGGGCGGGATGTCGTTTGTAAAGACACGGTTGAGGCCATCCGTGATCGCCAGCAGCACGATGCTGTCGAACCGCCGCCAGCGCTGATAATCCTCAAGCGCCGTCGCCCCACCGATGTCCTGGCCCAGCCGCGCCGCATCGATGACAACCTCGGCAAGGGCCGCAACATCGCGCAGACCGAGATTCAAGCCCTGTCCGGCAATCGGGTGCATGCCATGCGCCGCATCGCCGATCAGAGCGAGTCGCCGATCCGCGTAACGCTCTGCCTGATGCAAAGTCAGCGGATAACTCCAGCGCGGACCGACTACTTCCAGTTTGCCAAGGTAATCGCCGAAACGCTTCGTCATTTCCCGGTGAAACTCTTCGTCCGGCAGCGCCATGATCAATTTCGCCCGTTCCGTCTGCTCGGTCCAGACGAGCGAGGAACGATTCCCCGTCATTGGCAGAATGGCAAAAGGGCCCGGTTTCAAAAACCGTTCCTGTGCAACACCATGATGCGGAATTTCATGGGCGACCGTGCAGACAATTCCCATTTGGTCATAGGACCAGCCAATGGCTTTTATCCCGGCAAGGCGGCGAAGCGGTGACGCACGCCCATCAGCGCCAACAATAAGACGCGCCGAAATAACGTCACCGGATTTTAGTTCCGCCCCCGCGCCCTCGCTTTCTCGGTCAATGGAGATATATTCTGCCGGGGCAAGTATTTTCAGCGTTGGGATTTCTGCGGCCCGCCTGTATAGCGCCTGCCGTAAATGCCGGTTTTCCACCATATGGCCAAAGGGTTCGTCGCCAAGCTGGCGATGGTCATAATGCAGGAAACATTTTGACGGCCCGTCCGTAATGCGGATATCGAGCATTGGTTCTTTCGCCTCGATATAATCCCAGATGCCGGTACTTCGGAACAAATTGCGCGATGCATGGGCAATGGCGGAGACGCGGCCGTCAAATCCGGCGTCAAACAGGTCTGTCGGCGCCTCACGCTCCACCACCACAACCTCAAGTCCCGCCGCGGCAACCGCAATGGCAAAAGGCAGACCATTTAGCCCGCCACCGACAACCAGAATGTCCGCGTTGATCCTGTTCTTTAACCTATCGTCTGCCATGAAATTAAAATTTCCCGCTTGTCTTGCTACATCTTCGATATAGGCATAATCTGGCGCCATGACAAAATCCTGGCACGGCATGACGGCCCTTGACCTTGGGCATCTTATAGGCGAACGCGCGATTGATCCAATTGATCTTGCGCAATATTTTCTTGAGCGCATCCGGAAGTTCGATCCCGAGAAGCGCATTTATGTCCGCTTGACCGAGGAACGGGCATTGGCGGAGGCGAAAGCCGCCTCTATCCGCGCAAAACAAGGAATACGCCGTGGACCGCTGGATGGTGTGCCCATCTCCTGGAAAGACCTGTTCGATACGGCGGGGACAGCCACTGAGGCCGGCACGAAACTGTATCAGGGACGCATTCCTGTGAAGGATGCGGAATGCCTACAGCGTGCGACCAGGGCTGGGCTCGTCTGCCTTGGCAAGACGAATATGCCGGATATCGCTTTTTCGGGAATTGGTGTCAATCCCTGGACCGGCACAGGTCCAAATCCCTATGATAAAAAAACAGACCGGGTACCGGGCGGCTCCTCCGCCGGGGCGGCCTTGTCCGTTGCGCTTGGACTGGCGCCTGCCGCCATCGGTTCGGACACCGCCGGTTCCGTGCGTATTCCTGCTGCATGGTGCGGCATTACCGGACTCAAGACGACACATGGCCTGATCTCGCTCGAAGGCGCAGTGCCCCTTTCCTATTCGCAAGATACCGTTGGCCCGCTGACGCGGAATGTCGCCGACGCCAACGCGCTTTGCGCCATATTGTCGGGCAAGCCCGCTGCCGATCTGTCGGGAGCATCACTCAAGGGGGTGCGGATTTTACGCGCGACGTCCCAGTTCGATGCGCTCGCCGATCCGGCGATTACGGGAAAAATCCATGAGGGACTGGCATTGCTCGTGAAGGCTGGCGCGGAAGTGACTGATGGTCCTGTCCCTGCCTTTGATGACGTGGTTGCGCTGTCGGCCAAGCACGGCAGCCCTGCTGCCATTGAAGCCTGCATGATGTATGGGGACCAGATGAAATCCAACCCCGGCTGCATGTACGCACCTATCGAACAACGCATTCTGGCCGCGGAAAAATTCACCGCTGTTGATCTTGCAGCTCTTTACAGAGGAATGGAGCGCCTAGAAGGAGAGTATCTTAGGCAAACCGCTGATTTTGATTTGGTGGTCGGCACGACCCAACCGGAACATCCTCCGGCGATAGCGCCGCTGCTGGAGAATCTCGAGGCATACTTGCGCGCCACGATGATGTCAATTAGCCTGACAAGGCTTGCCAATTTACTCAGGCTTTGTTCCACAACCCTGCCTGCCGGCCTGCTGGACGGATTGCCCATCGGCATGATGCTGATGTCTCCCGCTTATACGGAAGGGAAGCTGCTCCGCCTTAGCGCAGCAGTCGAACGGGCACTCAAGCCATTGAACGCCTAAAAAATAATCAAATTCTCATTTTTGCATATTTTTTAGGCAATTATATGCCCGAAATTGAATCGCAATCCTGACGTTCCTCTTCTAACTTATTGAATATATAGTAAAAATAAACGCGAACCGTAACTGGCACGGGTCTTGATAATAGAGACTTGAAATCAGGGCTTTTCTTCCCTGATCAAAAACAAAGTCAAGAGGTGAGCATCATGAAGTTGGTAATGGCTGTTATCAAGCCCTTCAAACTGGATGAAGTGCGCGATGCCCTGACATCGATTGGTGTCGATGGGTTGACCGCAACTGAAGTCAAAGGGTATGGCCGTCAAAAAGGACATACGGAGATCTACCGCGGCGCGGAATATGCCATCTCCTTTCTTCCCAAAATAAAACTAGAGGTCGCCGTCAAGGCGGATATGGCGGAGCGTGTGGTGGAAGCCATCATGGGCGCTGCCAAAACCGGCCAGATCGGTGATGGCAAGATTTTTGTTTTCGACTTGAAAAATGTGGTCCGTATTCGCACGGGCGAAACCGACGCAGACGCGCTCTAGGAGATTATCAATGCGTAACTTGAAAAACCTAAAAATAGCCACCGCGGCACTAGCCGTATTCGGCCTCGTTGGCGCCGTGCCGGCCTACGCCGCCGTCGACGGCGAAACAGCCTATATCCTGAATACCTTTTCGTTTTTGGTAAATGGCGCCCTCGTGATGTGGATGGGTGCTGGATTTGCGATGCTGGAAAGCGGTCTCGTCCGCTCTAAGAATACGGCAACCATCTGCCTCAAGAATATTTCCCTTTATGCCATTTCCGGCCTGACATTTTATCTGGTCGGCTATAACCTGATGTACCTGGATGTGACAGGATATATCGGCACACTCAGCCCGTTCTGGGGACCAGTAGATACCGATGCTCTTGCCGGTACATTTTCTGACGGCGGTTATTCTGCATCTTCCGACTGGTTCTTCCAGATGGTCTTCGTCGCGACCGCTGCATCGATCGTTTCCGGTGCGCTTGCCGAACGGATCAAGCTTTGGCCATTCCTCGGTTTCGTCGTTCTCCTGACCGCTATCATCTACCCGATTCAGGGGTCCTGGGTCTGGGGTGGCGGCTGGCTCTCAGAAATGGGTTTCTCCGACTATGCCGGTTCCACTCTTGTACATTCTGTCGGCGGCTGGTCTGCTCTTACCGGCGCTATTATCCTCGGAGCGCGCAAAGGCAAATTCAATGCCGAAGGCCGTGTGAACCCAATCCCCGGCGCAAACCTGCCGTTGGCAACTCTCGGCACGTTCATTCTCTGGCTCGGCTGGTTCGGCTTTAACGGTGGTTCCGTTCTTGCCCTTGGCTCCGCGGCAAGCGCCATTGAAATGTCCAATGTCTATGCCAATACAAACATGGCGGCAGCGGGCGGCGTTATCACGGCGATGATCCTGACCCAGATCATGTATAAGAAGGTCGATCTGACCATGGCTCTCAACGGCGCCATCGCCGGTCTCGTCTCGATCACCGCGGAGCCCGCCGATCCAACCGTTGGCATGGCAATTCTTATTGGCTGTGTTGGTGGCGCAATCGTCGTCTTCGCCGTTCCACTTCTTGACAAACTGAAGATCGATGATGTCGTCGGCGCAATTCCGGCACATCTTTGCGCCGGTATCTGGGGAACACTGGCGGTCGCCATCTCCGACCCGGAAGCAACCTTCCTGACACAGCTTACTGGCGTTGTCGCGATCGGCGTCTTCGTCGTCGTCCTCAGCACCATTTTCTGGTTGATCCTGAAATACACCGTCGGTATCCGGGCATCTGAGGAAGATGAGTTGATGGGTCTGGACAAGGCAGAACTCGGTCTGGAAGCCTATCCAGAGTTCGGGCAAGGTTCACAGTCCTTCTAGTCAAAAAGCCCAGTACTGCACAGAATAACCACTGCGCAGTACTAAGGCAATTGCCCAAATTTTGATCATGAAAATGATTAGAATTTGGGCAATTATCTGTTTAACTGCGGTTTCCAGTTATCCAGAACGCTGAAAAAATAAGCATATCTCTCTTGGCACGCTCCTTGATACAGTGAAATACAATCCGCGCCCCAACGCGGTATTTTTTATGAGGGAGTTTAGTTGAATGTCTGAGGGAATTACGGGCACGGACGTCCTGTTTGTGCTACTAGGCGCTATTCTTGTTTTCGCCATGCATGCCGGTTTCGCTTTTCTTGAGGTCGGCACCGTCCGCCGAAAAAACCAGGTCAACGCCTTGGTCAAGATCCTGGTCGATTTCAGCGTTTCTACGGTCAGTTATTTCATTATTGGCTATTCGGTTGCCTATGGCGTCGATTTTCTTGTCAATGCCGCGGTCCTCTCCGGCGAGGCGGAAGCGGAGGGTTACGCGTTTGCCGGTAATGGCTATGACCTCGTAAAATTCTTCTTTCTGCTTACCTTCGCTGCCGCGATCCCTGCCATTATTTCGGGCGGCATTGCAGAGCGCGCCAAATTCTGGCCACAACTTGCCGCAACGGCGATATTGACTGCCCTGATCTATCCTTTTTTCGAAGGCATTATCTGGAACGGGAATTTCGGCCTTCAGGAGGCCATCGAAAACATGTTTGGGGCCGGGTTCCACGATTTCGCAGGATCAATCGTCGTTCATGCCGTCGGTGGCTGGATTGCCCTCGGCGCCGTTATTTTGCTTGGCGCCCGGCGCGGTCGCTATACAACAGAAGGCCGCGTGATTGGCATTCCTCCCTCCAATATCCCGTTTCTCGCCCTTGGGTCCTGGATCCTTTGTATCGGATGGTTCGGCTTTAATGTCATGAGCGCCCAGTCCATCGGCGGCATTTCCGGCCTTGTCGCCGTGAACTCCTTAATGGCAATGGTTGGCGGCATCATCGCTGCCCTGATTGCGGGGCGCAACGATCCCGGTTTCGTCCATAATGGCGCGCTAGCAGGTCTCGTCGCTGTTTGCGCAGGCTCGGATATCATGCATCCTCTTGGCGCGTTGGCGACAGGCGGCATTGCTGGCGGGCTGTTCGTCGTCGCCTTCACTTTCTGCCAGAACCGGCTGAAAGTGGATGATGTGCTCGGTGTCTGGCCGCTGCATGGACTTTGCGGTCTTTGGGGCGGCATTGCCGCCGGGATTTTCGGACTTGAGGCTCTGGGTGGCCTTGGCGGTGTCAGTTTCGTCGCCCAGCTGGTTGTCAGCCTCCTCGGCTGTGCTTACGCGCTCTTCGCCGGCTTCGTCGTCTATGGTCTGCTCAAGGCGATCAGCGGCATCCGTCTGTCGCAGGAGGACGAATTCCTTGGTGCTGATCTCAGTATCCATAAAATCGGCGCCTATCCGGAGGAAGACCTGCGTTAGCTGCGTCATGGCGCCCTTGAATAGTGGTATAAAAGCAAGGCATCCCTAAATATCACTCGCCTTGAGGTCAAGCGGCTTGTATCCGTTAGGTGATTTATCTAGATTCGGGGCCGATTTATACCCTTTGTAACCGGCATCCGAACCAGATGATAAATTCTGATCTGCTACAATTGCGGGGCTCGCCTTTCGAAGCCCTGCGCACGCTTCTTGACCCGCTGGCCCCGGCGCCGGGCATGGAGCCGCTTATCTTGACTGTGGGCGAGCCTCAGCACCGGCCACCACAGCTGATGATTGATGCATTGCGGGCAAGTGAACATTTGTACGGAAAATATCCTCCGGTAAACGGAACGGATGAGATGCGCAACGCTATTGTGGCCTGGCTTGCGCGCCGCTATGGGCTACCGGACGGGATGGTGCGCGCCGATCAGAATATCGCACCCGTCAACGGCACCAAGGAGGCACTTTACATGATTGCCGCGGTGATTACGGCGCGCGCCGGTCACAATCAGCCCAAGCCTGTAATTCTACTGCCCACGCCCTATTATCATGTTTACCACGCGGCGGCCGTGATGGCGGGCGCGGAGGCCGTATTTATACCGGCTGGGCCAGCGACTAACTTTTTCCCCGATCTGGCCGCAATGGATCCTGACTTGCTTGACCAGGCTTCCGCATTTTATCTTTGCAATCCATCGAACCCGCAAGGAACAGTCGCCAGCAACGACTATCTGAAAAAAGCGCTTATGCTTGCCAGAAAGCATGATTTCATGCTGGTCGTGGATGAATGCTATTCGGAGATTTATGATGCCCAGCCACCGACAGGTATTCTTGAGATTTGCAAGAAAGAGGGCGGCAGCCTCGATCATATGCTCGCCTTTCACTCGCTCTCAAAACGCTCCAGCGCGGCGGGCCTGCGCTCGGGGTTTTGCGTTGGTGAAACGGCGGTTATCAAGGCCTTCCTGAACTTACGCAATTTTGCCGGAGCCGCGTCACCCTTGCCGGTTTGCGCGGCGGCAACCGCGTTGTGGAGCGACGAAGCCCATGTTGACGAGAACCGGGACCTTTACCGTAAGAAATTTGACATTGCGGAGGAAATCCTGGGCTACCGCTTCGGCTTTTACCGACCTCAGGGCGGCTTTTTTCTCTGGCTCGATGTTGGTGATGGCGTTGAGGTAGCCAAAACTTTATGGACCCGTGCAGCAATCCGCGTCTTGCCTGGCCGCTATCTCAGCGTCACCGGTCCGGATGGCGTAAATCCGGGCAATGCCTATATCCGGGTCGCCCTGGTTGCCAACCAGGACGATACCAAAGAGGCTTTAACAAGACTGGCCAATAGCTTATAGAATAAAGGTATGATGTTTAAAACAAGAGGCTCCAAATCCATTTCCCTTTTGCCAACCGGCAGCGTGGATTTTATTCATAGGCGGTTGATTGAACTGGGAGGGCTGGTGCTGCTGCTGCTGGCGCTAATCTGCACCCTGTCACTTGTCACTTATTCACCCGACGATCCCAACTTCAATCATGCGACGGCAAATGCCGCGACTAATCTGCTGGGACGGCCGGGCGCGCATCTTGCGGATCTTTTATTGCAAACAGTAGGATTTGGCTCGGTAGCCCTGATCCTTGGCCTGATCGCATGGTCCTGGCGCGTCATGTCGCACCGGGGACTGCGCTGGGGCTGGATTCACCTTGCGGTGCTACCCTTTGGCATTTCATTTGCCGCGGCAACGCTCGCGGCGCTGCCGGTCGCGGACGGATGGCCGCTCAATTCCGGTTATGGCGGTATCGTTGGCGAGGTCATTTTTAATTCAATCATCGTCGCCGGGCAGCAGATCAACCTGGCCATTCACCCGGCTATTCTCGGCCCCGTTCTTCTGGTTATTGCGGCACTGCTGCTTCTGGTTTCATTCGGTGTATCGGGTCAGGAATGGCGGGTTATGGGCCTTTCCTTCAGAGCCGTCCTGCAAACGTTGCTCCTGGCTCCGGGTTATCTTAGGGATTTCAAGTTCCGGAGCGGAAAGGACTTGGATGAAGATGGCGATCTTGATGGACTTGACGATGACGGTCCCGCGCCAAAAAAGAAATCGCGCCTGAAAAAAGCTAAAGTACCGTTGGTCCGCAAAGCGGCGGAGCCGCAAATTGAACAACGTAAAGCAGGCGCCGTGATTGGAAAACGCGTGGCGGCGGAAAAGCAGCCCGCCCTCAATCTTGGACCCGCCGGAGAATATCAGCTCCCACCGCTTGACCTGTTGTCGCTTCCTGACAGGAAGCTGGTATCCAAACCTGTCAGCGAAGAAGCGTTGTCCAAGAACGCCCGGCTGCTGGAATCCGTGCTGGACGATTACGGGATCAAGGGCGACATCAGCCGAGTTCGTCCGGGTCCCGTCGTCACCCTGTATGAACTGGAACCGGCGCCCGGCCTGAAAAGCTCGCGCGTGATTGGGCTCGCTGACGATATCGCGCGTTCGATGAGCGCGATCTCAACACGTATCGCAGTCATTCCGGGCCGTAATGCCATCGGGATCGAGCTTCCGAACCAGCGCCGGGAGACCGTGTATCTCCGCGAACTACTCTCTGCGGCGGCCTATGAGAGTACCAGCTCCAAGCTCACACTCGCGCTCGGCAAGGACATCAGTGGCGATCTGGTGGTGGCTGACCTCGCCCGCATGCCGCATCTGCTGATCGCGGGCACGACCGGATCGGGTAAATCCGTCGCGGTCAACACAATGATCCTGTCCCTGCTTTACCGGTTGTCGCCGGAAGAATGCCGCTTCATTATGATCGATCCGAAAATGCTGGAATTGTCGGTCTATGACGGAATTCCGCATCTGCTCGCGCCTGTGGTGACGGAGCCCGGAAAAGCCATTGTCGCGCTTAAATGGGCAGTCAAGGAAATGGAAGACCGCTACCGCAAGATGGCAGAACTCGGCGTGCGCAATGTCGATGGCTATAACCAGCGCATCCGCGATGCCAAGAAAAAAGGCGAAATCCTGAAGCGTACGGTACAGACAGGTTTCGACACGGCTACAGGTGAGCCGGTATTTGAAGAACGGGCGCTTGATACCGAGCCACTGCCGATGATCG
The DNA here is from genome assembly GCA_021741195.1 of Sneathiella sp. Taxonomy (GTDB): domain Bacteria; phylum Pseudomonadota; class Alphaproteobacteria; order Sneathiellales; family Sneathiellaceae; genus Sneathiella. Next base: position 22,883 of record JAIOYL010000006.1, on the reverse strand, counting down.
TCATCATCGTCGACGAAATGGCCGACTTGATGATGGTGGCGGGCAAGGAAATCGAAGTTGCGGTGCAGCGTCTTGCACAGATGGCGCGCGCCGCTGGCCTGCATGTGATCATGGCAACGCAAAGGCCTTCCGTCGACGTCATTACCGGCACCATCAAGGCCAACTTCCCGACCCGGATCAGTTTTCAGGTCACCTCCAAAATCGATAGCCGGACAGTCCTCGGCGAACAAGGGGCTGAGCAGCTTCTGGGACAGGGCGACATGCTCTACATGCCGGGTGCCGGACGCGTCCAGCGTGTCCATGGCCCCTTCGTTTCGGACGAAGAAGTGGAACAGGTGGTCAGCTTCCTTAAGGCTCAAGGTGAACCGGACTACAAGCAAGAGGTTACCGAAGAGGATCAGGGGGATTTTGACAGCATGATGGGCGGTGGGTCCGGCGGCAGCAGTGGGGATGAACTTTATGACCGCGCCGTCGAACTTGTTTGCCGGGAACGAAAGGCCTCCACCAGTTTCGTGCAGCGCCACCTGCAGATTGGCTATAACCGCGCAGCGCGTATCATCGACCAGATGGAAAAGGAGGGTGTGATCGGCTCAGCCAACCATGTCGGCAAACGCGAAGTGCTTGCCCGCGATATCGACGATCGGGAACGCTAGAGCTGTTGGCTGTTTTCGCTGGCAATTCGACGCGGTAGCCCCATATCTGAAGAACATCCCGTAGGATGCCGTTTAAAATTAATACGAAATTGAGATAGACATGCGTTTTTTGCTGAAATCAACCTGCCTCTTATTCGCCAGCCTGCTGATGATCATCGGGCCGTCTTTGCCCGCCTCGGCGGCACTTGGAGCAGACGACAGGGCGCAAATCGCCCGCGTTGAGGCCTATCTCGATACGATAAATTCAATGCAGGCCGACTTTCTCCAAATTGACTCAGCCGGCGGGATTGCGGAGGGGGAGGTATACATGCGCAAGCCCGGTCGGATGCGCTTCGAATACAAACCGCCTGCGCAAATTCTGGTGGTCGCGGATGGTTTGTGGCTGGTGTTCCACGATAAGGAGCTCAAGGAAACAACACGCCTTCCTCTCTCGGCAACACCGGTCAACGTCCTGTTGCGCGAGAACGTCAAGCTGAGCGGTGATGTCACGGTCACCAAGGTCGAGCATGAGGCCAACACCCTCCGCCTCATGATTGTCGATACGGAAAACCCTGATGAAGGAAATATCGTCCTGATTTTCAGCGATAATCCACTACAGCTGCGTCAATGGCTCGTCACCGACGCGCAAGGGAATGTGACAAGCATCAGTCTTGGCAATATGCAGAAAAATGTCAAACTGGAAGGCAAGCTTTTCACCTTCTTCGACAGTGACTACGAATAAGCATGAATTTACAACCTGATCCATGCTAGATATTCTGCCGGTTCCCGCAAAGACAGAGACTTCCATGGATTACGACGACGATTTTGAAGACGAGATGCCGGATATTGAAGATTATCCGACCCTGGTGTCCGTCGTTCGTTTCAACAAATTAATCCCCTCCATCCCCTGGTTTACCGCCGTCGGCGATCCGCTGAACCGAAGCGCCCATCTGACGGCGCGGGACTATATGGAAAGGCTCGGGTTTCCCGATGCGTTCGTTGCCGAGGTTGAGAACTGGGACGACGCCGCCTATGCAGCTACCAATCCGGACTGGAACAGCGACTGGTGGGAAGCGGAAGAGCAGCTTCGCATGGGCCTCACTACCCAGGCGCTTGAACTGATGAGCGAAGAAGACCTCAATCTCGCCCTCACCCATGTCTCCGCGACAGCCTCGGAGATTATCACCCCCGCCGTTGAAGCGGTCACCGATGAACTCGGGATTGAGGATCAGGAACTTGTGCGCGCCGCAATCGGCTCGGCGCTACAGGGCTGCCATCAGGCGGCACTCGTGCTCGCCGCTGGCGAGGAAGATACCCACCCGTTTGCCCTCAAATACAAGCTGTTCGAGCAGGGGCACTGGCCGATTGCCATAACCGGCAACAGCTTTAATATATTCTGACAAATTACCGATGAGAGCCCGAGAATGAGAAAATTGCGCCTTGTAACCTGGAACGTCAATTCTGTGCGAGCCCGGCTGGATCATGTCGAACAGTTCATCACTGATACCAATCCCGACATTCTATGCCTGCAGGAAACCAAGGTGACGGACAACGAGTTCCCGCTCAAAGCTTTTACCAAGCTGGGGTATGACCACCATGTTATCGCCGGGCAGAAGAGTTATAACGGCGTCGCTATTTTCTCAAAACTTCCCTTTACCCCGGCCGACAGCCGCCAGTGGTGCGGCAAGGATGACAAGCGCCATCTCGCGATCACCTTGGAAAACGGTGTTGAGATCAATAACTTCTATGTGCCCTCCGGCGGCGATATCGCAGATGCCGATCTTAACGACAAATTCGCCCACAAACTCGATTTCATGAACGAGATGACGGCCTGGTTTAATGAGCGTCAATCTGCGGATAACAAACTGATCCTCGTTGGCGATCTTAATGTCGCACCATTTGAAACCGACGTCTGGAACCACAAGCAACTCCTGAAAGTCGTCAGCCATACGCCGATTGAAGTTGAGCATATGGAACGGATTTATGCCTCTCATGACTGGGTCGACGCGATGCGCCATTTCACGCCCGAACCGGAACCGCTCTTTTCATGGTGGAGCTATCGTGCCCGCGACTGGAAAGCCGCAAACAAGGGACGACGGCTCGATCATGTCTGGGTGACGCCCGCATTGAAACCGCATCTTAAATCCATGAATGTTCATCTGGAGCCGCGCGGTTGGGAAAAGCCCTCTGACCATGCACCGGTCATCGTCGATTTTGACTTCACCGGGCTGGCCTGAAATTATCTGTTTCATTTGACTTGTCCACGGCACAGAGATGGGGATAATCAACTGGCCGCAGACCCCAGCGAAGTCAACTGGAATTGCCATTGATGAATATGCCTCCGAAAATGTCTGAAAACAAGGAACTGTCGCACCGCCTGCTTGTGTTGTCAGCGCTGATGATGGCAATCGCCGCCGTTTTCTGGGGCGGGCTCTATGCCTATTTCGGAGAGTTCAGGGCGGCCGCCATCCCCTGGAGCTTCGCGGTAATTTCCTTTATTTCTCTCGCCCTCTTCCGTCACGAGAAAGGGTTCACGCTTCTCCGCACGAGCCAGCTTTTCCTGTCACTTATGTTGCCTTTCCTGCTGATGTGGGAGCTGGGCGGATTTGTCAATTCCTCTGCCGTCGTCATATGGTCCCTGATCAGCCCGATGGGCGCGTTCGTTTTCGCGAACCGCCAGGTCGCCGCCCGATGGTTTATTGCCTTTATTCTGCTGGTGGCCGTCGGTGCCACGATCGGCTCTTCTGCAGTGGCGCCGGATAACCAATTACCACCCGAGCTGGTCACCGCCTTGTTTGTCATGAATTTAAGCGGTGTATCCATTGTCGCCTTTGTATTGCTCAACTATTTCGTCGGTCAGAAGGATCGGACTTACGATCTGCTGGCAAAGGAACGCCAGCGCTCTGAAGATCTGATCTGTAACATGTTGCCGGAAGCCATCGGCGAGCGGTTAAAGCAGGAGCAGCGTCCGATCGCCGACCGGCTCGACAATGTCACGATCCTGTTTGCCGATATCTCCGGCTTCACGAATTATTCCATGAACAAGACGCCGGAAGAAATTGTGACGTTACTAGATCAGATTTTCTCGACATTTGATGAAATGGCCGCCCGCTATGGACTTGAAAAGATCAAGACGATCGGGGATGCCTATATGGTCTGCGGTGGATTGCAGGGGGAACCGGAAAAAAATGCCGCGAACGCCGCCAATTTCGCCTGCGAGACAGTTTCCTATATGACCGCCATCTGCGCCACGCAATATCACGGCCTTGGCATACGGGTCGGGGTAAATACAGGGTCGGTTGTTGCCGGTGTGATCGGGCATGCCAAATATTCCTATGATATCTGGGGCGACGCCGTCAATATTGCAGCCCGCCTGCAGCAGGCAGCAGAGCCGGGCCAAATATGGCTCTCAAAGGATACCGCCGATTTGCTGGGGGGCGACTTCACCTTGGTACCACGTGGAGAGACAGAGCTTAAGGGGCACACGCCTGTCGTAACCTATATTTTAAAAAGAGCGGCGGCTTAAGACGGATGGGGCTTGCACCCTTTTCGCGCTTCCTGCACACTCTCCGGACAATAATAAGAAAATGGGGAGAAAAATATGGCAGGGGAAAATCACGCCAAGGATCCAGGACGGATTGAAGGTAAAGTTGCGCTGATTTCAGGCGCGGCTTCCGGAATTGGCCGCGCGACCGCTGAGCGCTTTGCGCGGGAAGGCGCGAAACTGGCGCTCACCGATATTGAACCTGAAAAGGGAGCGGAGCTTGCCGCCAGCCTCGTCGGGAAAGGGTACGACGCGTTTTACATGAACCTTGATGTCGTCAGCCCGGAGGAATGGAAAGCGGTGACCGATGCGATCGTTGCCCGCTGGGGCCGACTCGATATTCTCCTCAACTCAGCCGGCATCGGACGAGCGAAAGCACTTCTCGATACAAACCTCGATTTCTGGCGGCAGACAATCTCGATCAATCTCGACGGAACTTTTCTGGGAACTCAGGCCGCGGTCCGCGTGATGAAAGAGAACGGCGGCGGCTCGATTATCAATATTTCATCGGTTCTCGGTTTTGTCGGCATGCCCAACATTTCCGCCTATGCAGCGAGCAAGGGTGGCGTGCGTTTGTTCACCAAGGCTGCCGCCCTAGAATGCGCGGAACTCGGATTTAACGTTCGGGTAAACTCGGTCCATCCGGGCTATATCGAAACCCCGATGGTCATGCGCCGGTTCGATAAAATCGAAGAGAGCGCGAGGGAAACGGAGCAACGACGTCTGGAACAATCGCATCCGCTGGGACGCCTCGGACGGCCGGAAGAGATCGCCTCGATGGTTCTATTCCTTGCGTCAGACGAATCCGGTTTCGTCACCGGGACGGAATTTATCGTCGACGGTGGCTATACCGCGCGTTAGAAACGCTTACATCTGTTTATATATATGATAGCGGCCTTCCGCGACGCCTTTGGGCAGTGGCAGGGGTCGCCAGCTTTTAACGTTGAACGGCTGGTCGCTGACGACAATGGCGCCTTTGGCCAAAAGTGTGGGCAGGCTACCGCCTAACTCCCGCGCCAGCAAGACGCTCAGGTCCTTGTCACCGGAACCGATATCGCAATGGACCAGCAGCGCGGGCGACGCCATTTTTGCCTTTGCCGCCGGAACGGTTTCACGGAAATCGCCAATAATCATATGTTCTTCATCGGGAATGCAGTCCGGATGCGCTCTTACATGCCGGTCGAACACGTAAATATCCCGGCCCGGCATCAGCGAGCGCAAATGATCAAATGTTCGGCCATTACCAAGCCCAAGCTCAAGGACCGAGCCCCTCATGTCCGTGATAAGTCCCGCTGCATAATCAAGGCAGTCGCGCTGCGCGGACATCCGCCGTATGAAGCTATCCAGCCTGCTCATTTTTCATACCTTGCTCATAGTTCATATGCCATTCGGTCAAAACCTCCGGATCTTCCTCACTTCCTAACAGATCCTGCATGCCACGGCCATATGTCTCTTTGTCTGCCAGCCGTCCAAATGCCCAAACGGCCGCCAGCCGGACAATTGGTGATCCGTCTTGCAAAAGCGACTCTACAACGTCCAGATCCGCCGCCTCTCCGCCGTTGCCAAGTGCGATCAGCACATTGCGGAGAAAACGGTTGCGACCCAGCCTTTTCACCGGAGAGCCTGTAAACATTTCCCGAAAGTCGGCATCATCAAGGGATGCAAGGTCGCGGAGCCTTGGCGCCCGCAATTCGGGGCGTGGCCGCAATGCGATCTCATGAGCCGTTTTCGCGTATTTATTCCAGGGGCACACCGCCAGACAATCGTCGCAACCGTAAATCCGGTTGCCGATCAGCGGACGCAGCTCCCGGTCAATATGTGATCGCGTCTCAATTGTCAGGTACGATATACAGCGGCGGGCATCGAGCTGATAGGGCGCTGGGAACGCTTTCGTCGGGCAGATATCGAGGCAGGCGGTGCAGGAGCCGCAATCGCCTTTAGCTGCCTGATCCGGCGTGATTTGAAGCGTCGTGAAAATGCTTCCCAAAAACAGCCAGGAGCCGAATTCACGGCTGAGCAGATTGGTATGTTTGCCCTGCCAACCAAGCCCGGCCTTTTCGGCGAGTGGTTTTTCCATGACAGGCGCCGTGTCGACAAAAACCTTCACATCTCCGCCATAGGTTTGCACCATCCAGCGGGCAAGGCGTTTCAGTTTTTTCTTGACGACATCATGATAGTCACGGCCCTGCGCATAGACGGAAATAGCGCCAATTTCAGATGCATTGTGATGTATGAGCGGATCAGCCTCCGGGCCGTAATTAAGCCCGAGCATAATTACCGATTTCACCTCCGGCCAGAGCGCCTGCGGGTGGCTGCGGCGGTCCTTTTTCTCGACAATCCAAACCATATCGCCGAAGCGATCCAGCTCAACGAATTGATCGAGACGCTGCCCCGGAAGCTCTCCGAAGTCCGCGCCAGTGAAACCGGCGGCGTCGAAACCAACGGCCACGGCTTCTGCACGAATGCCTTCCTTGTCGATCCCACTGCCAAGCGGATCAGAAGTCGAGATCGGCATAATGTGACGGCGCGGGCATTCCGGGCAGGTTATCGGCGAGGATGCCGCGAAAGCTCGGTCGTGATTTTGCCCGGGCATACCATATTTTCGCGACCGGATGTTGTTCCCAGGGAACGTCGCCAAGATAATCGACGCTGGAAAGCTGCGCCGCGGCGGCAATATCCGCGAGGCTGTAATTATCACCAGCGAGCCACGAGCGCCGCTCGACGAGATAGGTGATATATTCAAGGTGGTAGTGAATATTGTGATGCCCGGCGCGAATGGCCGCAGTGTTGGGCGTCCCCGATTTGGTCAGCCGCTTCATGATCTTTTCCTCGACCAGATTGTCGGTAACCTCCGAATAGAATTTCCGGTCAAACCAGCCGACCAGCCGACGCACTTCCGCCCGCCCGATCCGGTCCTCTGGCATCAAAGGGACATCGTGATAGGTTTCCTCAAGGTATTCGCAGATCGCCTGACTGTCCGCCAGAACGATATCATTTTCATCGATGAGAACCGGAACGTCTCCCGATGGATTTTTAGCAAGGAACCCCGATCGCCGCTCCCATGGTTTCTCGATTTGCAGGTCGAATTTCAGGCCTTTTTCATCAAGAGCCAAACGGACTTTGCGGCAAGCCGGGGATATCCAGAAATGATAGAGTGTTCGCATGGGGCGACCTTACCTCATGCGGAGAAAATGTAGAATAGGCTGATTGCCGGATTTGATAAAAAATCCGGCAATGCTTCGGGCATGCCGTCAGTTAATCGGGTAAATTCTCAAGTATTCACTCTTTTTCAGAAGCCGGGCGCATTCGCGCCCGACCCGCTCAACCATTTCCGCCGTACGTATTTTACCAAGACCGTCCAGCCGGTTGACCTGTTTAAACGCCATTTCCGGTGCGTTATCGCCATAAACGAGAATAAACCGCCGCGCGGCCCATTTCACATCATCCATGCTAATGATCGGGTCAGCGTACGGCTGCCGGGACTCATCGAAGGCGGTAGACGAAATAGTCGCTGAATTACGCAATTTCCTTACTCCTGAATTTTTATAAGTAACTCCTGCTTGACTCAAATGAACGCAAGCTTTGTGCCAGTTTAAAAATGGGTCAGGGTTATGAAATGCGGTAGAAAGCTAAGGGCGGCGCGGAAAAGAAGGTCATTTCGACCTCCCTTTCGGCAAAAATTGCCCAATAAAATAAAGCCCGAAGATCTCTCTCCAGACTTTATTCATGCTGTGATTGGCCTTTCCGTCAGGCCATTTGCTGGACCACCTCGTCAGTAAGTGGATGAGCGAGCTTGTCGAGCATTTCCTTTGGGCAAATCTGATAAAACTTACCCAGTTCCCAACCCCAGTCCGCAACCAGCGACTGCGCCAGCGGGGACTGTGTCTGCTCAGCATGATCCGTCACCATCTGTTTTAGGACATTCTCCCAATAACCGGAGGCAATTCTTTGATAGACGACGGAGTCACTGTTGATATTGACGGGTAAAACATCGTCAATATCATAGACAAAGGCCATCCCACCGGTCATTCCAGCTGCGAAATTATCCCCAACTCCGCCGAGGATTGCGACTATACCGCCCGTCATATATTCGCAGCCGTTCGTACCGCATCCTTCAACGACCGAAATGGCGCCGGAATTACGTACCGCATACCGCTCCCCGGCCTGACCTGCAGCATAAAGATAGCCGGAAGTCGCTCCGTATAGGACCGTGTTGCCAATGATTGTATTTTCGTTCCATTTCAGCGGACTGGAGGTCAATGGCCGGACAACAATGGTTCCACCCGACAATCCCTTACCACAATAATCGTTGGCATCGCCCAGCACTTCGAGCTTCAGCCCTTGCACCGAAAAAGCACCGAGAGATTGCCCTGCGGACCCGCGAAGTCTGACCGTGATATGGCCCGGCTCGAGACCGGTCATGCCAAATGTCCGCACGATCCGCGACGAAAGCTTGGTGCCGATCGCCCGATGGGTATTACGTATACTATAGGCAAGCTGCTTCTTCTCGCCCCCCTTCGTGAAAACGCTGGCCGCGTCCATGATCATCTGGGCGTCCAGCGTCTCCGGGACCGGAACCGGACCTTTATTGATGCAATAGCGCGGATTGCTTCCCGCATCGGCTTCCGCCAGCAACGGGTTGAGATCCAGATCATCGAGATGTGCAGATCCACGGCTTACCTGCGTCAGCAGATTGCTGCGCCCGATAATCTCCTGCAACGAGCGATAGCCAAGTTTCGCCAGGATTTCGCGCACTTCCTCGGCCAGGAAACTGAACAGATTAACGACCTTGTCCGCATTGCCTTCAAATTTCTTGCGTAGATCCTCATCCTGCGTGCATATCCCGACCGGGCAAGTATTGGAGTGGCACTGGCGCACAAGGATACAGCCCAATGCCACCAGAGCGCCGGTGCCAAGACCATATTCCTCGCCGCCCATCAGCGCACTGATCACGATATCGCGGCCGGTTTTCATACCGCCGTCAACCCGGAGCAGGATACCATGTCGAAGCTTGTTCAGGGTCAGCACCTGATTGACCTCGGGCAGGCCCATTTCCCAGGGAACGCCGGCATATTTGAGCGATGTCTGCGGGCTGGCGCCCGTACCGCCGGAATTGCCGGAAATCATGATCACATCGGCCTTCGCCTTGGCGACACCCGCGGCGACCGTCCCAATACCTGCCTCCGCCACCAGTTTGACGCAGACCCGTGCCTCCGGATTGATCTGTTTCAGATCATAAATGAGCTGGGCCAAATCCTCGATCGAGTAAATATCGTGATGCGGTGGCGGCGAAATCAGGGTAACGCCGGGTGTTGCGTTGCGCAGCTTGGCGATCATTTCCGACACTTTAAAGCCCGGAAGCTGACCGCCCTCGCCAGGTTTCGCGCCTTGCGCAATCTTGATCTCGATTTCTTCGCAGTTGGTCAGATATTCTGCTGTCACGCCAAAACGCCCCGAGGCAATCTGCTTGATCGCGGAATTGGCGTTGTCGCCATTGGGGCGCGGCTTGAACCGGCTGACGTCTTCTCCGCCTTCGCCGCAGTCGGATTTACCGCCGATACGGTTCATGGCGATAGCGAGGGTTTCATGGGCCTCCTGGCTAAGTGCGCCTAGGCTCATCGCACCAGTGACGAATCTTTTGCGGATTTCGGTGATACTCTCCACCTCGTCAATCGAGATCGGCTGACGCGGAGATTTGAAATCAAGCAAGTCGCGCAGGTTCACAGGCGCCATCCGGCTCATGCCGTCGCTGTATTTTTTATAGAGTGAGTAGCTGTCCTTCTCGACCGCCGTCTGTAGCAAATGAACAAGTTCACCGTCAAAGGAATGAACTTCGCCAGAGGCGCGATAACGGTAGAGACCGCCGACCGGCAGGCTGATAATATCCTCCCTGTAAGCCTTGGTATGCTGTTCAATCACTTTATGCTGGATGCCGGGAAGCCCGATCCCGGAGATACGCGACGGCATGCCCGGGAAGAACTCTGCCACCAGCGCCCGCGACAAACCGACGGCTTCAAAATTATAGCCACCACGATATGAACTGATCACCGAGATACCCATTTTCGACATGACCTTAAGAAGGCCCTGGTCAATCGCCTCCTTTGCCCGCGCGAGGCTGGTTGGGATATCCAGCCCTGGAAACAGGCCGCGCTCATGACGATCCATGATAGCTTCCTGCAGCAGGTAGGCATTGACCGTCGTCGCACCAACGCCGATCAGAACAGCGAAATACTGAACGTCCAGGCATTCACCGGAGCGGATGTTGATGGACGTGAAGGTCCGCAGGCCCTCATTCACGAGATGGGTATGCACCCCGGCGGCAGCCAGGATGGACGGGATCGGCGCACGTTCGTCGTTGCTGTTCATATCGCTCAAGATGAGATGGGCACAGCCGCCGCGCACCGCGTTCTCCGCTTCCGCACGGACATGACGGAGCGCATGCGACAGGGCCTCCGGTCCGCCGGCGACGTCAAAGGTGCAGTCAATAACCTCTGCACTGTCTCCCATATAGGCCTGCATGGCTTCGAACTCGCCATTTGTCAGCACCGGGGATTCAAGCGACAGGATTTCAGCCTGGCTTTTATCCTCATCGAGAATATTATTCAAATTTCCGAGGCGGGTTTTCAGGGTCATCACCCGGCGTTCGCGCAAACTATCAATCGGCGGATTTGTCACCTGGCTGAACCGCTGGCGGAAATAATGATGCAGGCCGCGATACTGCTTTGAGAGAACCGCAAGCGGCGTATCGTCGCCCATCGAACCGACGGCCTCCTTGCCATCCTCGACCATTGGCTGCAGGATCAGCTCCAGATCCTCCAGAGTCCAGCCGGAGCAAAGCTGCCGTTGGCGAAGTTCCTTTCGGTCAAACCTGCGGATTTCTTCCAATCTGCCAAATTTGCTGCCAAGATCGACCGTATTTTCGATCCATTTGTCGAATGGCTGTGCGCCAGCCATTTTGTCCTTCAACTCGCGATCAAAATAGAAACGGCCTTTTTTCAGATCGACACCGATCATCTGGCCCGGTCCAACGCGGCCTTTGCGAACAATCCTGGATTCATTGACCGGAACCATACCGGTTTCAGAGCCGACAATCAGGAGATTGTCCCCCGTTATCGTATAGCGAAGCGGCCGGAGACCGTTGCGGTCCATGCCGGCAATTACCCAACGCCCGTCCGTCGCACAGATCGCTGCGGGCCCGTCCCAGGGCTCCATGACCGAATTGCAATAGGCATAAAGCGCTTTATGCTTTGCTGGCATATTCTCCTTGTTTCCCCAGCTTTCGGGAATGAGCAGCGTCTTTGCCATCGGCGCGCTGCGGCCAGCCCGTACAAGTACCTCGAATACCGCATCGAGAGCGGCACTGTCCGAACCGCCTGCCTGAATGATCGGTTTTACGTCATCTGACTTGTCGCCAAAAGTATCCGAAACCATGCGGATCTCATGGCTTTTCATCCAATTGATATTGCCACGGATCGTATTGATTTCGCCGTTATGGGCAAGCATACGGAACGGCTGCGCCAGGTTCCAGGTTGGGAAAGTATTCGTGGAGTAGCGTTGATGATAGATGGCGAAGGTCGAGACAAACCGCTCATCCAGAAGATCAGGATAAAAACTCGACAGCTGCTCGGCCAGAAACATGCCCTTGTAAATGATCGAGCGGCACGACAGCGTGCAGATATAGAACCCGCTGATATGGGCGGCCAATACCTTCTTCTCAATCCTCCGGCGGATGATATATAGGTCCCGCTCGAACTCACTGTCATCGACGCCGCGGGTATTGGCGATCATGATCTGCTCGATCTCCGGGCGGGTCGCATTGGCCTTTTCACCAATGATGCTTGCGTTCACGGGAACCTGGCGCCAGCCGTAGATATAATAGCCAAAGGCGAGAATTTCGCTTTCGACAATCGTTCTGCAGGTCTCCTGCGCCTCGTAATTGGTCTTGGGCAAAAACACCATGCCAACAGCCAGCTTGCCGGCGATCGGTTCATGTCCGGTACGGGCGATATGTTCCTTGAAGAAATCCTGCGGGATCTGGACATGGATACCGCAACCGTCCCCGGTCTTGCCATCGGCATCCACAGCGCCGCGATGCCAGACGGCTTTCAGAGCATCAATACCAGCGGCAACAACGGCGCGCGATGGCTTGCCGTCAATGGCGGCAACCAGTCCGACGCCGCAGCTGTCCTTTTCCTCTGCCGGATCATACATGCCGTTCGCTTGCAGATGCGCGGCATTCTTCCCCCAGGATGCGACAAACTCTTCACCGGAGGAAATTTCACCAGTTTGCTTTTCAATTTCTTTTTTCATATCCCTCATCCCATCCGTTACGAGGCCAGCGCCGCTTGCTCTGATTGACGTTTCTCCGTCAGAAACTTGTGAACCGATTGCGATGCGTCCCGGCCATCGCGAATGGCCCAGACCACGAGCGACGCGCCGCGAACGATATCGCCGATCGCGTAGACGCCTTCCAGGCTGGTCATCGCCGTCTTGAAATTCACCGAGATCGTTCCCCAGCGGGAGACTTCCAGCCCGGGCTCATCGAAGAGCGTCGGGATATCCTCGGCATCAAATCCGAGCGCCTTGATCGCAAGATCGCAGGGTATATCATGCTCTGATCCGTCTATCTCGACCGGGACCTGCCGCCCAGTGGAATCGGCAATACCCAAGTGCATCCGGACCGCCCTGACGGCCCGTATCCGCTCACTGCCGAGGAAAGCTTTCGGCGCGGAAAGCCATACGAATTCTATACCCTCTTCTTCGGCGTTCGTCACTTCGCGGAGCGAGCCGGGCATGTTCTTGCGGTCGCGCCTGTAGAGGCATTTAACGGATTTCGCACCCTGGCGCATCGCGGTACGAACACAGTCCATGGCCGTATCGCCGCCGCCGATCACAACAACATTTTTTCCCTTTGCATTCAGGGTTCCGTCGTCAAACGCAGGAACGTCATCGCCGAGACCTTTGCGGTTGGAGGCTGTGAGAAATTCCAGCGCCGGAACGATGCCCTCCGTATCGCTGCCCGGCAGTGTAATGTCACGCGACCTATAGACGCCGGTTGCGATGATAACCGCATCATGCTTTTCGCGAAGATCGCCGAGTGTCGCGTCGCGGCCGACCTCAAAATTCAGATGAAAGGTGACACCGCTGTCGCGCAGCAATTGCGCCCGTTTCTCAACGACGTCCTTTTCCAGCTTGAAGCCCGGAATTCCGTATATCATCAGCCCGCCAACACGATCATAGCGGTCATAGACATGGACCTGATAGCCCTTTTTGCGAAGCTCATCCGCCGCAGCCAGTCCGCCTGGACCGGCACCGATAATTCCAACGGACTGTTTGAGTTCGACAGCCGGGACAGTCGGTTTGACCCAGCCATTTTCCCAGGCAGTATCGGTAATGTATTTTTCAACGGCACCGTTAGTGACCGACTCAAAACCCTTTTCGATGACGCAGGAGCCTTCGCAAAGCCGGTCCTGCGGACAGATACGGCCACAAATTTCGGGAAAATTATTGGTCGCTTGGCTGACCTCATAGGCTTCTTCCAGACGGCCGGCGGCCGTCATCATCAGCCAGTCCGGAATATTGTTCTGGACGGGGCAATGGACCTGACAATAGGGAATGCCGCATTGCGAACAACGGCTAGCCTGCGCGGTGGCGCGGTCACCGTCAAACTCGTCGTAAATTTCATTAAAATCCGTCCGTCGCTGATCGGCCGCCCGTTTCGTCGGCATTTTCTTTTCCAGCGAGACAAATTTCAGCATTTTCTCTGTCATCAGGCGTTCCCAACCGGACCCGGCATTGCAGGTTCGTCTTTTTGTTACAAATTACAAATTAATCTTCCGCGAAATCCCGCCATGAGCGGATCAGCACCCCAACGTCTGTCCATTACGGCAATAAAGCTACTGGAAATGCCGCTGACAGGAAATTCTGAATAGCCCAATTATTACAGAAAAGCCAGCAAAAAAATCAATTTATGTCATAATTACTGACATAAATTATTAATCTTTAGCTGACTCCGCACCGCATTCGGCATTGCGCTCAAAGATATTCGAGAAATTAGTTCCGAAACGGAACTAACTTACTGTGGCTGATTGCAAACCGCCGCCTCTTTTATAGCGCGTGAGATATTCCGGAACGACGGCATCAATGGTAGCGGGAACGATGCCAAGATCCTTGAGATTGGGATAGCGACCGCTGGCGACGTTGTCCGTTTTGAGCAACTTCACCTGATCCGGCGTGAGCTGCGGGCGCCCTGGCGCCAAATTCATGAAAATAGCCATAACCGACATCAGGCTCGACGGCACTGGAACCAACAAGCATTTCCGTCCCGTAAAGTCGAGAACCTTTTGCACCAGTTCATGGAAACTATAGGCGTCCGGCCCTGTCAGTTCCCAGACCTTCCCCTGCTGCGCCGGTGTTTCAATTATGCGGACAATCGCATCCTCCAGATCCTCGACCCAGATTGGCTGCATTTTCGATTTACCGCCATCGGAGAGTGGAAAAACAGGCGCGAGGGAAAGGATGCTCGCGAAACGGTTGAAGAAATCATCATCCCGACCGAAAACAACGGAAGGCCTGAGAATCGTTGCGCCCGGAAACTCCTTCGCCGCCAATTCCTCACCAACCGCCTTGCTGCGGGCGTAGCCAGCCTCATGCTCCCGGCTCGCGCCAAGGGCGGACATATGGATAAGCTGTGTCGCGCCGGCCGCTTTCGCGGCGGCGGCGATCCGTTCCGCCGCGTCAACATGAATACGACCGAAATTCTGGGCGCCCTTTTCATAAAGAATACCAACAAGGTTTATGACAATATCAGCGCCAGCGACTGCCTTCTCCACTGAGCGCTGGTCGCGGACATTTGTCTTGAAGCCGACGATCTGGCCAACATTTCCCTGTGTCATCAGCTGTGTCGCGCTTTCAGGATCGCGAACGGCGAGGCGGATCTGATAGCCTTTTGCCGCCAGGCGGCCCACCAGATGACGACCGATAAAGCCGGAACCTCCGAAAATGGTAATCAAATGACCCGACATTCCCTTGTCCTTCTATTCGCGCGCAAATCCGGTCAATTGCGCGTCTTCGCCAATAATCTAGGAATTATCTACCCGCTTAACGAACCCACGCCAAGAGCAAACCTGAAAAATACTTGAAATCTTTTGACGAAGTTTGTTGACATCCGGTGATGCGCTTTATATCAGAGGCATCGATGAGTTGCCCAGGTGGCGGAATTGGTAGACGCGCTAGCTTCAGGTGCTAGTTTCTGTATGGAAGTGGAAGTTCGAGTCTTCTCCTGGGCACCAACTCTTCAACATAATTTTTACGGTTGCGCCTTATCATTCACGACCTGACCGTTATCGGAGGATGAAATGGCTATTTTTCTGCATCACGGAGACCTTCCCTCGGATATCGATCTTGGTAACGTCATTGCCGTTGATAGCGAGACCATGGGTCTGCTGCCGCACCGCGACCGTTTATGTCTCATCCAACTTTCCGCTGGAGACGGTGACGCTCATCTCGTGAAATTTGACGGCTCAAGTTATGACGCTCCCAATCTTGTCGCCCAGCTGGGTGATCCGGAACGGCTCAAGATTTTCCATTACGGCCGTTTTGACATTGCTGTCCTGAAATATTACCTCGGTGTCACCTGCATGCCGATCTACTGCACAAAGATCGCATCCCGGCTGGTGCGGACCTTTACGGACCGGCACGGCCTGAAAAACCTATGTCAGGAAATACTTGGCATCGATATATCGAAGCAACAGCAGTCTTCTGACTGGGGTGCCGATGAGCTCACCGCTGCACAGCTTGAATATGCGGCTTCCGACGTCCTCTATCTGCACCAACTGAGGGGCAAGCTTGACGAAATGCTGGCCCGCGAAGGACGCAGCGAATTGGCGGCACACTGTTTCGAGTTTCTGCCGGTTCGGGCAGAATTGGATTTGGAAGGCTGGGCGGAAACCGATATCTTCGCACATAGTTGACAGCAAGCCGGCGGGAAGTGCTATTAACCTTGTTAAGAAGGCGGAATTTCTTATATATTTAGGAGGTTCGGCGCAATGGAGTCAGTCTGGCAAATTTGATGCCGGGATATGCGAGAAAACGACGGAACAGTTAATGACAATTTCAAAACAAGCGGTAACCGCCAGGGCAGATGAAAGCCTCGATCTTGTTACCGCCCGCAATGTCCTGAAAATCGAGGCTGACGCATTATTGCAGCTCCTCGAGGACCTTGACGGGGAATTTGTCAAAGCCCTCGATTTTATTTCAAGGGCAACTGGTCGGGTTATCGTCAGCGGTATGGGAAAAAATGGCCATATCGGGAACAAGATCGCCGCCACTCTTGCCTCAACCGGCACGCCCGCGCAATTCGTCCATCCCGCCGAAGCGAGCCATGGCGATCTCGGCATGATCACCAAAAGCGATGTTGTTTTATGTCTCTCAAACTCGGGCGGCACGAAGGAGTTGAGCGATATCATCGCCTATACACGGCGGTTTAACATTCCCCTTATTGCCATTGTCGGCAACGCAGAGAGCACGCTTGGGCGGCGTGCAGATGCCGTTCTAGTATTGCCACCGGCACCGGAGGCCTGCCCGATGGGCCTCGCCCCAACAACGTCAACAACAATGGCGCTGGCACTCGGCGATGCGCTCGCCGTGGCGCTGCTTTCGCGCAAGGGATTTGATGCAGAGCAGTTCCGCGTCTTTCATCCCGGCGGAAAGCTTGGCGGATCCCTGATCAAGGTCGAGGACCTCATGCACACCGGGGACGCTATGCCGCTCAAGCATCAAAATACACGGATGAGTGAAGCCCTGATAGAGATTTCCGCGAAAAGCTTCGGCTGTGTCGGGATTCTGGACGATAACCAGGCCCTGATCGGGATCATCACCGATGGCGACCTTCGCCGCCATATGGGCGCGGATTTGTTGGACAAGCAGGTCAGCGAAGTCATGACCCGAAATCCGCAAACCATTTCACCCAAGGCGCTAGCGGGCGAAGCGCTGGCGAAAATGAACTCCACAGGCTTTAACGGGATCACCTGCCTGTTTGTCACGAAAAAGAACCTTGCTATCGGCATCATCAGCGTCCACGACTGCCTGCGCAGCGGGGTCATGTAAAGAAATGAAACCGGCAGACGCCCTATCTCCGGACGATAAAATCACTGGCGAGACTCTCTCCGGCGCGCGGGATTTTATTGGAACACCCAGCTTCGCCGAAATGAAGTTCAACGCGCGCTACAGCCATTTCGTCGCGATTATAAAATTTATTCTTTTAGGACTTGCCATCCTTCTCGTTGGCCTTGCTTTCATCCTGCCCAATCTTGAAAAGGAAGAAGGGTTTACGCTTGATTATGCGGATGTCACGCTTTCAGATGATGGCCTGACCATGAAAAACCCCCAGTATGTCGCCAGCGACCTCAGCGACCGGCATTATGTTGTCACAGCGGATACAGCCACACAAAAAAAAGCGACCGGCTCTATGGTAATCCTTAAGAACCTACAGGCGGATATTACTCTTAAATCCGGTGACTGGATTTCAATATCTGCGCCAAGTGGCGAACTGGATACAGAAACCGGGCTGCTTGATCTGAACGGCGAGATCAGCATCTCCAGCGACAGTGGCAATCAAATGACGGCCCAGTCTGCCAAGGTCGATCTAAAAAAACGAACGATCCATAGCCCTAATCCCCTCAAAGGCCACGGCCCGCTTGGAGCCATCGAAGCCGATAGCCTTGCCGCCAGCCAATTAACTGGTAACATACGTTTTGAAGGCAATGTCAAACTTACGATCAATCCCTAAACTAATGAACCATGGACAGAATTCCGCATGCGCAGGCTGATCAGAAAAACAAACCTATTGGCCGTCGCTGCAATGTTCGTTTGTGTGGGAATTAGTTCTGCGGCAAGCGCTCAGTCCGCACTAAGCGGCGGCACCTTCGACACAAATCAGCCTCTTGAGATTACGGCGGACTCGCTGGAAGTTCAGCAAGCCAAGCAACTCGCCATTTTCGAAGGTAATGTGCAAGTGGAACAGGGGGAAATCAGAATGCGGGCGAACAAGCTCGTTGTGCATTATTCCGACAGTAAATCCTCAACAAGCGGCGCTCCGGCCAATATCCGCCAGATCGACGCGACCGGCAAGGTCTTCCTTTCCAGCCCGCGCGAAACCGCGCAGGGCGACTGGGGCGTTTACGACGTCACGAATAAACACATTGATCTTCAGGGAAATGTGGTATTAACCCAGGGAAAGAACGTGCTACGAGGGGACAAAATGACCTTGAATCTTGTCACCGGAAAGAGCCGGGTCGAGGGTGGCCCCGTGAGCGAAGGAAGTAAGGGCCGCGTAAAGGGAATATTTATTCCTGAGCAAAAGACCAACGAGTAGAGTAAAGTTGAGAGCGCCAATGACAATAGGGACAAATGAGGCGGACTTGGGACCGCGACTGGTTGCTGAAAATACCGGCCTGAGAGCCCAGAACATTGGTAAATCGTTCAGAAAACGCCCTATCCTGCGCGGTGTCGACCTCACCGTTAATCGGGGCGAGGCGGTTGGGTTGCTGGGCCCGAACGGTGCCGGCAAGACCACCAGCTTTTATATCATGTGCGGCCTGCTAAATCCCGATTACGGAACGATTTTCCTTGATGGCCGGGATGTCACCGATCTTCCTATGTATCGCCGCGCACGCCTTGGCATCGGATACCTGCCGCAGGAAGCCTCGATTTTTAGAGGGATGAATGTTGAACAGAATATACGCGCCATTCTGGAACTGATCGAGCCGGTTCGGGAAAAACGCGAAAATATGCTCGAAAGCCTGCTTGCTGAATTCTCCATCTCTCATCTCCGCCGGACCCCGGCCATCGCGCTCTCTGGAGGCGAGCGGCGGCGCGTTGAAATTGCCCGCGCACTTGCTGGCAAGCCCAACTATATTATGCTTGATGAACCCTTGGCCGGCATCGATCCCATCGCTGTCGGCGATATTCGTGATCTGGTTTCCCATCTCAAGGATCGCGGGATCGGGGTCCTGATCACCGAGCATAATGTTCGTGAAACGCTTGATATCATCGACCGTGCATATATTCTTAACGAAGGCCGTGTCATAAAGGAAGGCATCCCCTCCGAGATCGTTTCGGATGAGGGAGTGAGACGCGTTTACTTGGGGGATCGCTTCAATCTCTAGAGTTTTGGAGATTGGCAGGGATCGGGAATTATAATGGCGCTAACGCCCAGACTGGATTTAAGACAAAGTCAGCAGCTAGTAATGACACCGCAGCTGCAGCAGGCGATCAAGCTGTTGCAGCTATCCAACCTCGATCTGGCGGCCTATGTCGAGCAGGAACTGGAGAAGAATCCCCTTCTCGAACGCACAGATACCCTTGCATCAGATGGTGAATATTTGCCTGAGACTGACAATGATGGGGATTTTGGCGGCGACGGCGACGATACCCCCGCTCTTGCCGATCTCAATATTTCAGATGATTTTCCGCCGCCTGATGCCGAAAATAATTCCGTCGACACTGATTACGACAATATCTACACCAGCGATTCCGCGATGGACAGCCCGATTGACGTTCCTCTCGCTGATGCCGCCAGCACGGGATTTCTGGCCGCCAGTACAGGTGGCAGCAGTTCGTTTTCCGGCACTGATCTCAATCTCGAGAATACGCTAAGTGATGATATATCGCTTCGCGATCACCTGTCCCAGCAACTCAGTCTCCTACCACTATCGCCAGCGCGCAAATTCATCGCCGCCTATCTCATAGATCTGGTTAGCGATACCGGGTATTTTGTTGGCGACTTGACAGAGATTGCAGGGACCCTTGGCTGCTCGATCGACATGGTCGAGGAAGTTTTTGAAGCACTGCGTAATCTGGAGCCTGTCGGCGTATTCGCCCGCGATCTCGCCGACTGCCTGGCTTTACAGTTGAAAGACAAGAACCGCTACGACCCCGCCATAGCCGCGCTTCTTGAAAATCTGGAAATGCTAGCGGCAGGAAACCTGAAAGGCCTGCTGGATGCCTGCTGTGTCGATCAGGAGGATCTGAGGGAGATGATTGCCGAAATCAAGGCTCTCGATCCCAAACCCGGCCTTCAGTTCGGCGGTGAGGTTGCGCAGACCGTGGTGCCAGACGTTTTCGTCCGGCGGCGTCCGGACGGCGGCTGGCAGGTTGAACTTAACAGTGAAACGCTTCCCAAGGTCCTGGTCAACAATCGATATTATTCCATTATCAATACCAAAGCCCGGAAGAAAGAGGAAAAGGAATATATTTCCGAATGCCTGAATACCGCAAACTGGCTGGTGAAATCACTTGATCAGCGGGCGCATACAATCCTAAAGGTCGCGAGCGCCTTGGTGGAAGAGCAGGAAATGTTCTTCACTCAGGGAATTGAATTTCTGCGCCCGCTTAACCTGAAGACAATCGCGGAAGCGATTTCGATGCATGAGAGCACCGTAAGCCGTGTTACGTCAAATAAGTATATGGCAACGTCTCGCGGCATCTTTGAGCTCAAGTATTTTTTCACCTCCGCCATCAATTCGACATCCGGGGGCGATTCCCATTCTGCGGCCTCTGTTCGCCATAAATTGAAGCAGCTTGTCGACGACGAAGCGCCGAACAGAATTCTTTCGGACGATAAAATCGTCGAATTGATGAAGTTGCAGGGGATAGATATTGCACGGCGTACCGTTGCGAAGTATCGTGACGCCATGAAGATTCCCTCTTCCGTAGAACGCCGAAGATTGAAGAAGCAGTTAATTGCTTCATAACCGGGGATACAGAAAATGATTCCACCCTCACACCATTTTCCCGTTTCTTTTACCGCGTGTTGACATTGCGACGCGCAAAAACTATGGTCCCGCCCTCAAATGGATTAGGACGCTATTTTTAGGCGGATATTCGTTTCACTTCTAGAATTGGATCTTTGTGATGCACGTGATTGTTAAAGGTAAGCAGATTGATGTCGGCGATGCTCTTCGCGAGCATATTGAAGCTTCCCTTGAGGCCGGCGTTTCCAAATACTTCGACAACGCTATTGATGCACAGGTCACTCTGAGCCGCAATAATCATAATTTCCATACGGAATGCAGTGTCCATATAGGTTCAGGCATTGATGTCGCCGCTTCTGCCGATCATGTTGATGCCTATAGCAGCTTTGATTCAGCCGCTGAGCGGATTGAAAAGCAGCTTCGCCGCTATAAGCGCCGGTTAAAAAGTCATCATGGCAAGGAGCGCTATCAGGCAAAAATGACTTTCGCCGCCCAAAGCTATGTTCTGGCGCCGGAACCCGAAGAAGAACAGCCGGACATCGATGCGCCGGACGAATGGCAACCTATCATTATTGCGGAAAGCAACGCCAATATACCGGATTGTTCAGTCGGAGAGGCTGTGATGAGAATGGATCTGGCGAACCTGCCTGCCATGATGTTCCACAACTCTTTGACAAAAGGGCTGAATGTTGTCTACCGGCGGCCCGATGGCAATATCGGCTGGATCGACCCTAAGGTCGAGAAAACCGAAAAATCCGCATAACCCGCTTGCCTATTGCCATCAAAACCACGAGTTAGCACAGGTATTATGGAAATCAGTGATCTTATTCAGCCGCGAACTGTCTTCGCAGACTTGAAAGCAACCAGCAAGAAACAGGCGCTACAGGAACTGGCGCGCCGCGCGGCAACCGTTACTGGCTGTCCCGAGCGGGCTATTCTGGATGTTCTTCTAGAACGCGAACGGCTTGGAACGACGGGGATCGGCAAAGGCATTGCTATTCCGCACGGCAAGCTTCCCGGCATTGATCATGTTTACGGGATTTTCGCCAAGCTGAGCGCAGGCGTCGATTTCGATTCCATGGACAACCTGCCTGTCGATTTGCTGTTTTTGCTATTAGCGCCGGAATCGGCGGGAGCGGATCATCTCAAGGCCCTTGCCCGTGTCTCCCGCACCCTGCGTGACAAGGGCCGATGCGAGAAGTTGCGCGGCAGCCATGACGCCGACGCGCTCTATGCTATCCTGACCGAGGAAGGCGCCCAGTCCGCCGCATAGAATCTTTCGATCCGCCGCCTGACTAGTTGACGAGAAACGCCTCGAAATCATTCTGGCGGGCGACAACGAGAGCTGTCTCAGCTGTCTTTTCCTCGCCCAGCTTCTGGCCGTTGGCGGCGAAAATGCGATATATAACGGTCCCGCCTTCCTTGACGGCGCGGATATAGGCCATATCCATGGAGCCCAGCATCCCGAATGCGGCCGGACTTAAATGACGAAGGGTGGCTTCCTGATACTGCATTTCAATACTCCTTAACGCGACCCCAAATTGTAAATCAATCAATCAGTTCTGACGGGTTGACGGTTTTTATTTCCTTTTTTGGTCCTTTCCTGTTGATTTGAATTTGTCGGCTATTTGATTTCGGCGTCGGCAATTGCAAATCAATATGTAAAAGACCGTTTTCCAGTTCCGCGCCCGTTACTTCCAATCCTTCTGCAAGAACAAATTTCCGCTGAAATTGACGAGCTGCAATCCCGCGATGAAGGAAAACGCGCCCCGATTCATCCCGTCCTTTACCATGAATGATAAGTTGGTTTCGTTCCAGTAATATCTGCAGATCGTCCTCGACGAATCCTGCAACAGCAAGTGAAATGCGCAACGCATTCTTGCCGACCTGCTCGATGTTATAGGGAGGATATCCTTCATTACCTGATTTCGAGAGCTGTTCAAGCATCTCCTC
>JAIOYL010000101.1 GCA_021741195.1 Sneathiella sp. | reverse complement strand
TCTTTCGGCACGGCAATGCAGCTGATCCCGCCCGATCCCTCATCGCCCGTCCGCACCATGGTGACATAGACATCCGACTTGCCGCCGCCCGAGATAAAGGCCTTCGCGCCATTCAGCACATAATGTTCGCCGTCGCGCACCGCTTTCGTGCGCAGCGCCGCCGCGTCGGAACCCGAGCCCGGCTCGGTCAGGCAATAGCTCGCGAACTGCTCCATGGTGGTGAGTTTCGGCAGGAATTTCTCCCGCACGGTATCGGAGCCGAACCGGTCGATCATCCAGCTCGCCATGTTATGGATGGAGATAAAGGCCGCCGTCGAGGTGCAGCCCGCCGCCAGCTCCTCAAAGATGATGGCGGCGTCGAGACGCGAGAGCGCCGAGCCGCCATGCTCCTCCCCGACATAGATACCGGCGAAACCAAGCTCAGCGGCTTTACGCATTTCCATTACAGGGAATATTTTTTCCTCGTCCCATTTCCCGGCGTTGGGCGCGAAAACCTCGGCGGCGAAGCTCCGCGCCATGCCTTGAAACGCCAACTGGTCTTCCGACAGGTTAAAATCCATGGGCTGTTGCCTCTTTTCTGGTGATCCGGCCGACCATAGACCAAACGATCGTTAGGTTCAAGTATTTGCGGCCCGGCCCGCATCAGGATAGTATGCCGGAAATTATCCAAATCAATGCGAAAAAGCAGGACATCCATCCCATGAAAACCCTTGCGCCCCACTTTCCCCGCACGCGCATGCGCCGGGTCCGCAAAACCGGCTGGTCACGGCGTCTGGCCGCCGAGAATGTGCTGACCCCGGACGACCTGATCTGGCCGGTCTTTGTCCATGAGGGGGAGGACCTCGCCGTCAATATCCCATCCATGCCGGGCGTGAAAAGGCTGAGCGTCGATCTGCTCACCCTCGCCGCGAAGGAGGCCTTCAGTCTCGGCATCCCGGTAATCGCCCTGTTTCCGGCGGTCGATCCGCAGCTCAAGACCGACGACGGGCGCGAGGCGCTCAACAAGAACAACATCATCTGCAAGGCGATCAAGGCGATCAAGGATGCGGTGCCGGACATGGGCATTCTATGCGATGTCGCGCTCGATCCCTTCACCACCCACGGACAGGACGGCCTTGTGCAGGACGGCTATGTCGTCAATGACAGGACCATCGACGTCCTGATCGGGCAGACCCTCAACCAGGTTGAGGCAGGCTGCGACATCATTGCCCCGTCCGACATGATGGACGGGCGCATCGGCGCGATCCGCGATGCGCTGGAGCGCGAGGGCCACCAGAATACGCAGATCATGTCCTATGCCGCGAAATACGCCTCCGGCTTCTACGGGCCCTTCCGCGATGCCGTCGGCTCGACCGGCAATCTCGGCGCCGGGGACAAGCGCACCTACCAGATGAACCCGGCGAATTCCGACGAGGCTATCCGCGAGGTGGCGCTTGATATCAACGAGGGCGCGGACATGGTCATGGTCAAGCCGGGGATGCCCTATCTCGATATCTGCCGGAGGGTGAAAGACGAGTTCGGCGTACCGACCTTCGCCTATCAGGTCTCGGGCGAATATTCCATGCTCGCCGCCGCCTCGCTCAACGGCTGGCTGGAGCGCGAAAAAGTCGTGATGGAAAGCCTGCTCGGGTTCAAGCGCGCGGGCTGCGACGGCGTCCTCACCTATTTCGCGGTGGAAGCCGCCACCTATTTGCAGGGGTAAAAGTCGGGCTTCTCAGCGGCCACCGGAAACATCCATCAGTGCGCCGGTGACGTAGGATGCCTCCTCCGACATCAGCCAAAGAACCGCGTCGGCGATTTCGCGGGGTTCACCGCCCCGCAGCATCGGCACCATGGATTTCACCCGGTCGACCCGGCCCGGCTCCCCGCCGCTCGCATGGATATCCGTATAGACGACGCCAGGGCGCACCGCATTGACACGAATGCCCTCCGCCGCGACCTCTTTCGAAAGACCGATGGTCATCACATCGATCGCCCCTTTTGAGGCTGCGTAATCGACATATTCATTCGGGCTGCCCAGTTTCGCGGCAACGGAGGAGATATTGACAATGCTGCCGCCTGTTCCGCCATGGGCCGTCGACATCCGCCGGATCGCTTCCCGCGCGCAGAGGAACGGCCCGGTGATGTTGGTTAAGAACATACGGTTCAGCCGCTCAAGGCTCATATCCGCGACTTTCGAGGCCTTGTCGACGATGCCCGCGTTGTTCACAAGCGCGGCAAGCGGCGCGAGCTCTGCATCCACGGTCCCGAACATCCGGAGGATGTCGGCCTCCATCGTCATGTCTGCCCGAACGGCGATGGCCTTGCCGCCCGCCTTTTCGATTTCCGAGACAACTTCGTTCGCGGCGTCTTTCGCATGGGCGTAGTTGACGCAAACCTAATACCCCTCCCTCGCCGCGCCAATCGCGATGGCCCGTCCGATCCCGCGGCTTCCCCCGGTGACAATCACTGAACCTGCCATTTACCTGTTCCTTCCGTCCATCGCCTGATTGATATCGTTGATCAGGTCTTCCGCGTTTTCGATCCCGATGGAGAGCCGGAGAAGATCCGGTGGACAGGGCGTGCCCGCGCCCTCGACGCTGGCGCGATGCTCGACGAGGCTCTCGACCCCGCCGAGCGACGTTGCGCGCTTGATGACTTTCAGCCGCGCCGCCACCGCCATTGCCGCCTCTTCCCCGCCCTCAATACAAAGGCTGAGCATGCCACCGAAGCCGCCGGTCATCTGCCTTGCCGCGATGTCATGGCCGGGATGGGATTTGAGTCCCGGATAAAGGACGCAACGCACGCCCTTTGCGCCCTCGAACTGCCGGGCGATGGCCATGGCATTCTCTGACGCGCGTTCGACCCGCAGATGCAGGGTGCGCATGCCGCGCAAGAGAAGCCAGGCCTCGAACGGGCCAGGTATTGCCCCGCCCGCGCTCCGGTTCACCTTGACCCGCGCCCAGAAGTCATCCTCTTCCGCCGTCACCAGCGCCCCCGCGAGCACATCGGAATGGCCGTTCAGATATTTCGTCGCCGAATGCATGACAATATCGGCGCCCAGTTTAAGCGGATTGGTGAGCAGCGGCGTCGCCACTGTATTATCGACCGCAAGATGCGCGCCCACTTTCTTCGCCACCTTCGCCCATCCGGCAATATCATCCACCACCCAAGTCGGGTTTGCCGGGGTTTCCAGCCAGAGAAGTTTCGTCCTGCCGGGAATGACGGCAGCCTGAAGCGTCCCAAGATCGCCGTTTGGAACGAAGCTGATCTCAAGCCCCCATTCCCTACCGACGGACAGCATCCAGTTGCGGAGACTCCAGTACATCACCTCGGGCGCGATCATGTGATCGCCGGGACGCAGCGACTGCACGACGGCCAGCGCCGCCGACATGCCCGAGGAAAACAGCAGCGCATCGCGCCCCCCTTCAAGCGCGCAGAGAAGCTGTTCCGGCTGGTCATAATTCGGGTTGTGATCGCGGGTATAGGCGCGCCCCGTCGGATAACTCCCGTCCGCCTCCCGCTCATAGGTGGTGCTTGGAAAGATGCCGGGGATCAGGCTTTTATGGGTTGGCTCCAGCCATCCCAGCGCCTGCGCCGACAATGTTTCCGGATTTAGGGGTTTCATTTCGTCCGACATGAACAGAATTCCTCACAAATGGCCGCAATGGCGCGTTCTACAAGTACAAAACCTTAACTGTGATCAGATCGGAGCATCCCATGAGCCTGATTAGCGATGTCCTCGACTGCCTGAACGAGGAACGCAGCAAAGCCAATCTACCGGTCCTCACCCAAAACAATCTCCTGATACAAACCGCCCACGAGCATGCGGAATTCATGAACAAAAGACAAGTTCTATCCCATGAAGGCAGCGGCGGATCGACCTTCGATCAGCGCATCACCGCAACCGGCTACCACTTCTCCACTGCCGCCGAAAATGTGGCGATGGGTGCGGTGAGCGCGGCCGGTGTCGTCAAGATGTGGATGGACAGTCCGCCGCACCGCGCCAATATCCTGAATGCACAGGTGCGCGATGTTGGTCTCGGCATTTCCCCGGCCACGCCCGACACGCCGGAGGTGAGCCGGTATTGGTCCCTCACGCTCGCCGCGCCGCTGACCTGATTATTTACTCAGCGCCCGCAGGCGACGGATCAGGCTCGACGTATCCCAGCGGTTGCCGCCCATATTCTGGACATCGGAATAATATTGATCGACCAGCGCGGTCCCCGGCAGGCTCGCGCCGATCTGGTCGCTGGTCTTGAGGCAGATCCCGAGATCCTTGCGCATCCAGTCAACGGCGAAACCGAACTCGAACTCATCGGCAATCATGGTCTTGTAGCGGTTTTCCATCTGCCAGCTTTGCGCTGCCCCCTTGGAAATCACCTCGATCACCTTCTCCGCATCAAGCCCTGCCTTCTCGGCGAAATGAATGCCCTCGGAGAGGCCCTGAACCGCACCGGCGATGCAGATCTGGTTGACCATTTTCGTGAGCTGCCCGGCGCCAACGCCACCCATCAGCATGCAGGCGCGCGCGTAAGCATCAATCGGCTCCCTGGCGCGGTCGAAATCCGCTTCCTCTCCGCCGCACATGACGGTCAGCACGCCGTTTTCCGCCCCCGCCTGGCCGCCGGAGACTGGCGCATCGACGAATCCGACGCTTTTTTCTTTCGCAATTGCGCCTAGCTCGCGCGCCACTTCGGAAGAGGCTGTGGTATGATCGACGAAGATCGAGCCCGCTTTCATGGTCGCGAGAATACCGGTCTCTCCGAGAACAACGCTTCTGAGATCGTCGTCATTGCCGACGCAGACCATGACGAAATCGGCGCCCTCGGCGGCCCCGGCCGGGGTATCGGCGCTTGCGCCGCCATATTCGCCGACCCATTTTTTCGCTTTTGCGGCCGTGCGGTTATAGACCGTGACGTCATAGCCCGCTTTTTGCAAAAAGCCCGCCATCGGATATCCCATAACGCCGAGCCCGACGAATGCTGCCTTTTTTCCCATGTCCTGCCGCCTCCTGATGAAATTGTTTCACCTTGTTGTAACGGGTCACGGGCCCGGATTAAAGGCCCAAGCGGTAATTTTTCAGCAGGCGGAACGAGGCGGCCTAGAGGGCGTGGTACTGGCCCTTGTGGAACAACAGCGCCTGTTCGTCGTCGCCCACGGTGACATTGGTAACCTTGCAGATGAAGACAGCGTGATCCCCGGCTTCATGAACAGTGAATGTTTCGCATTCGAACACCGTCAGGCTTTGGGCGAAAACCGGGCACCCGTTCTCACCGGGCGTATAGTCGATCCCCTCGAAGCGGTTGTCGCGGGCTATGGAAAAGCGGTCCGAGAGATGCCGCTGCTCCGGTGTCAGGACATTGACGGCGAATTTCCCGGCCGCCTTGAATTCCTGGCAATGGCCGCCGACATGGGCGAGGCTGAACAGGACCAGCGGCGGATCGAGGGAGACGGAGGCGAAAGAGTTCACCGTAACGCCGAGCGGTTCCTTCGTCGCACTCAGGGAGGTCACGACGGTAATGCCGGTCGCAAAGCAGCCGAGCGCGTTTCTGAATTCTTTGGCGTCAAATGTCATGTCAGGTAACCGGGCACTCGTTTTCGGAACAAACTGTCATTAAAAATCATTAGCAAATGGCGGGCACTTTCCCATAAAAAGGTTACGAAATCATCTCTTTTCTTGATCCCGGTTCATCCGGCAGGCGGTTAAATCACGCGGTCCGGTTTCCGGCGACGCTTAAAAACTTCGTAAAATTACTCACGCTTTATTAACCAATTTCGGTTCAAAATCAGCGCTGTAATGCAGAGGTGGATAGATTAGGGGCTTCTATAAAGAATGTTTTGGATTATTGGTATCGTTGTGACATTCGGCGCCGTCGCCGGTGGCTATGCCCCACACGGCAGTTTTGCTGTGCTGTTTCAACCACTGGAGTTTCTGATCATTCTTGGCGCCGCGGCCGGAGCCTTCCTGCAGGCAAACCCGAAATGGGTGATTTTTGGCGTGCTGAAATCGATGGGCAAGCTGATCAAGGGCTCGCCCTATGACAAGAAAGCCTATACGGAGCTCCTGACCCTGCTCTACGCCCTTTTCAAGCTCTCCAAGACGAAAGGCATGATCGCGCTGGAGCCGCATATCGAGAATCCGCATGACAGCGCCCTGTTTCAGCATTTTCCGGCTTTCTCGAAAAACCATCACGCGGTGGATTTTATCTGTGACTATCTCCGGCTGATGACCATGGGGACTGAAAATCCGCATGAGCTAGAAGCCCTGATGGACCAGGACATAGAAACCCACCATAGCGAGGGCCATGCCATCTCCGCGTCCGTCACGTCACTCGGCGAGGCCCTGCCCGCCTTCGGTATCGTCGCCGCCGTGCTCGGCGTGATTGTCACCATGGGCTCGATCGCCGAGCCGCCGGAAGTTCTCGGCGGCCTGATCGCCGCCGCGCTGGTCGGGACTTTCTTTGGTATTTTTGTCGCCTATGGCGTTTTCTCGCCAATGGGTAAAAATCTCGAACAGTTCGGCGATGCCGACAGCAAGTATTTCGAATGCATGAAGCAGGGCCTGCTCGCCCATCTGCAGGGTTACGCGCCCGCCGTCTCGGTCGAGTTCGCCCGCAAGACCCTCTACAATCACGAGCGTCCCTCCTTCCTCGAGGTTGAGGAAGCCTGCAATGAAGCGCCGACCGTCTGATGTTTGCTATCGTCAGGAACAGGGGTTGATCCATGGCGGATGATATCGCTCCGATCATCGTCAAAAAGGTCAAGAAAGGCGGCCATGCCGCCCACGGCGGCGCCTGGAAGGTTGCCTATGCCGACTTTGTGACCGCCATGATGGCCTTCTTCCTGCTGCTCTGGCTGCTCAATGTGACGACAACGGAACAGAAAGAGGGCCTCTCCGACTTCTTCGCGCCGACGAGTGCCAGTATCAGCCAATCGGGCTCAGACGGCGTGATGGGCGGGAAAAGCATGCAGACCGAAGGCGCCCGTATCTCCGATACCGGCGCCCCCTCTGTCGTCTCCAGTATTGCGCCGCCCGAGGAGGGGAAAAAGAACGAAGGCAAGGACGCGCTAAAAGTCCGTGAAATGGAGGAAGCCGAGCTGCTGGCGAAACTGGCGAAGATCGAGGAGAAGAGTTTCGAGCAGGCAAAGGAGCAGATCCGCCAGGCAATCAACAAGGATCCGGAGCTTTCCGGCCTGCAGGACAACATCATTATCGATATGACACCGGAGGGTCTGCGCATCCAGATCGTCGATCAGTTCAACGAAAGCATGTTCGAAAGTGGAAAATCCGAGATCTCGCCGAAAATCAGGCGGCTCGTCGGCATGATCGCCAAATCCATCGAGGAACTTCCCAACAGCCTGTCGATCAGCGGCCATACGGATAGCTCGACCTATAACGGCGGCGATTACAGCAACTGGGAGCTTTCATCTGACCGGGCGAATGCAAGCCGCAGGGCGTTGCTCGATGCAGGTCTCGACCCCGAAAGAATTCAAAAGGTCGCAGGGCGCGCGGATACCGATCCACTGATCGCCGATGATCCGTCCAACCCCGGCAACCGGCGGATCAGCATTATCCTCTTGCGCGAAACGCCTGTCCTGCCCGCTAATTTGAAATAGCCTACATCCGCCAGAGGAGAAGTTTCGTTTTCCGCCGGTCCGCGACTTCAACGATATCATCGGGCGCCTGCCCCGGCACGGTGAAGCTGTTGCTGACAAAGAGGCTGCCGGGTTTCATTTCGGCCTGCGCCTTCTCATAGAGCCGCGGCATCGGCACCGGCGACAGGAAACAATAAACAACATCAAACTCGCCGAGATCCTGCTTGAAGATATCGCGAAAGCGAAAGGAAAGATTGCTCGTCCCGCCCAGTTTGCCAAGCCCCCAGGAGAGAGCGAACGGCAGCGGGGCGGTCTCCAGCCCGGTAAACTTGCTTGCCGGGGCATTCCGGGCAAGATGGCGGAGCGTCCCGCCGAGGCCGCTTCCGAGATCGGCGAAATGAACCGGCGTCTTTTCGGGCAATAATTTCAGTAGCGCCGCGGACGTGGCGCGGTTCGTCAGATAGAGTGGTACACGGCCCCCCGCCACATTCCAGAATACGAGAACCAGCAGCAGCAGGATGAGCGGAAATATCCAGACCGGCAGGTGAAGCGCGAGCGCCAGAACCAGCAGCGGCGGCGCGATGACCTGCCCGGCCACCCAGGGCCAGGAGAATCGCAACAGCGCCGTGACAAATCCCGACAGGACCCCTTGCGTCAGCATCAGCCAGAGAAGCGGAACTGCATACCCAAGCATGGCGCCGGCATATGGCCGCGCAAAATAGAGGACGGCAAAAAGCACCGCCTGGATGGCGAGGGCGGCAAGCACCGGTGATCGTTCTTTTCCGCCGAAAGCCTGCCCCATACCGCGTATCAGCTCGCCGCGGCTGCGCGAACCAGCCTATGTTCCCTGATCGGCCAATGCAGAAGACCGGAAATCAGGCCAAGGGCGACGCTGAGCCACCAGACCACATCATAGGAACCATAGAGGTCAAAAACCACGCCGCCAAGCCAGGCGCCGAGAAACGCCCCGATCTGGTGGCCGAAAAAGACGAAGCCGAACAGCGTTGTCATATATTTCGGCCCGAACAGGACTGCGACCAGCCCCGATGTCAGTGGTACGGTCGAGAGCCAGAGAAGCCCGAGAATGGCGGAAAAGATCATCACCGTCAGCGGACTGATCGGGATCAGGATAAAGGCGACGAACAGGGCCGCCCGCGCGAAATAGAGTGAGCTCAGCAGATATTTCTTCGAATATTTGCCGCCAAGATATCCGGACGCCAGCGAGCCGATGACATTGAAAAGCCCGACAATGGAGAGGGCGATCGCGCCGTATTTCGCCGCGACATGCTGATCGACGATATAGGCGGGCAGATGCACCGCGAGGAAAGTGACGTGAAAGCCGCAAACAAAAAACCCGGCAAATAACAGCCAATAGCTCCTGTTGCCCGCCGCTTCGCGAATGGCGGCGGTAAGGCTCGCGGCACCGGCGCTGGCGCTATCCTCCGCTTTGCCCGTCACGGCGGCAGAGGCCGGCAGCATCAGCAGCGAGCAGAGACCAATCAGGACCAGCGCCGTCGACCAGCCATAGCCGGACAGAAACGCCTGACCCATGGGCACCATGATGAACTGGCCGAGACTGCCGGACGCGCCGACGATCCCGAGCGCCATGGAGCGTTTTTCCTCCGAGACCGCGCGGCCCACCGATCCGATAACGACGCCGAAACCGGTGCCGGACAGGCCGAGGCCGATCATCAGCCCGGCGGTGAGATGCAGTCCCGTCTGGGTGCTGGTCTGCGACATCAGGAACAAGCCGGCGGCATAGACAAGGGCGGACACAAAAAGCGTCCGGCCGGAGCCGTATTTATCGGCAATGGCCGAGGCGAAGGGTTGCGACAGGCCCCAGACGATATTCTGGATGGCGAGGGCCAGGCCGAAAACTTCGCGGCCCCAGCCGAGGTCGGTGGAGACGGGCTCAAGGAACAATCCGAAGGCGGCGCGCGATCCCATGGCGAGCAGGCTGATCAGCCCTCCGGCAAGGATCAGGATGAGAAAGGATCTCGACTGCATGATGTTATCCTTTACAGGCTTTGTCAGGCGCGCCCCGGGACAGCTTTGGATTATTGTATTTGTTTCAACAAGTACCATTTACAAATGAGGAGTGATACCAATTATTTTTGACTGAAAAAGGATCTGTCGAGCCGTGAACAAAAATGAAGGCCCCTTGATCGAGTTGGGTTCTCTTGAGAACAAGGGCGGCCGCGCAAGCAAGCCCGCCGGGGAGACGTTCAACCCGGATGACTACGAATCAATCCGTCTCCGGCGCATCTTCGCCTATATAATTGACGTCATCTGCATTGCCGTGATCACGGTTATCGCAACCTTTGCCGCCGCCCTGTTGGGCGCCATCACCTTTGGTGTCCTGACCCCGCTGCTTATCGTCATCCTTGCCGTCATTCCACTCGCCTATAACACCCTGCTTGTCGGCGGAGGCGGCCATGCGACGCTCGGCATGCGTTTCATGAACATGCGTATGGAATTGATGAACGGCGGCGCGCCCGATTACGTGATTGCCTTCATTCATGCCGCGCTTTTCTATTTCTCCGTCGCCGTCACGTCCTGGCTGATCCTGCTGGTCTCGCTGTTCAACGCGCGCGGCCGTTGCCTGCATGACTATCTGGTTGACACGGTCATCCGTCGCGTCCCGCTCCGCTCATAAGAGATCGCGAAGCCGGTAATAGAACATGGCGAGAGACAGGAGCGGCACCCGGAGTGCGGTGCCGCCCGGAAAGGGCTTGTGCGGGATGCGGGCGAAAGCATCAAATCGCCCGGCGTCCCCGGCGATCGCCTCGGCAAGAACCTTCCCCGCAATTGATGACAAGGGAACGCCCTGCCCCGAGTAGCCATGGGCGTAATAGACGTTGGACCCGGCCCGGCCGATATCCGGCAGGCGGCGGCGCGTCACCGCGACCTTGCCGCCCCAGGCAAAGTCGATTTTCACATCGGCGAGCTGCGGGAATGTCTTCAGCATATTGAGGCGGAGCCTGTCCTTCTGCTCGCTGTTTCCCCGTCCCGCGTAATCCCGGCCTCCATAGAGCAGGCGATGATCCGCCGATATCCGGTAGTAGTCGAGATTGAAATCCGTATCGGCGACACAGGCCTCGGTCCGGATCAACTCATTCGCCCTTTCCTGCCCGAGCGGCTCCGTTGCGATCATGAAGGCGCTGACGGGAATGATCCGTGCCGCCAGTGATTTATCGAGATCGCCAAGATAGGCGTTGCCCGCCAGCACCACATGCTGCGCCGTCACCGTGCCGCCGCCGCAGGTGATCACGGGCGCGCCTCGGTGCGCAATGGCCAGCGCCCTCGTCTCCTCATAGATCATGACTCCGGCAGCATGGGCGGCAGCGGCGAGGCCCAAGGCGTAATTCAGAGGATGCAGATGCCCGCCTGCGGTATCAAGCAGCGCGCCGCAATACCGCTCAGTCGCGAGAAGACCGCCAAGTTCCGTCTCATCGACCCAGCGATAGGTCTCGTAATGATAATGCCGCTCGCATAGTTCCTGTTCGTCAAGAAGCCAGCGCCGGTGGCCTGGCTTCGTCGCCGCATAAAGCTCGCCCTCTTTCAGGCCGCAGTCGATGCCATGGCGGGAAATTCGAGCTTTCAGCAACTGACTTGCCTCTTCCGACAACTCCCAGAGCTTTTTCGCGTCCTCGCGGCCAACAATTTCCTCCGTCTCGATCATGCCCGGTGAATAGCCGGTGGCGATCTGGCCGCCGTTCCGCCCCGATGCGCCGAAGCCAACCTTCTCCGCCTCCAGAACAACGACGGAGAACCCCTTCTCCCTCAATTCCAGCGCCGCGCAAAGCCCCGTATAGCCCGCGCCGATCACGCAGATATCTGCCTTTACATTCTCTGTCAGACACGGAAAAGCGGTACGCGGGTTCGCCGAACTTTCATAATAGGAAGCGGTCATCTTGTATTTTCTTCAAAGGTTTATGCCCGGTGCTTTGCAACAACGGGCTTGCAAGATTGCGGACAATCCTCATGATATGGACAGTTGGATATTCCCGCAGGCGAAGGTTTTACTCCGAACCCGCAGAACAGCAAGGATTTAATCGTCATCGATGGCTAATATTGAATCAACTTTTCATATCTGGGCCGTTCTCGCCTTTATCGCCGTGGCGATCGTCGCCTTTTCCAGCGAGAAAATCGAGCTTGAGATATCCTCCATCGGCGTCATTGCCGGACTATTGCTGCTGTTCTACTTCTTTCCGCTTGTCGATGATGCCGGTCATAACCTCCTGACGCAAAGCGATATTCTTGCCGGCATGGCCGATCCGGCATTGATCACCGTGCTCTCGCTATTGGTGGTCGGGCAGGGAATTGTGCGGACCGGCGCGCTGGAACAGCCGATCCGCCGCCTTGTCACCCTCCGCCGCCATCATCCGGTCCTGGCCATTGCCGTTGTGCTGGCAACCGTGCTGGTGATCAGCGCCTTCATGAACAACACACCGGTCGTAGTGATCTTCATTCCGCTGATTACTGCCCTCGCCGAACGGCTGCACCGGTCGACCTCGACCCTGATGATCCCCTTAAGTTATGCCTCCATCCTCGGCGGCATGACGACTCTCATCGGCTCCTCGACGAACCTGCTGGTGATGGCCGCGGCAGTCCAGGCCGGGCAGCCACAAATCCATTTCTTCGACTTCACTGTGCCCGGCGCGGTTCTCGCCCTCACCGGCCTTATTTACGCGCTTGTCGTCATCCCGCGAATCCTGCCCGACCGCACCTCGATCAAGGGCGAAGTCATGGATATTTCCGGCAAGCAGTTCATCGTCCAGATGGAAGTCGCTCCCGACAGCCCGTTGGTCGGCGAGGAGGCGGTCGCCGGACAGTTTCCGAGCCTTCGCAATATCACCATCCGCTTTATCCAGCGCGGCGAGCATGTCCTGCTGCCGCCGTTTGACGGGATGGCGCTGCGGCCCACAGACGTGGTTGTCTTTGCCGGGACCCGCAAGTCCATCACTGACGCCTTTGCCGACAATCCGCAAATCCTTCAGGGCTTTCTCGAACCCGACAGCCCGGATAGCGAGACAACCGCCGAACTCAAGTCCGTTCAGCAACAGACGCTGGCCGAAGCGGTGGTTGCACCGGCCTCCCGCATGATCGGCCGCGCACTCTATCAGGTCGGTTTTCATTACCGCACGAAATGCGTCGTCGTCGGCATCCAGCGGCGCTCGCGGATGAGCCGGACCAGCCGTATG
>JAIOYL010000100.1 GCA_021741195.1 Sneathiella sp. | reverse complement strand
ATATCATGCTGCCGCCACTGCCTGCCAGCATCGCCGGTATCTGATATTTTGCGGCGAAGAATGCGCTTGTGAGGTTTGTATCCATTGTTGCCTGCCAGCTTTCCTTCGATAAATCCGTAATTTCGCCAAGTTCTCCAAGGCCTCCGGCGTTGTTGATGGCAATATCCAGAGTGCCAAACTGTTCAATGGCAGCGGAAACAAGAGCGGAATTGTAACTTTCGCTTCTCATGTCGCCCGGAATACAGAGAATTTTCCCGCCAATTGTTTCCACTTCTGATTTAAGGTTTTCCAGTGTGGCCGCCGTTCGCGCGGCCGCAATAATATGTGCACCCTGGCGCGCAAATAGCAGGGCCGTGGCCCGCCCGATGCCTGAGCTTGCTCCCGTGATAAGAGCAATTTTTCCTGAAAGTTGCATAGTGTTTCCTTTGGTTATTGTGAATTGCGCCGGAAGGGACCCTCTATGAAGAGCGCCGATATATCTCCCCGAAAGCCGATGTCGAATCGACGACGGTTGATCGCAAGCTGGCGGAATATGGGAGGAGGGGGCCTTTTTTGTATAGAAGTTTAAGGGCATCATTGCACCGCTCCGTGCCGGCAACTGATCCGCCGCACGCACTGAATGAAGCCTATCTGTTTTTCGCTTTAAAATTTTCTTTCCCAAAACCGTTTATGCTGCTTGACAGGAACAGTGAGGTCCAATAGAAAACGGCCTCACAGTGGGGGTGTAGCTCAGTTGGTTAGAGCGCCGGCCTGTCACGCCGGAGGTCGCGGGTTCGAGCCCCGTCACTCCCGCCATTTCCCGCGAAAATACTAATATTTTAGGCGCTGCGCCCGTATTGCGCATGGCGCGCCTGCATAAAATCTCCCCAAACTGTATTAAGGCGGAATTTTGTTGCTAAATCGGTTTTCTTCCTTATAACCCGACACTATAATGCTTACTGTTTTGGTAGGAGGGGTTGCCGCTGAACGGGTCCCGCACGGGTCAGGTACCAGCGGCAATTAATGATGTAATGGAAGCCTTGCTCGTAGAATATTTGCCTATTCTGATTTTCCTGGGGCTCGCTGTCGGCCTGTCGGCGGTTATCGTTATTGCCTCGATGGTGGTTGCAGCCCAGCATCCGGATGCAGAAAAGCTTTCCCCGTATGAATGCGGGTTCGAGCCCTTTGATGATGCCCGCAACCAGTTTGATGTCCGGTTTTACTTGGTGGCAATCCTGTTCATCATATTCGATCTGGAAGTCGCCTTCCTGTTTCCCTGGTCGATCTCGCTGGGCAGTGTCGGGCTTTTCGGGTTCTGGTCGATGATGGTGTTTCTTGGGATCCTGACAATCGGCTTTATCTATGAATGGAAGAAGGGAGCCCTGGAATGGGAGTAAATCCTGAGCCGGTCGCCGCTGAATCACGACTGAGCGGTTCTGATCAAGACGAGTTTTTTCGTCAAGTCGGTCAGGAACTGGACGACAAGGGTTTTGTTGTCACCCAGGTCGACAAGCTGGCCAACTGGGCCCGCACAGGATCCCTCTGGCCGATGACGTTTGGGCTGGCCTGCTGTGCCGTCGAAATGATGCATGCCTGGCAGCCGCGCTATGACATGGAGCGGATGGGGATCGTGCCGCGTGGCTCCCCCCGTCAGTCGGACGTCATGATCGTCGCTGGCACTCTCACCAACAAAATGGCGCCTGCACTGCGCAAGGTCTATGACCAGATGGCAGAGCCGCGCTACGTCATCTCCATGGGGTCCTGCGCCAATGGTGGTGGGTATTATCACTATTCCTACTCCGTCGTTCGCGGATGCGACCGGATCGTACCGGTTGATATCTATGTGCCGGGATGTCCGCCAACGGCTGAAGCCCTGATTTATGGTGTTTTCCAGCTCCAGAAGAAAATACGCCGAACCGGAACATTTTTGCGCTAGCGGAGAGGGTAGCCTGTAACATGAATGAAGCGCTTAAAGAGCTGGGCGAGTTGATTGCGTCCGAACTTTCCTCCGCGGTGATATCGACGAAAGTCGCCTTTGGTGAATTGACCGTCAATATCCGGTCCGAGGCCGTTCACGATGTCCTGGAATTCCTGCGCAATGATTCCAATTGCAAATTCGAGGTTCTCTGCGATGTCTGCGGCGTCGACTATCCGACCCGCGAGAAACGGTTCGATGTGGTGTATAACCTTCTCAGCCTGCGGCATAACCAGCGGGTCATTGTGAAAACCGAGACCGATGCGCGTACGCCGGTTCCTTCAGTCGTGTCGCTTTTTCCAACGGCTAACTGGTTCGAGCGCGAAGCTTGGGATATGTACGGTATCATGTTTTCCGGTCACCCGGATTTGCGCCGGATGTTGACGGACTATGGGTTCGAAGGACATCCGTTGCGGAAAGATTTCCCGCTGACCGGCTATGTTGAGCTTCGCTACAGCGAGGATGAGAAGCGGGTTGTGTATGAGCCGGTCAATCTGACGCAGGAATTCCGCAAGTTTGATTTTGAAAGCCCATGGGAGGGCGCGCATTACGTTCTCCCCGGCGATGAGAAAGCGGAAGGTCAGGGCTGATGACTGAAGTTCAGATTAAAAATTACACGCTTAATTTCGGCCCGCAGCATCCGGCGGCCCATGGGGTTCTCCGCATGGTGATGGAGCTGGACGGCGAAGTTGTTGAGCGCATTGATCCGCATATCGGCTTGCTTCATCGTGGCACGGAGAAGCTGATAGAGCACAAGACCTATATGCAGGCAATGCCATACTTCGACCGCCTTGATTATGTGGCGCCGATGAATCAGGAACATGCCTTTGTGCTTGCGGCGGAAAAGCTGCTGGGGTGCGAGGTGCCGGAGCGTGCGCAGTATATTCGCGTCCTGTTTTGTGAAATTTCACGCATTCTCAATCACATCATGAATGTCTGCGCGCAGGCAATGGATGTGGGTGCGACGACACCGATGCTCTGGGCGTTCGTTGAGCGCGAAACCCTGATGGAGTTTTATGAGCGGGCGAGCGGTGCCCGCATGCATGCGGCATATTTCCGTATTGGCGGCGTTCATCAGGATATTCCAGCGGAACTGGAAAGGGATATCCGCACCTTCATCGAGCATTTTCCCTCCGTACTTGCAGATGTCGAGGCATTGCTCACCGAAAACCGGATTTTCAAGCAGCGCAATGTCGACATCGGGGTCGTCAGTGAGGAAGATGCGCTGGCCTGGGGCTTCTCCGGCGTTATGCTGCGCTCCACTGGTCTCGCCTGGGATTTGCGGAAGAGCGAGCCCTATGATGTCTATGACAGAATGGATTTCGATATACCGGTCGGATTGAATGGAGACTGTTTTGACCGCTATCTTATGCGGATGGAGGAAATGCGTCAGTCTCTTCGGATCATGACGCAATGTCTCGATCAGATGAAGCCCGGTCCTGTTCTCTCAACGGATCCGAAAATCGCACCGCCGCGCCGTGGCGATATGAAGACATCCATGGAAGCCCTGATCAATCATTTCAAGCATTACACGGAAGGTGTGAAGGTTCCGGCAGGGGAGACCTATACGGCGGTCGAGGCGCCGAAAGGCGAGTTCGGCGTCTATCTGGTGTCTGACGGTTCCAACAAGCCCTATCGCTGCAAGATCAGGGCGCCGGGATTTGCGCATCTGCAAGGCATGGATTTTCTGACACGCGGGCATATGCTGGCTGACGCATCGGCTATTTTGGGCAGTCTTGATATCGTATTTGGTGAGGTGGATCGGTGAGTCAGGTCATAGCAACGGGCAAGGCGTTTGAGTTCACGCCTGAAAACGTCAAGAAGGCGAAGGTCTTTATTGCCAAGTATCCAAAGGGTCGCCAGCAGAGCGCCGTAATGCCGCTTCTTGATCTCGCCCAGCGCCAGAACGAGAATTGGCTCTCCCGCGAGGCGCTCGAATATGTCGGCAATTTCCTCGACGTCCCTTATATGCGGGTGCTGGAAGTCGCGACCTTCTACACGATGTATAATCTCAAGCCGGTGGGTAAGTATTTTCTCCAGCTTTGCCGGACGACGCCCTGCTGGCTGCGTGGCAGCGACGATCTGGAGGCGGTCTGCAAGAACAAGCTCGGTATTTCAAACGGCGAGACGACAGAAGACGGCATGTTCAGCCTGCTCGAGGTAGAATGCCTCGGCGCCTGCGTGAATGCGCCGGTGGTGCAGATCAATGACGATTTTTATGAGGATCTGAACGCCAAGAATTTCGAGGTTGTTCTGGATAAGCTGGCCAAAGGCGAGGTGCCGCCCAAGGGGCCGCAGATCGACCGTATCAATTCCGCCCCCGAAGGCGGTCCGAAAACATTGCTTGAAAAGACGGGGGACGCGTGATGCTGAAGGATCAGGACCGGATCTTCACCAACCTCTACGGCATCCATGACTGGAAGCTGGCTGGCGCCAAGAAACGTGGCGTCTGGGATAACACCAAGGCTCTTATTGAGCAGGGTCAGGACGCCATAATCGACGGAATGAAGGAAAGCGGCCTGCGTGGACGCGGCGGGGCGGGCTTCCCGACCGGCCTTAAATGGTCCTTCATGCCGAAACAATCAGACGGCCGCCCAAGTTATCTGGTGGTCAATGCGGACGAATCCGAACCCGGAACTTGCAAGGACCGCGAGATCATGCGTTTTGATCCGCACCGCCTTCTGGAAGGCTGCCTTGTCGCCGGTTTCGCCATGCGCGCCATCGCCGCCTATATCTATATCCGCGGCGAATTCGTGCAGGAGGCCATCAATCTCGAGATCGCCATTCAGGAAGCCTATGCGGACGGTCTGATCGGCAAGAACGCGGCGAACTCGGGCTATGATTTCGATATCTATCTGCATCGAGGCGCGGGCGCCTATATCTGCGGCGAGGAAACCGCGCTGATCGAAAGCCTTGAAGGTAACAAGGGTCAGCCGCGCCTGAAACCGCCGTTTCCGGCCAATGTGGGTGTCTGGGGCTGCCCGTCGACCGTCAATAATGTCGAGAGCATTGCTGTGGCGCCGGAAATCCTGCGGCGCGGGAAAGGCTGGTTCTCAGGTCTTGGCCGCCCGAACAACACGGGGACAAAACTCTTCTGCGTTTCCGGGCATGTGAATAAGCCCTGCAATGTCGAGGAGGAAATGGGTATTCCGCTTAAAGAGTTGATCGAGAAACACGCGGGCGGCGTTCGCGGCGGCTGGGATAATCTGCTGGCCATTATTCCGGGCGGATCCTCGGTGCCGTTGCTGCCAAAGAGCATCTGTGACGATGTCCTGATGGATTTCGACAGCCTGCGCGATGTCCAGAGCGGGCTCGGTACGGCCGCCGTGATCGTCATGGACAAGTCGACCGATGTCATCCGCGCCATCGAACGGCTCTCGCATTTCTACAAGCATGAGAGCTGCGGCCAATGCACACCCTGCCGCGAAGGCACTGGCTGGATGTGGCGGGTGATGCAGCGGCTTGTTTCCGGGGAAGCCGAAATCGCGGAAATCGATATGCTGATCAATGTATCAAAAAGGATTGAAGGCCATACCATCTGCGCCCTCGGGGACGCGGCCGCTTGGCCAATTCAGGGACTGGTGCGGCATTTCCGTCCGGTTATCGAGGAACGTATCAAATCACGGAAGGCCGTCAAGGCGGCCTGAGGGCTGGCTCGCGCAGGGGACGAAGAATGCCGACACTTACAGTAGATGGTGTAGAAGTAACAGTCGATCCGGGGACAACGGTGCTTCAGGCCTGTGAAGAGGCGGGCGCGGAAATCCCGCGCTTCTGTTATCACGAGCGGCTGTCGATCGCGGGAAATTGCCGCATGTGCCTGGTGGAGATGGAAAAATCACCGAAGCTGATCGCCTCCTGCGCGATGCCCGCGGGCGACGGCATGGTCATTCACACCAACAGCCAGAAAGTGAAGGAAGGCCGCGAAGGCGCGATGGAGTTCCTGCTGATCAATCATCCGCTGGACTGCCCGATCTGCGATCAGGGCGGCGAATGCGATTTGCAGGACCAGTCCATGGCCTATGGTTCCGGGACCAGCCGCTATCATGAGCTGAAACGCTCGGTCGCCGAAAAAAATATGGGACCGCTGATCAAGACGACCATGACCCGCTGCATCCATTGCACGCGCTGCGTCCGCTTTGCGACGGAAGTCGCAGGCGTCGAGGACTTGGGCGCGATCAATCGCGGTGAGAACATGGAAATCGCGACCTATCTCGAGC
This sequence comes from Sneathiella sp., assembly GCA_021741195.1. Classification (GTDB taxonomy): domain Bacteria; phylum Pseudomonadota; class Alphaproteobacteria; order Sneathiellales; family Sneathiellaceae; genus Sneathiella. The sequence goes on along the minus strand of JAIOYL010000100.1, from coordinate 6,711 downwards.
AGGCGCTCGATAGTGAATTATCCGGAAATATCATAGATTTATGTCCGGTCGGTGCGCTGACATCGAAGCCATATGCCTTCACCGCGCGGCCCTGGGAGTTGACGAAAACCGAAAGCATTGATGCGCTTGATGCGGTTGGTGCCAATATCCGCGTTGACAGCCGCGGTCAGGAAGTCATGCGCATTCTGCCGCGCCTGCATGAGGATGTGAACGAGGAATGGCTTTCGGACCGGTCGCGCTTTTCCTATGATGGACTGAAGGCGCAGCGTCTCGATACGCCTTATCTGCGCAAGGATGGTAAATTGCAGGCTGTCGGTTGGAACGAGGCGTTCGACGCCATCGCCGCCAAGCTCGACGGGTTGGATGGCGGTAAAATTGGCGCCATCGCCGGGGATATTGCTTGCGCCGAAAGCATGAAGGCCCTGAAAGACCTGATGGATCTTTTGAATTCCCCCAATATCGATTGTCGTCAGGACGGTGCGGCGCTCACGACGGAAACCCGGAGCGGCTATCTTTTCAATTCGACGATTGCCGGGATCGAAGAGGCGGATGCGTTGCTGATTGTTGGCAGCAATCCCCGCCACGAGGCGGCGCTGATCAATGCCCGTATCCGCAAACGTTGGAAAATGGGGAATTTCCCGATTGCACTGATCGGCGAGCAGATGGACCTCGGTTATGGTCACGAGTATCTTGGCGCGGGTCCTGCGACGTTAGCGGAAGTCGCCGCGGGCAAGCATTCCTTTGCCAAAATTCTTAAAAAGGCGAAACGGCCGATGATTATTGCCGGGCAGGGGGCGCTGAACCGGGCCGATAGCGCAGCTGTATTAGCGCTCACGAAGAAAATCGCCGACGACTTTGGACTGCTCTCAGACGACTGGAACGGCTTCAACATCCTGCATACCGCCGCGGCGCGGGTTGCGGGCCTTGATCTTGGCCTTGTGCCGGGTGAGGGCGGTAAGGCGGTGAAGGAGATGCTGGACGGTTCCCTCGATGTCCTGTTCCTGCTCGGCGCCGACGAAATTGATACCTCCAGGCTGGAGACGAGCTTCGTTATTTATCAGGGCAGCCATGGCGATGCTGGAGCGTCCGTTGCGGATGTTATCCTGCCGGGCGCTGCCTATACCGAAAAGGACGCAATCTGGGTCAATACAGAAGGTCGGCCGCAGCTTGGCCGCCGGGCGATCTTTCCCCCAGGAGAGGCCCGCGAAGACTGGACGATCCTGCGCGCACTGTCGGAAAAAATCGGGAAAACATTGCCTTACAACACGATCCTCGAGTTACGCGCGAAGATGGTTGAGACCGCGCCGCATTTCGCTGATATCGATGTAGTGACGCCCGCCCCATGGGGCGCGTTCGGCGCTGAAGGGGCTATCGAGGAGAGCGCTTTCGTTAATCCGATCACCGATTACTATCTGACAAACCCGATTTCGCGATCAAGCCGGATCATGGCGGAATGCAGCACGACGTTTTCTAAAGTAAAAAGAGAGGGAACCGGCACAAATGGTTGAGTTTTGGGACATATACCTTCTCCCGGCACTGATAATTGTCGGCAAGATCCTTCTTATCGTCGTGCCCCTGCTGGTGGCCGTTGCCTACCTGACTCTCTATGAGCGTAAAGTCATGGCTGTGATGCAGCTTCGCAAAGGCCCGAACGTCGTCGGGCCGTTCGGACTGCTGCAACCGATTGCCGACGGCGTGAAGCTGTTTTTCAAGGAAACCGTCGTACCGACCGGCGCCAACAAGGTGCTGTTCCTGCTCGCGCCCATGGTCACCTTTATCCTGAGCCTGATTGCCTGGGCGGTGATCCCGTTCGATGAGGGAATGGTGCTTGCCAATATCAATGTCGGCGGTCTTTATCTCTTCGCCATCTCGTCACTTGGCGTCTACGGGATTATCGTAGCAGGCTGGGCGTCGAATTCACGCTATCCGTTCCTCGGCGCGCTCCGTTCGGCCGCGCAGATGGTGTCCTATGAGGTGTCCATCGGGTTCGTGATCGTGACCGTGCTCTTATGTGCAGGCACATTGAACCTCTCAGGCATTGTGATGTCGCAGAAGGGTGATCTTGGTCTTCTCAACTGGTGGTTCGTTCCGCTGTTCCCGATGTTCATCATCTTCTTCGTCTCGATTTTGGCGGAAACCAACCGCCATCCCTTCGACTTGCCGGAAGCGGAAGCCGAGCTTGTTGCAGGCTATCAGACGGAATATTCCTCGATGGCCTTTGCGCTCTTCTTCCTTGGCGAATATGCGAACATGATCCTGATGAGTGCGATTTGCACCATCCTGTTCCTGGGTGGCTGGTTACCCCCGGCGGATTGGGCCATCTTCACCTGGATCCCGGGAATTATCTGGTTCGGGATCAAGATCGCGGTCCTGCTGTTTGTCTTTATCTGGGTCCGGGCGACCCTGCCGCGTTACCGCTATGACCAGTTGATGCGACTCGGCTGGAAAGTATTCTTGCCCTTCTCGCTGTTGTGGGTTGTGGTGACGGCAGGGTTTCTTGTCTATTTCGACAAGGTCCCGGCATGATGAGCGATGAAATTAATTACTGGCGCCTGCCGATGCGGGCGACGGTATTAAAAAATGAAATGACTAAAAGGCTGATTTGATATGAGCTTTATTGATAAACAGGCGCGCAGTCTGCTCTTGGCGGAAATTGTCACCGGATTGGCGACAACCTTCCGCTATATGTTCAAGACCAAGGCTACGATCAACTACCCCTATGAAAAGGGCCCGCTCAGTCCGCGGTTTCGCGGCGAGCATGTTCTGCGCCGCTATCCGAACGGGGAGGAGCGCTGTATCGCCTGCAAGCTGTGCGAGGCGGCCTGCCCGGCGCTTGCCATCACCATCGAGGCGGAGCCGCGCGAAGATGGTAGCCGCCGAACCACGCGTTATGATATCGACATGACCAAATGCATCTATTGCGGCTTCTGTCAGGAGGCCTGCCCGGTCGATGCGATCGTTCAGGGGCCGAATTTTGAATTCGCAACGGAAACCCGAGAGGAGTTGTTCTACGACAAGAAGAAACTGCTCGATAACGGTGATCGCTGGGAGCAGGAAATCGTCCAGAACCTCGTCGCTGACGCGCCCTACAGATAATCGGGAAAAGAATAGTGAAACCCATGAAAATGACGGAACTGACGATAACGGAAAGAGGCGCGCGATGATTATCTCGACGATTGCTTTCTATCTGTTCGCCGCACTGACCATTGCTTCGGCCTTTATGGTGATATCGGCGAAGAACCCGGTGCATTCAGTCCTGTACCTGATCCTCGCCTTCTTTAACTCGGCGGCGCTTTTCGTGCTGCTCGGCGCGGAATTCCTCGCCATGATCCTGATTGTTGTTTATGTCGGCGCGGTCGCGGTGTTGTTCCTGTTCGTTGTGATGATGCTGGATATAAATTTCGCCGAGCTTCGGCAGGGATTCTTGCAGTATCTGCCGATCGGAGGTCTGGTCGGTATTATCCTGCTGATCGAACTGATCCTTGTGGTCAGTGGCTGGGTGCTGACGCCGGACGCGATCAAGATCGGGATGGAGACCGCACCGCTGGTCTCCAATTTGACCAATACAGAACAGCTCGGGCAAGTGATCTATACGCAATATGCCTATCTGTTCCAGATCGCTGGCATGATCCTTCTGGTTGCGATGATCGGCGCCATCGTGCTGACCAATCGCAAACGGCCGGGGGTTCGCAAGCAGAATATTGCGCGGCAGGTTTACCGGCGGCCAGAAGAGTCGATGGCGGTTCGTAAAGTTGAGCCGGGACAGGGAGTTTAGGGGGAACTTATGGAAATTGGTCTTGCACATTACCTGACGGTCTCAGCCATTCTGTTGACCCTCGGTATCTTCGGTATTTTCCTCAACCGGAAAAACGTCATCGTCATCCTGATGTCGATCGAGCTTATTCTGCTGGCGGTTAACATCAACCTCGTCGCTTTTTCGGCGTTCCTTGGCAATCTTGTCGGACAGGTATTCGCGCTGTTCATCCTCACGGTTGCCGCCGGCGAGGCGGCGATCGGGCTCGCCATTCTCGTTGTTTACTTCCGAAATCGCGGCACCATCGCGGTTGAGGACATTCATCTCATGAAGGGTTAAGGCAAAATCATGATGTACGTCCTCATCGTTTTCCTGCCGCTGCTGGCGGCACTGGTTACCGGTCTTTTCGGCCGCGCCATGGGCGACCGTGGAAGCCAGGTCGTGACCTGCGCGGCGGTCATTATCGGCGCCATCCTGTCATGGGTGGCGCTTTACCAGATTGCCTTTTTGCATACGACGGAAATAGTGGACCTCTTCACCTGGATCGATTCCGGCGATTTCGATGTCACCTGGGCGCTCCGCATCGACAGTCTGACAGCGGTGATGCTGGTCGTGGTCAATACGGTTTCCGCGGTCGTTCATGTCTATTCGGTGGGCTATATGGCCCACGATCCTGACAAGCCCCGCTTCATGGCCTATCTGTCGCTTTTTACTTTCGCGATGCTGATGCTGGTGACCTCCGATAACTTCGTCCAGCTCTATTTCGGCTGGGAAGGGGTTGGGCTCGCGAGTTACCTGCTGATCGGGTTCTGGTTTGACAAGCCGTCCGCCAATGCGGCGGCGATCAAGGCCTTTGTTGTCAACCGGGTTGGCGATTTCGGCTTTGCGCTCGGCATCATGGGGATCTATTTCGTCTTTGATTCTGTCAGCTTCAATGATGTTTTTGCCGCCGCACCGGATCAGGTTGGCAAAAGCTTCGAGTTTCTTGGCTATCATGTTGATATCCTGACAACGCTGTGTTTGCTCCTCTTCGTTGGTGCCATGGGCAAATCGGCGCAGATCGGCCTTCATACCTGGCTGCCGGACGCAATGGAAGGCCCGACACCGGTCTCCGCCCTGATCCATGCAGCGACCATGGTAACGGCGGGTGTCTTTATGGTCGCGCGCTGCTCGCCGCTCTTTGAATATTCCCCGGATGCCCTGATGGTGGTGACGATCATTGGCGCCACGACCTGTTTCTTTGCGGCGACCATCGGCCTTGTGCAGAATGACATCAAGCGGGTGATTGCCTACTCCACCTGTTCGCAGCTCGGCTATATGTTCTTTGCGCTTGGCATTGGCGCTTATCCGGCAGCGATTTTCCATCTGTTCACCCATGCCTTCTTCAAGGCGCTGTTGTTCCTTGGCGCAGGTTCGGTCATTCACGCCGTGTCTGGTGAACAGGACATGCGCAAGATGGGCGGCCTCTGGAAGCATATCAAATTCACCTATGCGATGATGTGGATCGGCTCGCTTGCCCTGGCTGGTATCCCGTTCTTCGCCGGGTATTATTCCAAGGACCTGATCATCGAGAGCGCCTTCGCCGCCCATACCAATGTCGGTGACTATGCCTTCTGGGCCGGTGTTGCGGCAGCATTGCTGACCGCCTTCTACTCGGGCCGTCTGATTTTCATGACGTTCCATGGGGAGCCGCGCGCCAGCAAGGAAGTCATGGCACATGTCCATGAAAGCCCGAAGGTAATGCTCATTCCGCTCGCCGTTCTGGCGGCAGGTGCGGTTTTCGCAGGGTTCCTGTTCCACAATGTCATGACCGGCGAGGAATTCCAGGAATTCTGGGGCACTTCCGTGCTGATGCTGGAGAATAGCAAGGCGATGCTGGAATCCCACCATGTGCCGCTCTGGGTCAAGCTGTCGCCGCTGGTCGTCGGTATTATCGGCTTTGCACTGACCTATCAGATGTATATCCGGCGCACCGATATTCCGGTTCAACTCGCCAAGACCCATTCAGCGCTGTACCAGTTCCTGCTGAATAAATGGTATTTTGACGAGCTCTATGATGTCATCTTTGTCCGGCCAGCGAAAGCGATCGGCAGGTTCCTCTGGACAATCGGGGACGGCAAGATCATCGACGGGCTGGGCCCGGACGGTATTTCGGGCCGGGTGCTGGTGCTGGCGCGCCGGGCGTCACAGCTGCAAAGCGGTTACATGTATCATTATGCGTTTGCCATGCTTCTGGGTGTCGCAGCGTTCGTTTCCTATTATTTCTTCGCGGGTGGACATTAAGTCATGCTTGATTGGCCAATCTTATCAACGGTGACATTTCTGCCCCTGGTCGGGGTTCTGCTGATCCTGCTGACCAGCGGAAAAGAGGAATCAGCGGCGCGCAACGCCCGCTGGGTGGCGATCTGGACGACGCTCTTCACCTTCATTATCTCGCTGTTCATCTGGGTGAATTTCGATAACAACACGGCAGCCTTTCAATTTGTCGAGAAGGGCGGATGGCTCGGGAATAACATAAATTATCATATGGGCGTTGACGGCATTTCGATGCTGTTCATTATCCTGACGACGTTCCTGATGCCGCTTTGTATCCTGGCGAGCTGGAACGTAATCACGATCCGGGTACGCGAGTATATGATCGCCTTCCTGGTCATGGAAACCCTGATGATCGGCGTTTTCTGCTCCCTCGACATGGTGCTCTTCTACCTCTTCTTCGAGGCCGGGCTGATCCCGATGTTCCTGATTATAGGCATCTGGGGCGGTGCGCAGCGGGTCTATGCCAGCTTCAAGTTCTTTCTCTATACGCTGATCGGCTCGGTGCTGATGCTGGCGGCGATGATCACCATGTATTTCGTTGCCGGAACCACCGATATCCCGAGCCTGATTGCCTTTCATTTTGATCCGCATCTGCAGCTTTGGCTATGGCTGGCCTTCTTTGCCTCCTTCGCTGTCAAGGT
>JAIOYL010000099.1 GCA_021741195.1 Sneathiella sp. | reverse complement strand
ATTAGCGGGATATGAAAGCTCGCGTCATAAAAGCCGACCTTGCCGAACAGATAGTGATCGCCAAGTTGCTCCCCATGATCGGAGGTGACGATAATCAGCGTCTCCTCATACTGACCCTGTTCCTTCAAGATCGCGATTACCCTGCCAAGATTGTGGTCGGCCTCGGTGATCAGCGCCTGATAGGTCGCGCGGATCTGCTGCACCGCCGCGTCATCCAGATCAACGGCGCGCCCTTCCCCTCCCATGAAAAAGGCGCTTTGCGGGATCGCCTCATACATGAGGGCAAGGGCCGGATGTTTGGCTCGCATCTCGTCGCGCGTACCGTCCTGCACCGGCGGCGGCATATCCGCAGGGTCATAGAGATCATGATATTCCGGCGGCGAGATAAAGGGCGGATGCGGCCGCAAAAAGGTCAGGTGATGGAAGAAGGGCTGCGCCGTCTTGCTTTTCAAGCTTGCGATCAGCTGATCGGCGAGCCAGTGGGTTTCGCTGTCCTCGGCCTTGAACCGGCTCGGCGCCGATAACGGATGACGGCCGGGCGGAAGATTATAATTCGGATCGGGATAGTAGATGGCATAGCCGGGGCCCGGGATCTCATAGCCCTTGCCCGCCAGATATTCCAGCCAGGGAATCGAGTTCTCCCCCAGTTTCATCCCCACCGTAAAGCCCGGCATCACCCCTTCATAGGTGAGGAAGGCCTCATGCTCCTCCCCCAGCACCCTCGGGTCCGGCGTCGTATCCGTATACCCCCAGAGGGTCGGATCATAGCCGGCCGCGCGCATTTCCAGCGCGATATTCGTCAGGCTGTGATTGAGCGGTGTTCCGTTGCGGATGGAGCGATGATTGCTCGGGTACATGCCCGTAAGGAACGTGGTGCGCGAGGGGCCGCAGGGCGCGATACAGGTATAGTGATTGCGAAAGGTGACGCCGTCCACGCAAAGCGCATCCAGATTTGGCGTGTCAATCGTCGGATTACCGGTCGCCCCGAGGTGATCCGCCCGCCATTGATCAAGTGTTACAAATAGGACATTCGGCTTGGTCATTTTTTTATTCCCATCGGCAGGGTTTAAGCCTGTTATTTAAAATCCACCCGCGCCAGGGAAAGGGCGATATCCACGGAAAGACGCCCAAGAAGCTCACTCAGGGCATTGGCGTAGCTGCCGTAATCCCCGGCAACTGCCTCTTTCTCATAAGTCTGTGAATTCCGTATGACGACCTGATTGTCATACATCTGCTTGATATGCCAGCGGGCGGAAAGCTTCGCGGTCCCGTTGGCCATCTGCGTCACGTCGATGATTTCGATTGCAACCTGAATGGATTGCTTGCCGGGGCGGAAATCCGCAGGATAGGGAAACACCTTGCCCGATCCGATCAGGGTCGAGACATTGGCGCTGACAACCCGCTTGATACCCTCGCTGAGCGGCTCCGCCCAGTGATCAAAATCGGAGACGGTTATTTGGGAACCCGCATCGAACGTGACGATCTGCGAGCGGTCCGCATAGCCCGGGATCTGGACCGGGCCAATCCCGACATTGATGCCCTCCGCAAGGCTCAGCTTGCCGTTTTCCGGCATCAGCCCGCTCGCCGGTTTCAGAATATAGAAGCGCGTGGGATCGGAGCCGGGCAAGGCCGAACAGGCGCCGAGCACCACCGTTATCAGGGCAAGAATTGCCAGTTTTTGCACCGCGGCGCTTTTGTAAAATCCTGCCATCTCTATCTCTTTCCACTGATCAGCGAGCTTGGGTTACGTTCCAGGAAATCAGCCAGTCCCCGGACGGCGCGGCTGGCCGCCGCCAGCTCCTGCAGCATGTTCGTCAGATCATATTTGAACGGCGAGCCATCGGCAATCATGCCGTTGATCGAGTTGAACATGGACTGCGCCGCCGCCAGGGTCGCATCGATTTTCTTGACGGCGTCGCGCGTACTATCCATCGTTGCGTCGATACCGGGGAGGGTTTTCCTGTCGATATTCTCCGCGACCACCCGGATCGACACCGCCAGCTTGCGGTATTCCGCGATAGTCGTTTGCAATTCGCCTGAATTGATGAATTTATCAAACCCCTCGACTGTGTTCGCCAGCCCTTTGCCCAGCCTATCGATGGGGAGCTTGTCGAGTTTCGCCATCAGCTGCGATACGGAGGAGGTAATCTCCTCAAGATCGGTTGGAACGGTCGGAATTTCCGGATAGCGGCTACTTTTTGCAACGAAAACCGCCTTCTTGTCCGGGATCAGGTCGAGATCGACAATAAGCTGCCCCGTCAGGAAATTGGAGGATTTAAGCTTGCCTTTCAGCCCGCGCGTGATCAGGTCCTTGATGATTTTCCGCCGCAACTCGCGAGTCTCGATCAGGGAGCGGATATTCTTGCCGTCGTCGGCGATACTGATCCGCTGCGGCTCAATATCGATCAGCACCGGGATATAATATTTCTGGTTTTCCTCGTCGATTTCAAGATTGATATCGCGTACGGTGCCGACCTTGATGCCCTTGAATTCGACATTGGCACCAAGGGAAAGACCGCTCACCGAGCCGTCAAAATAGAGGACATAGACTACTTTTTCCGTATAGCGCGCTTCATCCTTGGCCCTCTCATTGTCATAAAGCTTGAATTCATGCTTTTTTTCCGCCTTGAAGGTGTTCTGGTAAATCTCCGGGGTCGCGAATTCAACGGCGCCGGTCACCAGCGCCTGCAGCGATTCCGCACCGACTTCGACGCCTGACGTAGAAACCGATACGTTGATCCCGCCGGCGTTCCAGAAATTCGATCCCTCCAACACCAGTGCGTCAAAAGGCGCCTTGACGAAAGTATAGACCTCGACCGCCTTGCTGTCGTCGGCGAGACGGTAGCCAAGAACGCTGCCAACCTCCAGACCCTTGTACATCACCGGCGTTCCCCGGTTAATATTGCGCAGCTTCTGCGTCTTCAGGATATATTCCGTTCCCTTGTCGTTCGAGGTGATCACCGGCGGCGTCTTGAGGCCGACGAATTCCGTCTGGTCCTTGCCGCCCTCACCGGGGTCGATCTCGATAAAGGATCCGGACAGCAGGGTCTGCAGGCCGGAAATTCCCTGGAAGCCGATGGCGGGGGAAACGATCCAGAAGCGTGCGGTATCGGTCAGATACTTGTCCGCCTCGCGCTTGACGTCGACGACGAGATTGACGCCCTTGTCTTTATCGAGAATATCGACCCGGGTCAGCACGCCAATATCGACGCTCTTGTATTTCAGTTGAGTCTTGCCGGGCACCATGCCTTCCGCATTCTCGAACAGGATGGTGACTTCCTCGCCTTGCCCGGCGATGGTCCTGACGATGAGATAGACGGCGACGCCAAGGGCAATAAGCGGCACGATCCAGATGCTCATCAGACTGGCATAGCCGCGGCGGACCTTCGCCTGTGGCGCCTCCAGATCGTTATTATCCGTCATTGTCACTCCCCTCAACATCCCATATTAGGCGCGGATCGAACGCCATGGCCGCAAACATCGTAATTATCACCACTGCCGCGAAGGCAATGGCCCCCGGCCCGGCCGTGACCGTCGCCACCGCCTGCAGCTTCACCAGCGCGATCAGGATTGAAATCATGAAGATATCAATCATCGACCAGCGGCCGATAAACTCCGTGAAGCGGAACAGCAGCGTCCGCTCCTTCCGCCGCCGCGTCATTTTCAATTGCACCGAAAGCGCCAGAAAAAGTAAAGCGACAATTTTGAAAATCGGCACGAAGACACTGGCGGCAAAGACAATGACGGCGACCACCCATTGCCCCGAATGGGCAAGCTCGATAACGCCACCCATGATCGTATTGGTCGTTCCACGGCCGAAGGAAATGAGCGTCAGCACCGGATAGACATTCGCCGGCACATAGAGAATGGCAGCCGCTAGCGACAATGCCCAGGTGCGGTTAAGACTGTTGGCCTTGCGGCTGTGCAGCACCGCGTCGCACCTTGGGCAATGGCTGGAGGACTTCCGGATATAGCTGTTGGAAACCAGCAACCCGCAGACATGGCAAGAGGTGGCATCCAGGGATTTCGCGGTGACCGGTGGTTGCGTCATGCCCTGATTTCCTTGAGCCGTGTCCAGAGAGCCGCTTCGTCGAGGGTAAGATAGGCCATGACTGTTGCCGCCACCATCAGGACGAAGGCGAAGAGCGACGGTCCGACGCTGACGTCCGCGAAATCGCTGAGTTTCACAAAGGCGACGATGATCCCGAGAATAAAAATCTCCGACATCGCCCAGGGCCGGAGATGGGTCAAAACCCGGATTTGCAGCTGCGGGTTCGGTGGAAATCTGCCGAAGCGCAGCGGCAGCAATAAGGTAATCAGGACCAGAAGCACCAGGAGTGGCGCGACAACGCTGGAAATAAACACGACAACGCCAAGCTCCCAATACCCCGCATCCCAAAAAGCGATGGAGCCGTCAATCAGCAGGTTCGATTGCGAACGGCCGTCCATCTCGAAGGTGAGAAGCGGGAACATGTTCGCGAGGATGAAGAACAATAGCCCGGTCAACGCGAAGGCCAACGCCCGGTCGAGGCTGTGCCGATGGCGCACATACAGCAGCGCCCCGCAACGGATGCAGCGCCCCTGTTCCCCCTCCTTTATTGCGGAGACCGTGTGAACGAGATCGCATTCCGGACAGGCAAGCAGCGCTTCGGTATAGCTGAATTCTTTATCGATTGCGATCGTCCTTCTCCCCCGGATTACGCTACTGACCCGACAATAATCGGCAAAGACGGCGCATTCAATTGATTTCCTTCACGAAAATTCCACTTCGGCGGCTTCCGCAGGATTTGCCATCCGCAATATAGCATAGGCTATTGCAATGCCGCCGCCGATATATTATCTGACAATTATCACGTGGTTTTCTGTTAAATTAATTTATTTTACAATTTTATTAGTGAAATAAAGACGTTTGCACTTGTGATAGCCTGCGAATTTATGTATGCCCTTGCGCGAGAGCCCCGCTGGAGCGGCAGTTTTAGGATAGAGACGAAGACAAAATGAGCACAACGCGTTTGACCCACCTGCGCCAGCTGGAAGCGGAGAGCATTCATATCTTCCGCGAAGTGGTTTCCGAGTTTGAAAAACCGGTGATGCTCTATTCCATCGGCAAGGATTCGGCCGTGTTGCTGCATCTCGCGCGAAAAGCCTTTTATCCCTCCCCGGTTCCCTTTCCCCTGCTCCATGTCGATACCACCTGGAAATTCCGGGACATGATTTTCTTTCGCGATAAAATCATCAAGGAATATGGCCTGGAACTGCTGGTCCATATCAATCCCGACGGGATCAAGCGCAGGATCGGCCCCTTCACCCATGGCTCCGCCCTGCACACCGACATTATGAAGACGGAGGCGCTCAAGCAGGCGCTGGATCAATATAAGTTCGATGCCGCCTTTGGCGGCGCCCGCCGTGACGAGGAGGCGAGCCGTGCCAAGGAACGCGTCTTTTCCTTCCGTACCGAAAATCACCGCTGGGATCCGAAGAACCAGCGGCCGGAGCTCTGGAACCTCTATAATGGCCGGGTCCGTAAAGGCGAGAGCATCCGCGCCTTCCCGCTCTCCAACTGGACGGAACTGGATATCTGGCAATATATCTATATGGAGGATATCCCGATTGTGCCGCTCTATTTCGCGGCCGAGCGGCCGGTCGTGGAGCGCGACGGCATGCTGATCATGGTCGATGACGAGCGCCTGCCCTTGAAAGACGGCGAGACGCCGATGATGAAATCCATCCGCTTTCGCACGCTCGGCTGCTATCCCCTGACCGGTGCAATCGAATCCACGGCCTCGACCCTACCCGAAATCATCCAGGAAATGCTCATTGCCCGCACGTCCGAGCGCCAGGGACGGCTGATCGACAAGGATCAGGCCGGCTCCATGGAGAAAAAGAAGCAGGAGGGCTATTTCTAATGAACGATCTATCCATCGCGACGGCGGAAATAAACGCCTATCTGAAAAGCCAGGAAGAGAAGGATCTCCTCCGTTTCATCACCTGCGGCAGCGTCGATGACGGCAAGAGCACCTTTATCGGGCGGCTGCTCTGGGACTCAAAGCTCCTGTTCGAGGACCAGCTCGCGACGCTGACGGCTGAAAGCAAGCGCGTCGGCACCCAGAACGGCGAAATCGACTATGCGCTGCTGCTCGACGGCTTGCAGGCGGAGCGCGAACAGGGCATTACCATCGATGTCGCATACCGCTATTTCGCCACCGACAAGCGCAAGTTCATCGTCGCCGATACGCCGGGACATGAGCAATATACCCGCAATATGGCGACCGGCGCCTCGACCGCCGATCTCGCTGTGATCCTGATTGATGCACGCAAGGGCGTCCTCACCCAGACCATGCGCCACAGCTACCTGGTCTCGCTGCTCGGCATCAAGAAAGTAGTTCTCGCGGTCAACAAGATGGATCTCGTGGATTATAGCGAGGCCGTTTTCGAGCAGATCAAGGCGGATTACGCCGACTTCGCCCGCCAGCTCGAATTCAGCGAGATTACCAGCATCCCGGTATCCGCGCTGAAGGGCGATAATATGATTGGCGCGAGCGACGCCATGCCGTGGTACCGTGGCCCGAGCGTGATCGCGCATCTGGAAGCGGTTAATTTCCGTAGCGACGTCAGCGACAAGCCCTTTCGCCTGCCCGTGCAATGGGTCAACCGGCCCAATCTTGATTTCCGGGGCTTTTCCGGCACCATTGCGAGCGGTTCCATCCGTGTCGGCGATGATATCGTCGAGCCCGCCTCCGGCCAGACCAGCAAGGTCGCCCGGATCGTCACTTTCGATGGCGACCTTGATGAGGCCGTCGCCGGACAGGCAGTCACCCTGACGCTGGAGGATGAAATCGATATCAGCCGCGGCGATATCCTCTGCGAGACAAAGGGCCGCCCCGCCACGGCGGACCAGTTCGAGGCCAAGGTCGTCTGGATGAACAGCGAGCCGCTACTGCCTGGCCGGAACTATCTGGTCAAACTTGGAACCAGCTTGACGGCAGGTAAGATCAGTGACTTGAAGTACAAAGTTAATGTCAATACCCTGGAGCATGTGGCGACAAAAACCCTTGGCCTGAATGAAATCGGGATTTGCAATCTCGCGCTCGACAGGGCGGTTTCCTTCGATCCTTATAGCGAAAACCGCCAGACCGGTTCCTTCATCCTGATCGACCGTTTCTCCAATGCCACGGTCGCCGCCGGAACCATTGATTTTGCCCTTCGCCGCGCCGACAACATACATTGGCAGTCGGTCGATATTCATAAAGAGGCACGCGCCGCGCAAAAAGGCCAGAAGGCCTCCGTTCTCTGGTTCACCGGTCTTTCGGGCTCGGGCAAATCAACCATCGCCAACCTGGTCGAGAAGAAGCTGCATACCATGAACAAGCACACCTATCTGCTGGATGGCGATAACGTGCGGCACGGCCTCAACAAGGACCTTGGCTTCACCGATGCGGACCGGGTGGAGAATATCCGCCGCGTCGGAGAAACGGCAAAGCTGATGGTGGATGCGGGCCTGATCACCCTCGTCTCCTTCATCTCTCCCTTCAGGAGCGAACGGCAGATGGCGCGCGGCCTGCTTGAGGACGGCGAGTTTCTCGAGGTTTTCGTCGATACGCCGCTGGAAATCTGCGAAGCGCGGGACATCAAGGGGCTTTACAAAAAGGCGCGCGCCGGAGAAATCAAGAATTTCACCGGCATCTCGTCCGACTACGAACGCCCGGAAAATGCGGAGATCGTCATCGACGGCGCCCGGCAAACTCCGGAAGAATCGGCGGACGCCATCATCGAGACCCTCCTGAACCGAGGGGTTATATAGGCCCGTTCAGCAAGCGCAGCAGATATTCGCCGTATCCGCTCTTACGCAAGGGTTCCGCCAGTTTTTCAAGCTGTTCGGCGGTGATGTATTTCTTCTGGTAAGCGATTTCCTCTGGGCAGGCGATTTTAAGGCCCTGGCGCTTTTCAATCGTCTGCACGAATTGCGACGCCTCCAGGAGGTTGTCGTGGGTTCCGGTATCGAGCCAGGCGCTGCCGCGACCCAGCAATTCCATGTTCAGCTCACCTTTTTCCAGGTACAGCCGGTTAAGATCGGTGATTTCGAGTTCACCCCGGGGGCTTGGGCGAAGATGCCTTGCGAAATCGATGACCTGATTGTCGTAAAAATAGAGCCCGGTTATGGCAAAATTCGATTTCGGATGTTTGGGTTTTTCCTCGACGCCGATGACTTTACCTGTCTCATCAAATTCCGCGACGCCATAGGCCTGCGGATCCGAGACGTGATAGCCGAAAATTGTCGCGCCCACGTCGCGCGCCTTGGCGCTCTGCAGCAGCGCGCTGAAACGGTTGGCGTAAAATATATTATCGCCGAGGATAAGCGCGGAAGGATCGTCCCCGACATGGTCTGCGCCAATAATAAAGGCCTGCGCAAGGCCGTCCGGCGACGGTTGCGCCGCATAGGTGAGGTTAAGACCCCATTGCGAGCCGTCCTGCAGGACATGGCGGAAAACCGCCTGTTCCTGCGGTGTCGTGATAATCAGGATATCGCGGATATCCGCGAGCATCAGCGTTGCCAACGGGTAATAGATCATCGGCTTGTCGTAAACCGGCATCAATTGCTTGCTGACGCCGAGTGTCAGGGGATGCAGGCGGCTGCCCGTTCCCCCTGCGAGAATAATACCTTTATGTGCCATCTGATCCTGTCTTGATGTCCTGTATGAAATTTACCATTGCAATAGCATAGAACTACCTGCGATCAGTTTAAATTTTATTACCTCGGCAAACAAGGGATCAGGCGGACTTCGCCTGATTCTGTATTTGCATCAATGTTTCCAGCAGGGCCTTCGCATCGGGATTGCTGGATTCCAGGGCTAGCGCCCATTTCACGCTTATGATTGCGTCGGGAATCAGACCGAGCTGCCGGTAGGATTCGGCCAGGGCCAAACCGCCTTCCACTGATCCGGCCAGCTTTCCATGATTGCGCCGCAGGATGTCAATCGCCACCTCTCTCGCGCCGATTGCGAGCAGTATCTTGAGTATGGGAATGGCGGGATCGGTTGTGTTATCGCAGCGAAAATGCATATCGTCGACATTTGCAAGCGCTTCTGCGACTGTTCGCCGCTCAAAGGAACTGGCCTTCGCCATGGCGCGGACGAGGGCGTTCGCACATCCACGGAATATTTTAATATCCCAGTTGCTCATCCGGAGCAGCGCCAGTATGCGGGAAAGGTTGTGGCCAACAAAATTTTCCTCGGCGATTTTCTTCAGCATAAAAAATTCGTCTGGCCCGTTATTCGTAATAAAGGCATCAAACCGATAGGAAAGATATTTGGATTTTCGGCGGCCATGGTTCACGAGTATCCCCGCCATTTCGAGCGACGCCTTCGCATGACCGGGCGTGAAGAACGTGCCCCGCTTGAGCTCGACATATTTCGCCATCGCATGAAAATTGACGTGCAGGGAATAGGTTCCGTTGCGCGCGACTTTTTTCGGTGGCATTTCTAAGAGGACTGATAAATCCGTTGCGCCGAAATCCCCCGCAAGCAAAAACATCGGACCGGCCGTCAATGTTGACATGCGATCAATGGTTAGGAGCCCGCCAACCGGCAGGGAGAAATTCAGATTACCCCTCATCTTGAGGTAACTCGCGAGCAACTTGTTCCAATTCTTGTTTTCGTAATAGTCCCTCCTGCAGGGAACTTCCTCATACTCAAAATCGGTGTTACTGACAATGTCATCAATATCGCCGCTCCCCGTATTTACCCGATAGCGAATCTTTCTTTCCTTCAGTTGCCCGCTGTCGATGCAAAACAGATCATGAGGGATACTGTCGATGACATAATTTGCAATTGCCGCGACAGGCGTTGAGAGCGTTCCCGGCGCAATTTTCTTCCCCGAATTAAGCAGATGGATGGGATGATCGCCGAGGACATCAAGATAGGCAAAATCGAGAACGCCCTGATCGACAAAGGGCTTGAGCTGTGGATGTATTCGCCAGAACTCGATATTCGCCTCGCTGATATCCGTCATCACATAGACGATCTCGCGTTTGGGCCGCACCGCCGTTTCAGATTCAGAAAAATAATGCTTCAGGAAGCCATAGGCGAAACGGCCGGAGCCCGCGCCAAGTTCGATGATGTAATGAGGCTCGGCCTTGCGGCTACTGCCCGTCTTGCCGAAATCCATGAAAAAGCCGTCAATGACTTGCGCGTAGGACCGGGCGATAAAGGGGTTTGTCGTCACATAGTTGGGAACCGCGTTCGGCTGCCAGGCATCGACCCCCATTCGCCGGTAATAGTCGCGCTGCAGATCCCAGATCAGGGACTGCGATAAAGGAGTGAAGCTGTCATTCTCTCCTGCGGGCTTTATAGTCACGTGCTTTCACGCCTCCCTGTTGCGGATCGTCGGGCACCATGGTCATGCGCCGGGGATCGACGATATATTGGCCTCCCCTAAAAACGCGCGCTGAGCGGATTTCGTGAACCATTTCGTGTTTGGGCGGTGAACCGGCTTTACCTCCAGGGAAATTGAATGATAATGGGGGTTCCAAATTCACCCCGATGCGGGCAGCAATAGAAAAATCCAGGTTAGGTAAAAATGGTAAATCCGACAGGCTCTGTGACAACCGGCGAATGGCAGTTCTGGGTCGACCGTGGTGGCACCTTCACCGATCTGGTGGCGCGGCGGCCCGATGGCGACATCGTCACCCACAAGCTCCTGAGCGAAAATCCGGAGCAATATGAGGATGCAGCGCTGCAGGGCATCCGCGACCTGCTCGGGCTCGGCAAACAGGACGATATCCCGGCGGAGAAAATCAATGCGGTGAAGATGGGCACGACGGTTGCCACCAATGCGCTATTGGAGCGAAAAGGCGAACCGCTGCTGCTGGTCACGACGAAAGGCTTTCGCGACAGCCTCCGGATCGGCTACCAGACCCGGCCCAAACTCTTCGCGCTGCACATCGAGCTTCCGGAAATGCTTTACAAGCGCGTCATCGAGGTCGAGGAACGCATCGGCGCGAATGGCGAGCTGATCCGCCCCCTCAATGCCGACGCGGCGCGCAAGAGCCTGCAGGAGGCCTATGATGCCGGGCTTCGCGCCTGCGCCATTGTCTTCATGCATGGCTATCGTTATCCCGGTCATGAACAGCAGGTCGCGAAAATTGCGAAAGAAATCGGCTTCACGCAAATCTCTACCAGCCATGAGACCAGCCCGTTGATGAAGCTGGTGAGCCGCGGCGACACCACCGTCGTCGATGCCTATCTCTCCCCCATACTGCGGCGCTATGTCGACCGGGTGGCGTCGGAATTGGGCGATACGCGCCTGATGTTCATGCAGTCGAACGGCGGCCTCACGGATGCGAGATTTTTTCAAGGCAAAGACGCCATTCTCTCGGGCCCTGCGGGTGGTGTCGTCGGTATGGTGCAGACCTCCGCCATGGCGGGCTTTACGAAGGTGATCGGCTTCGATATGGGCGGCACCTCGACGGACGTCTCCCATTACGGCGGCGAGTATGAGCGCACCTTCGAGACCGAGGTCGCCGGGGTCCGGATGCGCGCGCCAATGATGCTGATCAACACTGTCGCGGCGGGCGGCGGCTCGATCCTGCATTTCGACGGCGCAAGGTACAAGGTCGGACCGGACAGCGCCGGGGCCGATCCCGGCCCTGCCTGCTACCGCAAGGACGGACCGCTCACCGTCACCGACTGCAATGTCATGCTCGGCAAGCTCGCGCCGGAATTCTTCCCGAAGGTCTTCGGTCCCAATGCGGATGAGGCGCTCGATGTCGATATCGTCCGGGAAAGGTTTGCGGAACTTAGCGATAAAATCAACGCGGCGACCGGCGATAACCGGACGCCGGAGGAAGTCGCGCGCGGCTTTCTCTTCATTGCGGTCGAGAATATGGCCAACGCCATCAAGAAAATCTCGGTCCAGCGCGGCTATGATGTCTCTGAGTATGTTCTCACTTCCTTCGGTGGCGCGGGCGGACAGCATGCCTGCATGGTCGCCGATAGCCTCGGCATGAAGAAAATAATGTTGCATCCCTACGCCGGGGTTCTGTCCGCCTTCGGCATGGGGCTCGCGGATCTTCGCGTGTTGAAAGAAAAAGCGATGGAAGTCGCGCTCGATACCTCCGCCCTTCCCGGTATCGGAGCCGCGCTTGACGGCCTTGCAATCGACGGCCATGAGGAGATGCGGGCGCAAGGGGTCGAGGAGAAACGCATCACCATCGAACGGAAACTCCATATCAAGTATCAGGGATCCGACACCTCGATGGTTGTTGATGACGGACCGCTTGACGATATCATCAGCGCCTTCGAGGCCGCGCACCGGCAGCGTTTCGGCTTCAACACCCCCGAAAAGACCATGATCGTCGAGGCTGTCGCCGTCGAGGTGATCGGCGCCGGGGACAGGATCAATGATCCGGAAATGCCGGAAACAGGCGCGCCCGCTGACGCGAAGCCGCTTTCGCGGCGCGAAATTTTCGTCGAGGATCAATGGCAGTCCTGCCCGTTCTTTGACCGCGATACGCTCCCCGCAGGCGCCAAGATCGACGGCCCGGCGGTGATTGTCGAGAGCACAGGCACCACGGTGATCGAGCCCGGCTGGCAGGCGGAAACGACCCGTCGCGGCCATCTTATCCTCACTCGCGTCGAAGAACTCAAGCGCGCCCGCGCGATCGGCACCGAGGTCGATCCGGTGATGCTGGAGATTTTCAACAATCTCTTCATGAATGTCGCCGAGCAGATGGGAACCGTGCTCGAAAAGACCGCCTATTCGGTGAATATCAAGGAACGGCTCGATTTCTCCTGCGCGGTCTTCGATTTGAACGGCGACCTGATCGCCAACGCGCCGCATATGCCGGTGAATCTGGGCTCCATGTCCGAGAGCATCAAGGCAGTGATCTCCAAACATGGCGCGACCATGAAGGCGGGTGACGTTTTC
>JAIOYL010000098.1 GCA_021741195.1 Sneathiella sp. | reverse complement strand
ACGGGAAGGCCTGCGCGGCGGCCATATTCCCGGCTCGCGCAACCTGCCATTCGGCAAACTCCTGAAGGAGAGCGACGGCACCTTCCGGCCCGCGGACGAAATTCGCATGGAATTCGAGAAAACAGGACTTGATTTAAAACAACCTGTGATTACATCCTGCGGATCGGGAATAACCGCCTGCGTTCTCGCCTTTGGCCTGCATTTGCTCGGCCATCACCGCGTTGCCGTCTATGACGGCTCCTGGACCGAGTGGGCTCTCGATGAAGATACGCCCGTGGAAACCGGAAAGTAATCATGCCGATCAAAAGACCCCCAGAACCGACCCCGTCGGGCAAATGGCCTGTGACCATAACCTACCTGCAAATGGACGAACGGGTTCATACCACGCCCCCGCCGCCACCAGCCGCGCCGCATGCCATCATCCGCGCGGAAAATCCGACCGTTTCCTTCTACCGCTTTCTCTATGACGCCGTCGGGCGCGACTGGGCCTGGATGGATCGGAAAATGCTCTCCGATACCGAGCTTGAGGCGATCATCACCAGTCCGAATACGGAAATCTATGTCCTCTATGTCCGGGGCGTTCCCGCGGGCTATGCGGAGCTCAATACGGCGGGTCTGCCTGAGGTCGTCGATATCGCCTATTTTGGCATCATGCCCGAATTCATCGGCATGAAGCTCGGCCCCTATTTCCTGAACTGGGCGCTGGAGGAAGCCTGGGTGAAGGAACCCGGGCGCGTCACCGTGAACACCTGCACCCTCGATCATCCCAAGGCCCTGCCGATGTACCAGCGGTTCGGCTTTCAGCCGGTCCGGCAGCGGGAAATCGAGATCGATCCGGTAGAAGATCACTAGGGTCAGCCGCCTATCGCTTCGTGGCGAGCAATCCAGAGCAGCCTTGACCGGAAGCCAATATCATCTTACTCTGATATACTAAACCGCTTCCCTACTGCTACTGGAGTGCCCGTTATGAAAGCGCAAATCTCCCCTTCCCGTCTGGCAATCACCGCCTGCGCCCTCTTCGCCCCGTCGTTTTTCGCGCCCCTGGCATTGGCGGCGCCGCAGATTCTGGCCGTCGCCGCAACGGACCTCAAAACGCCAGTCATTTGCGAAAAGGGTGAATGCACGGCCGAGCTCACCACCATCTGCCTGCAGGAGCACCGTGGCTCTCCCAATATCGGCACTGCCTATTATCTCCCTGAGGGCGATATGCTGGCGTTGACCGGGACAACAGTAGAAGGACAGGAGATTTCACTCGATCATCTGGATTTGAAAATCACCGCCGCGCGCGGCCATAATGCCATCCGGGTGGGCTTTCGTGAAACCGAGATTGATAAATACGGGCCGCTGAATCTGCAGATTTCGGTGCCCGGGAATGTCTCCATCGTACCGGTGCCGATCGTCAATGACCGCCATCCGCAGAGTGAGGCGGATATTGCCCTTGCCACCGGTCCGCTGCGCATTCTGGCAAGCCAAATGGTCGATCAGGATACCCGCAAAAGGGATGCCGCAGAGCTGATCAACCAGGCCATCAACCGTCTGCCCTGGCGCGGCCGGGCAAGCGACGGGACACGCCTTGCCGCCAAAACCGCCTATCAGGAAGTTGCCCAGGGCTCCGGCTTTGCAAAGGGCGCGAAGGCCAATGCCGACGCGGTGGTCGAGGAATGCTACGCGCAAACCGCCGCCGGAAGCCTGACCTTCCGCGGCTGTCTGGGAAGCTGGCACGACCGGCTGATCGGCAAGCTCAACACGAATTACTGGAAGGCGGTCGGCGCGGGGAGTTAGGGATCAGCGTCAGTTAAGCTCGCATTGCTCCAATCGCGATGCAAACATGCCGTCCGGCGTATCCAGCAAATCAATGTGCAGATTCGCCTCTCTCACGACTTTAGCTTCAATAACACGCTCTTTTGGAAGATTGTTATTGCGGCACAACCAGTCCGCCACCTGATACCAGTCCCATAGAGGATGCTTCGATGTAACCCTGGCTGCTGGCTTGGGAAAATTCTCCAGCCTTTCGCCCCTGACATAAAAAGAAATGGCCTGTTTGCTTAATTTTGACCGCTCCGCGATCTCGGACAGGCTAACCAGATAATCAGGCTCGATCCGCTCAATTTTCACGCCAGCCTGATGAAGCTGGGAACAGGCGGAGGCAATGGCTTTAGCGAATGACTCTGCTTCCCGTGCAAATTCAGCAATAATCACACCTTTCTGGAAAGACAGAGTAGCATCGTCACAGCCCGCCTCAAAAACGGCATTCAGGAATTCATCATCCTCAATACTCCGACCGGAGGCAACGATTGCAAATTCAAATATTTTCATAATCAGCCCTCCTTTTCGATATGCGGGCAGCGGTCCACGGACCTCATAATACCCTTTGCATGATTTTGCGCATTTCGCGGCGTCGACCACACTGAAATTATACAGCCCTCTCTATCGTGGAAGTGGCAATACAGCTTACCCCACGCATGCCCGCTTGATAACCTGACTGTCCAGCCGTTCAATTCAGCATGGCTGACAGCGCTTTCGATATGCTTGTCCGGATGTCTTGGCCTAACCATCCGATACCATCCAATATAATCTATTGTTTACATTTGTCAACACACTATCAAGTTTATCTTTATGAACCATTAACAAACCCGGAAGTTAAAATTGCAGCCTTACAGTTTATGAAAAAACATCAATTAGGAGAATTATACTCACTTTCAAACCACAAAAAAGCCCGGCGTTTTCCACCGGGCTTTTTCTTTTGACTGAGTTAGTTATCAGGCGTTGTGCAGGATCTGGCTGAGGAACAGTTGGGTGCGTTCGCTCTGCGGGTTCTCAAAAAATTCCTGCGGCGGCGCCTGCTCGATGATCTCGCCCGCGTCCATGAACAGGACGCGGTCGGCGACCGTTTTCGCAAAGCCCATTTCATGGGTGACGCAGATCATGGTCATGCCTTCCTCCGCAAGGCTGATCATGGTATCGAGCACCTCGGAGATCATTTCAGGATCGAGCGCCGACGTCGGCTCATCGAACAGCATGATCCGCGGGTTCATGCAGAGTGAGCGGGCGATCGCGACGCGCTGCTGCTGGCCACCGGAGAGCTGGCCCGGATATTTCTTCGCCTGCTCCGGGATCTTCACCCGTTCCAGGAACTTCATGGCCACGGCCTCGGCTTCCGCCTTCGGGGTCTTGCGCACCCAGATCGGCGCCAGCGTGCAATTCTCCAGTACCGTCAGATGCGGGAACAGGTTGAAATGCTGGAAGACCATCCCGACCTCGCGGCGGATCTCGTCGATCTTCTTCACATCGTTGGTCAGTTCGATCCCGTCGACGATGATCTGGCCCTGCTGATGCTCCTCCAGCCGGTTGATACAGCGGATCATGGTCGACTTGCCAGAGCCGGATGGCCCGCAAACAACGATTTTCTCTCCCCGTTCAACAGTCAGGTTGATGTCTTTGAGGACATGGAACTCACCATACCATTTATGCATCCCGATAATCTGGATGGCGACATCTTCCTGTGTATTTTTCTTGGCAGCTTCACTCATCACTCCACCCCTCTATCTTTTGTGGCCGGTATGGAGCTTGTTCTCCAACCAGACGCTATAACGTGACATACTGAAACAGAACACCCAGAAGACGGCGGCGACGAAGACATAGCCTTCCGTCGCCATTCCGACCCATTCCTTATCCGTGGTTCCCGCCTTGACGATGCTGAGCAAATCCAGCAGGCCGATGATCAGCACCAGGGTCGTGTCCTTGAACAGACCGATGAAGGTGTTGACGATGGACGGAATGGAAATCTTGAGCGCCTGCGGCAAGACAATCAGACCCATCGACTGCCAGTAGCCGAGGCCGAGCGAACTCGCCGCCTCCGTCTGGCCCTTGCCGATGGCCTGCAGGCCCCCGCGCACCACCTCGGCCATATAAGCGGCGGAGAACAGCGACATGCCGACAAGCGCGCGCAGGAGCTTGTCGAAATTGACCCCTTCGGGCAGGAACAGCGGCAGCATAACCGAGGCCATGAACAGGACCGTGATCAGCGGCACGCCGCGGATCAGCTCGATAAAGCCGACGCAGAGCATGCGCACGACCGGCATGGTCGACCGCCGCC
The DNA here is from genome assembly GCA_021741195.1 of Sneathiella sp. Lineage (GTDB taxonomy): Bacteria > Pseudomonadota > Alphaproteobacteria > Sneathiellales > Sneathiellaceae > Sneathiella. The sequence continues at coordinate 8,839 of JAIOYL010000098.1, read as the reverse complement.
CCAGCGCAAGGACGATCCCGAGCGGCAAGGCCACGAAGATCGAGACCGAGGCCAGCACCAGGGTCAGGAACAGCCCGCCCCATTGCGAGGTTTCGACTGTCTCAAGGCCAAAATAACCGCCCGAGAACAGGAAGAAGCAGGCGATTGGAACGAAGACAAACATATAGGCCGCCGGCCATTTCTTTTCCTTGACCACATCGGACAGGATCAGGAACAGCCCGATCGCCGCGAGAATAACGCCAACGTCGACACGCCAGCGCTCCTCCACCGGATAGAAACCGTACATGATCTGGCCGAACCGCGCCTTGATGAAAACCCAGCAAGCGCCGCTTCCCGTGCAATCGGCCCGGGTCTCCCCGGCGAAATTGGCGTTGATGAAGGCGTAGCTGACAATACTGCTGATCGCCGCCCATGCGACATAGATGGAGACCAGCGTCAGGATAATGTTCAGCGGGCTCGAGAATAAATTTTCCCGCATCCAGCCAATAACTCCCGTCTGGGTGACGGGAGGCGGCATATCCGCATGGCGTTCTGTTTTGACTATTGCCATCTTATCTCTCCACCAGGGCTATGCGTTTGTTATACCAGTTCATAAACATCGAGATGAGGAGGCTTATGGCCAGATAGAACAGCATCGTGATTAAAATGCATTCAATGGCCTGACCGGTCTGGTTCAGCGAGGTTCCGGCGAACAGCGCCGTAATATCGGCATAACCGATAGCGGTCGCCAGTGACGAGTTCTTGACAAGGTTCAGGTACTGGCTTGTCAGCGGCGGAACGATGACCCGGAGCGCCTGCGGCAGGATCACCAGCCGCATTGTCATGCTCGGACGAATACCAAGGGAATGCGCCGCTTCCGTCTGGCCATGACTCACCGAGTTGATACCCGAACGGACAATCTCGGCGATGAAGGCGCCGGTATAGATCGACAAGCCGAACAGCAAGGCGAGAAACTCCGGTTCCAGCGACCAGCCGCCGTTAATGCTGAACCGGCCGAAGTCCGGGTAGCTGATATTGAAGGGGAAGCCCATAACGACTGCGGCCAGTACCGGCAGGATGATGATCAGCCCCAGACTCGTCAAGAAAACCGGAAAGATCTGACCTGTCAGGTCCTGGCGTTTATGCGCCCAATTCCGGATGCCGATCGAAAGCACGATCGCGATCAGCAGGGCAACAGGAATAACCCAGAACCCGCTTGAGGGGATAACGGCGGGGAAATTGACACCCCGGTTGTTTATATAAACATTCTCGCCGAATTTGATGCTGTCGCCCACCAGAGGCATGGTGGAGAGCACCGCGAAATACCAGAACATCAGCTGCACCAGCAGCGGGATGTTGCGGACAACCTCGATGTAAACCGTGGCGATCTTGGAAACGACCCAGTTTTTCGAAAGCCGTAAAACTCCAAAAATAAAGCCGATGATCGTGGCGAACACGATACCGGCCAGTGAAACGGCGAGAGTATTGATGATACCGATGATCAGAACATCAAGATGCGTTGATGCCTGAGAGCTGTAATCCATAAGCAGGACAATGCCGATGCCAAATCCCGCAGGCTGGCTTAAAAAGCCAAATCCGGACGCGATCCCGCGCTTGTCCAGATTAACGATGGTGTTGTGGGCAACATACCAGGCGAAAAGGACAATGATCGTAATAACGATAATCTGGTAAATTACTGCCCGGATACGCGGGTCTCGTAATTTGCTATCCCCGGTCGCGTGGCCTTGAATATCCGTGGTCATAAGCTTCTACCTCCCCAAGGCGTTGCTTTAATTACGGGTTACAAAAAGCAAAAAAGAGTGCATGGCCTCCTATTATGGGACATGCACTCTTTTCATTTGCGAACCAGCCTTAGCGCAGTGGCGGCGCGTAGAGGATACCACCCTTATTCCACTGGGCATTCAAGCCCCGTGCAATATTAAGGGCTGTGCCCTCACCCAAGTTGCGGGCGAAGCTTTCGCCGTAGTTCCCGACCATCTTGACGATATTATAGGCCCAGTCGTTTGACAGGCCCATCTGCTGGCCAAGATCACCCGACACCCCGAGGATACGCTGGATATTCGGATCCTTGGAATTTGCTTTCAGATCGTCAACATTGGCAGAAGTGATGTTATATTCTTCCGCATTGATCATGGCATTCAGCGTCCAGCGTGTGATATCGCCCCACTGGTTGTCGCCGTGACGGACCAGCGGCCCGAGCGGCTCTTTCGAGATAACTTCCGGCAGAACGACATGCTCTTCCGGATTGGCGATCACGGAACGCTGCGCATAAAGACCGGACTGGTCCGTCGTATAGACGTCGCAGGTATCTTTCAGATAAGCTTCACGCACTTCGTCCGCGCTATCGAAAACAACCGAGTCATATTTCATGCCATTGGCGGTGAAATAATCGGCAAGGTTAAGTTCGGTCGTCGTGCCGGACTGCACGCAGACACGGGCGCCACTCAGTTCCAGAGCGGATTTCACGCCGAGGGACTTTTTCACCATGAAGCCCTGGCCGTCATAATAATTGACGCCGGCAAATTCAAAACCGAGATTGACGTCACGGCTGAAAGTCCAGGTCGTATTACGCGCCAGCACATCGATTTCACCGGACTGCAGGGCGGTAAAGCGTTCCTTCGCAGTTGTCGGGGTATATTTCACCTTTTCCGGATCGGCGAAAATGGCGGCGGCCATGGCGCGGCAGATATCCACGTCAAAACCTACCCATTTACCGGCGTTATCCGGAGCTGCAAAGCCGGCAAGACCCGTGGTGACACCACATTGGATAAAGCCTTTGGCCTTCACATCGTCCAAGGTTCCAGCGGTTGCCGCTGTCGCCATAAGTGTCGCTGTAGCCGCGACAGCAATAAAACTCGCTATTTTCATGAAATGACCTTCCTGTCCATTGATAACTATTCAGTATTTTATCTGGTAAATCACGTACTTCCATTGAGTACTGTACCCTTATTCTGAGCACTTGGGTGAATCACGCCTGAAAATCATAATCTGTGTTATCATGATCTTCTAAGTCCTTGACGATAGTAATTTTGTTCCATGCGTCAACGTAAAAATATGCTGCAAATGCGAAAAAAATACTTCAGCCGCTTTTTCCTCCTTTGAAATTTGCGCTTTAAACTTCCTCCGTCATCCTTTATTCAACAGGGTATATTTATCATTATTCAGCAGGTCTTTTCCCCCATGAAAGATGAAACAAAAATCGTCACAGCCGGCCGTGATCCGGAGGCCAATTTCGGTATTGTCAATGTGCCCGTCTATCACGCCTCGACCGTTCTCTATCCGTCATTGAAGGCGCGGCAGGAAGCGCACGCCGCCCGTGCGGCAGGTGAGCGGCTCGTCTCTTATGGCCGTCTGGGTACGCCAACGACCTGGTCGCTGGAAGACGCGGTGGCGGAGCTCGAAGGCGGTTATCGCGCGCAGGTTTTTCCCTCCGGAATGGCGGCCTGCGCCAATGCGATCCTGGCCTTTGTGAAGACGGGCGATCATGTGCTGATGATCGACAGCGTTTACAGTCCGGTGCGCTCCTTCTGCGACGGTTTTTTGAAACGCTTCGGTGTCGAGGTGACCTATTATGACCCGCTCATCGGCGCCGGAATTGGCGAGCTTTTCCAGCCCAACACCCGCCTTGTTTATGTCGAGTCGCCGGGCTCCCTCACCTTCGAGGTACAGGACATTCCCGCCATCGCGGACGTAGCGCATTCAAGGGATGCGCTGGTGGTCATGGACAATACCTGGGCGTCGCCGCTTTTCTTCAAACCCTTCGCACATGGGGTCGATATCTCGGTGCAGGCGGGTACGAAATATATCGTCGGTCATTCCGACGTGATGATCGGAATCGTCACCGCGACCGAGGAGTGCTGGCCGCTCCTCCAGAAGGGTGCGAACACTCTTGGCCAGACAACAGGCCCGGATGATGTCTATCTCGCCCAGCGCGGCATACGGACCTTGTCCGTTCGCCTGAAGCAGCATATGGAAAACGCCCTTACTGTCGCTGAATGGCTGAAGGGCCGCCCGGAAGTTCATTCTGTTTTCTATCCGGCATTGCCCGATGATCCGGGTCATGCCCTCTGGAAACGGGATTTCCTGGGCGCCTCCGGACTGTTCTCTTTCCGACTTCATGAAATCTCCGATGACGCCTTGGCCGCCTTTCTCGATCACCTCGAACTGTTCGGCATGGGGTCGTCCTGGGGCGGCTATGAAAGCCTGATTCTTCCCGCCGATCCGACAAGCGTTCGCACGGCCACCAGGTGGGATAATACGAACCCGCTGATCCGGGTGCATATCGGCCTGGAAGCGGTCGATGATCTGGTTGGTGATTTAAAAAGTGGCTTCGAGAGGCTAAACGCGGCAAAATAACGCCGCTGACCCGAATCACGCCGTAGAATCGGCAGCTTGGAGAAAAGACGTCCCATGGACAGTGCATTTTTGGACAAAATCAGCTTTGATTCGAATGGCTTGGTTCCGGCCATCGCCCAGCAGCATGATACGGGCGAGGTTCTGATGATGGCCTGGATGAACCGCGACGCGGTGCTGGAGACGCTTGAGAAAAAGGAAGTCTGCTACTGGTCGCGCTCGCGGGCGAAACTCTGGCGCAAGGGCGAAAGCTCGGGCCATGTCCAGAAGCTCATCGATTTCCGAATCGATTGCGACGGCGACACGCTGTTGCTGCTCGTCGATCAGGTTGGCGTCGCCTGCCACACCGGCCGCCACAACTGCTTTTTCACCAGCATCAAGGGCGGCAAGGCGGAAATCATCAGCGACATCGAGATACCCCCGGAGGAGATGTACGGGGAGAAGACACCGGACGCATGAGCATCTCACCGGCCGAGATCGAGGTTATCCTGCTCTCGCTTAAAGTCGCTCTCTGGTGTGTCGCCATCTCCCTGGTTCCGGCACTCTTCATCGGCTGGCTGCTGGCGCGGCGGGAGTTCTATGGCAAGACGGCGCTCACCGTGATCGTCCATCTCCCCATTTTCCTGCCGCCGGTGGTGGTCGGCTATTTTCTCCTCGTCACGCTCGGCAACCGTGGGCTCATCGGCGGCTGGCTCAATGAGCAGTTCGGCATCTCGCTGATTTTCAACTGGAAGGGCGTCGTCGCGGCGACCGCCGTTATGGCCTTTCCCTTCATCTCCCGCGCCATCCGCCAGGCTTTCGAGGCTGTGGACCGCAATCTGGAGATGGCCGCCCTCACGCTCGGCCGCTCCCCACTCATGGTATTCCTCACCATCACGCTGCCGCTGATCGCTCCGGGCATTCTCGCTGGCGCGACGCTCGGTTTTGCAAAGGCCCTCGGCGAATTCGGCGCCACGATCACCTTTGTCGCCAATGTTCCCGGTCAGACGCAGACCCTGCCGCTCGCTATCTTTTCGCTTATGGAAACGCCGAATGCGGAAAGCGCTCTCTGGCGGCTTGTCATAATCTCCGTTCTCCTCGCCTTCGCCGCCATCGCACTCTCGGAATGGCTGACGCGGCGGTCGATCCGAAAACTCGGGGGACGCGCCTGATGCTGGATATCCGCCTCAAGAAATCCATCGCGGGCTTTCATCTTGCCGTCGAGTTCAAGGCGGAGGCTGGCCTGACCGCAATCTTCGGGCCCTCCGGCGCTGGCAAGACGATGATCGCCAAAATGCTCGCCGGGCTGGTCAGGCCCGATGACGGGCATATCCTGATCGATGGGCGGGCGCTGTTTGACCCGCGAAAGAATCTCAATGTCCCGGTGCATCAGCGCCATATCGGCTTCGTCTTTCAGGAGCACCGCCTGTTCCCGCATTATTCGGTGCGCGGCAACCTGGCCTATGGCAAGCGGCAGGCGGCGCGGACCGCCTCCCCCATCAAATTCGAGACGGTCATCGATATTCTCGGCATCGGTTCCCTGCTCGACCGCCAGCCCGTGTCGCTGTCGGGCGGCGAGCGTCAGCGGGTGGCGATCGGCCGGGCGCTCCTCAGCAATCCGAAGATCCTCATCATGGACGAGCCGCTCTCGAGCCTCGATCAGGCCCGTAAAGCCGAAATCCTGCCCCTGATCGAGACCCTGAAATCGGAGTTCAGCCTCACCACGCTCTATATCTCCCATTCGATCGAGGAGATTACCCGGCTCGCCGATACGATCCTCCTCATCGACAAGGGGGCTCAAAAAGGCGTCGGACCAACGGCCGACATCCTGAGCCGCCTCGATCTTATCCCCTATTCCGGCGGCAGTGACGCGGGCTCGCTGGTTGAGGCGACGGTCGTCGGCCATGACCGCAGCTATCATATGCTGGAACTGGAAACGCCGGGCGGCGGCAGGCTCTATCTGACCGGCCCGGCACGCGAGCCGGGTAGCCAGATCAGGGTCCGCATCCGCGCCCGCGATGTTGCCCTGTCGACAACCGAGCCCAAGTCGCTCTCTATTCTCAACCGGTTCAAGGGACATGTCGTTGATCATTGCACCGGAACGGAAGGCATGGAGGAGTTGCTGCTCGACGTCGGCTTTCCGTTGACGGCGCGCGTCACCCGGAGGTCATTCGAGCAGATGAAGCTGAAGTCGGACGCCAGGATCTGGGCGCTCGTGAAATCAGTGACAATCAGCCCGTCGTGACCTAGCGGGGGCTCTGGCTCGGGGCCATGGCCAGCGTACGGATATAATCCTCGATAGCCCCCTTGTCTTTCAGATACAGCGTTTTGCCCTTTTTCAACACCATGCCCTCATGGCCAAGCTGGCCGAGGACGCGGGCGACGGTCTCGCGCGTTGTCGAGACCCGGCTCGCGATCACGCTCTGGGTCGGCATCGGATAGATCAGCCAGCTGTTGGCGGTAACCGGGTCCGGCTCCGCCATGCGGAGGAGCTCCTGACAGACCCGCTGCACCGCGCCCAATGTCGAGAGATCCAGAATACGGTCGTCATTGATGCGGATGATCCGTGCGAGCCGTTCCAGCACCAGCAGCATGATTGCCGGATTGCGCATCAGAAGGCCGCGGAAATTTTCGGGACTCAGGCTCGCCAGCAGGCAGCGGGAGTTCGCCACCACATTGGCCGAGCGCGCGCGGCCGTCAATCGCCGACAGCTCGCCGAAATAATGGCCCTCGCCGACCGTGGCATAGGTGACCTCGCGGCCCGAGACACCGTAATTGACAATGTTGACGCTGCCCTCGACAACGAAATACATGTCGCGGCTGTCGGTGGAGCGTTCCACGATCTGCTCGTTCGCAGCGTAGGTCCGCCAGGCGCATTTACTGGCGATGCCGGCGCGTTCCTCCGGCGTCAGGCTGCTGAGAAGCTCTATTTTATCAAGATTCTGCATTACTTTTCGCCACTTGCCTCCTAGGATCGGAAACAACTATATAGGATAAAGATAAAAATCAAAACCATAAGCCAAAGGTGACAATTGACGCAACCGATCTGGATCAAGGAGCCGCTGGCCTGCCTGAACGGCGCCGCCGCTGGCGGTATTGTTATCAGGGGCAGCAAGATCACCGAGCTTGTCCCGCGCGGGGCGGAACCCGCAACCCTGGGCGCGGAAATACCTGTTATATTTGATGCCTCCGCCTGCGTCCTGCTGCCGGGGCTGGTCAATACCCATCATCATTTCTACCAGACCCTGACCCGCGCCTGCCCGGCCGCGCTCAACAAGCCGCTCTTTCCCTGGTTGCAGTCGCTTTATCCGCTCTGGGCGGGCCTGACGGGGGAGATGATGGCCGCCGCCTCAGCCCTCGCGCTCGCCGAATTGCTGCTCTCGGGCTGCACCACCGCCGCCGATCACCATTACCTGTTTCCGGAGAAGCTGGCGGACGCCATCGATATCCAGGCCGAACAGGCGAAAGCGCTCGGCATCCGCGTGCATCTGACGCGCGGCTCGATGAGCCTGGGGGAGGATCAGGGCGGCCTGCCGCCGCAATTAACGGTGCAGGACGAGGATGTCATCCTTGCGGACAGCGAACGGCTGATCAAGCGCTATCACGACCCGAAGCCGGGCGCGATGACGCGGATCGCGCTCGCTCCCTGCTCTCCCTTCTCGGTCAGCACGGACCTGATGCGGGAATCAGCCCGCCTCGCCCGTGCCCATGGTGTGCGGCTCCATACCCATCTTGCCGAGACCCATGACGAGACGGAATTCTGCCTCAAGATGTTTGGCCTCCGCCCCGTCGATTATCTGGAAAAAGTCGGCTGGCTGGCAAATGACGTTTGGCTCGCCCATGGCATCCATTTCAGTGACAGGGAAGTGGCGCGGCTCGGCAAAGCGGGTGTCGGCATCACCCATTGCCCGTCGTCGAACATGATCCTGTCGTCGGGAATCGCCCGCACCCTGGAACTGGAGCGCGCCGGGTCCCCTGTCGGGCTCGGCGTTGACGGCTCCGCCTCCAATGATGGCTCCAACATGATCCAGGAGGTGCGGCAGGCCCTCTTGCTGCAACGCCTGCGCTATTCGCCAAGCGAGGTCACGCATCACGCCGCCTATCGCTGGGCGACGGAAGGCTCCGCCCGCTGTCTCGGCCGCGGCGATATTGGCGCGCTTGAGGTCGGCCGGGAAGCCGATCTCGCGCTTTTCAGGCTCGACGAGCCGCGCTTTTCAGGCGCCGGTGATCCACTGGCCGCCCTCCTTCTCTGCGGTTCCCATCGCGCCGATCATGTGATGGTCGCCGGTGAGTGGCGGGTGAAAGATGGCGAGGTTACCGGGCTTGACCTTGCTGGCCTCATGGCCCGCCATCATCAGCTTGGCCGCGAATTACAGGCGGGGGGCGCATGACCAGGCCCGCAAAGGCCGATATGCTGATCGCGCCGCTGCTGGGCAGGCTCGACCTGAAGGCGAACTCCCTGCTGGTCACGGTCTGGGGCGATTGCGTCGCGCCCCATGGCGGAACG
>JAIOYL010000097.1 GCA_021741195.1 Sneathiella sp. | reverse complement strand
TAAAACAGCAAATGAGATTCTGGGTGATCGCGGTCGTCATTTTCGTTCTGTTTCTGGTGCTGCTCAGCAATATCCTGCTGCCCTTCGTGCTTGGCATGGGAGTGGCGTATTTTCTCGATCCCGTGGCCGACCGGATGGAGGCGGCGGGTCTCAACCGGACGACAGCGACGGCAATCATTATCGGCCTATTCCTTATCCTGGCGACACTTGCCTTCGCCATACTTGTGCCGATCATAATCGATCAGATATTGCGCCTTGTGAATCACTTACCCGATTATTTTCAGAGTTTACGTGAATTTCTCCTGCCGATTATCAGCCGCTTTACCCATAATCCCGCCTTTCAACAGGACGCGGATTTCAACGAAACGATCGGGAAATATCTGGGCGAGGTTGTCAAAAACCTTGGCGCGATGTCGCAGAATATCATTGGCGGAGGACTCGCCGCGGTCAATATGGTCATGCTGCTGGTCATTTCTCCCGTGGTCGCCTTCTATCTGTTGCGCGACTGGGATCATATCGTTGACCGGGTCAATGGCTGGCTGCCACGCAAAAACGCGGACCGTATCCGCAAGCTCGCCAGGGAAATTGACGATGTGCTGGCCGGGTTTGTGCGCGGGCAGGCGACGGTCTGCCTGCTTCTCGCCGCTTATTACGGGGTTGCCCTGATGGTGGCCGGTCTTGAGTTCGGCCTCGTCATCGGTATTGTCACCGGGATGATCTCCTTCATTCCCTTTGTCGGCGCGATCATCGGCTTTGTCGCCTCGGTTGGCGTGGCGCTTTTCCAGTTCTGGCCGGATTACTGGATGATCGGCATCGTTGGCGTCATCTTTGTCGTCGGCCAGGTCCTTGAAGGTTATGTCCTCGTTCCCAATCTGGTTGGAGAAAAAGTCGGCCTGCATCCGGTCTGGGTGATGTTCGGCCTGCTTGCGGGCGGCAGCCTGTTTGGCTTTGTCGGCGTCCTGATCGCCGTGCCGATGGCCGCCGTGGTTGGCGTTCTCAGCCGCTTCGCCATTCAGGAATACCTCACGAGCCCGCTCTATGGCGCGCCGCCTCCGGATGACGGCGAAGTTTGAGTAAAACCATGCAAGCCATTCAGATACCAATGATTTTTTCGTTCCGTCCAGCTTCCGGCCGCGATGATTTTATGGTAACCGGCGCCAATGAGGATGCCGTCGCCTGGATCGACAGGTGGCCTGATTGGCCTATGCGGTGCCTGCTTCTCGTCGGTCCGGCCGGCAGCGGCAAAACCCATCTCGCCCATGTTTGGCAGGCAAAATGCGGGGCGGCGGCAATTGACGCCGCAGATTTGCGTCATCTGAATATCGAAGCCATGACAAATATTGCCGGTTCTCCGCTGATCCTGGAAGGTGCAGGACCGGGCGTCGATGAAGAGGCCCTCTTTCATTTGTTCAATCTCGTCAATGAAAAGCGCGGTAGCCTGATGATAACGGCGATGGAACCGCCCGGATCCTGGAACATCAAACTTCCCGACCTCAAATCGCGGCTTGGGACCATCCCGATTGCCGCCATTCGCGAGCCGGACGATGCGCTTTTCGCGGCCCTGGTTGTCAAGCTTTTTTCCGATCGCCAGCTTGCCGTAACGCCGGATGTCGTTCAATATATGGTGCAAAGACTGGAACGCTCGTTCGATGAGGCACGGAAATTTGTGGCGCTTCTTGATAAAAACGCGCTTGCCAGAAAAAGAAAAATAACGATTTCGCTGCTGCGCGAGGTCTTCAAGGAAGAGCAGGGGTAAACGATGGATCTGGGATTACACGGAAAATGGGCGATTGTCTGCGCCTCCAGCAAGGGCCTCGGCCGTGGCTGCGCCGAGGCGTTGGCGGCGGAAGGCGTCAATCTGGTGATTACCGCGCGAACGAAATCGACGCTCGAGGAGACGGCGGACTTTATCCGTGAAAAATGGCCGGTCGAAGTGAAGGCGATTGCCGGTGACATCACGACGCCGGAAGGCCGCGCGGAGGTGCTGAAAGCCTGCCCGAAACCCGACGTTCTCGTCAATAACGCAGGCGGCCCGCCGCCCGGCGACTACCATGACTGGACGCTTGACGACTGGAACAAGGCGCTGAATGCCAACATGCTGACCCCGATCGAGCTGATCAAGGCGACGGTGGACGGCATGCGGGCGCGGAAATTCGGCCGCATCGTCAATATCACCTCGAGCGCGGTGAAGGCGCCGATCGATATTCTCGGGCTGTCTAATGGCGCGCGGGCGGGGCTGACCGGCTTCGTCGCCGGGATCGCCCGCAAGACCGTGATCGATAATGTCACCATCAATGCGTTGCTGCCAGGCCCGTTCGATACGGACCGCCTGCGCGGCAATTTCATCGCCGTCTCGAAAGCGAGCGGAAAATCCATTGAGGAAATCCGCAAAGAGCGTGCCGCCGCCAATCCCGCCGGCAGGTTTGGCACGCCAGAGGAATTTGGCGCGGCCTGCGCCTTTCTCTGCAGCGACAAGGCGGGCTATATCACGGGACAGAATATCCTGTTGGATGGCGGCGCCTTCCCGGGTACATTATAAAGGAATACTATTGGCAGGAGGAGGTTGGATGCGGCAGTTCTCTTTGGCTATCTTTGGCATAGGTTTCGCCGTGATGTTTACATGTGCGGCAGCATTCGCGGACATCAACGGCGTCTGGTCGACGGTGGAAGGCAAGAGCCACGTTAAAATAGAACCTTGCGGCGACAAGCTCTGCGGCAAGATTATCTGGCTGAAAGAGCCGAACACACCCGAGGGCAAGCCGAAGACAGATGAACATAACTCGGATGAGGCCCTCCGCAGCCGGCCGATTCTGGGTCTTGAGCTGTTAAACGGACTGGTTCCCGAAGAGACGAATGAATGGGATGATGGTGAAATCTACAATCCAGAGGACGGCAAGACCTATTCGTCCGAAATGACGCTGGTGACGCCTGATGAGCTGCATGTGAAGGGGTGTGTCCTGTTTATTTGCAAAACGCAAGTCTGGACCAAAGTAGAGTGAATTTTTACCTTTTCCCTGTAGACAGGTGAAGAAAGCAGCATAATCGTTTCTGTTTTGTCATAATTCGATGACCGGCACCCTATATAATACGAATTGATTATGCTTATCTGACGGGGATACGGAGTGAAATGTCGACGCAAATCATAGGGCAGAAAACGCTTCAGGCGGGTCTGATGGAAAGCCCGGCGCGGTATATCAACCGCGAGCTTTCCTGGCTTTCCTTCAACTGGAGGGTTCTCGAAGAATCAGCAAATCCCGGACATCCGCTACTGGAGCGGCTGCGCTTCCTGTCGATTTCCGCAACCAACCTCGATGAATTCTACATGGTCCGTGTCGCCGGACTGTGGGGACAGATCAAGGCGAATATCAAGACCGTCAGCGACGACGGCCTGACACCCGCCCAGCAGCTCGAGCAGGTGGATCACAAGGCAAGCCTGCTGATCGACGAGCAACAGCTGCAGTGGAAAAACCTGACCAGGGAACTCCGCGCCAAGGGCGTCGCGGTTCTCACGCCGAACGAATTGAAGAAACAGGAACGGGCGTGGCTGGAAGAATATTTCAGGGAGCAGATTTATCCGGTCCTGACCCCCATGGCGCTTGATCCTGCCCATCCGTTCCCCTTTATCCAGAATCTCGGATTCGGCATGTTCCTTGAACTGGTTCGCATGAATGACGAGCGAAAATTGAAGGCCCTGCTTCTGCTGCCGCAGGCGTTGAAACGCTTTGTCCGCCTGCCCGGCGCCGATATCCGCTTCATCAGCCTTGAAAATACCGTGACAATGTTTCTCGATCACCTGTTCCCCGGCTATTCGGTGGCGAACCAGGGCCTGTTCCGGGTTGTCCGCGACAGCGATATCGAGGTTGAGGAAGAGGCCGAAGACCTCGTGCGATTGTTCGAAACGGCGCTGAAGCGCCGCCGCCGCGGCAGTGTCATCCGGCTCAAGGTGAACAAGGAAATGCCGCTTTCCTTTATTGATTATCTTGTTGGTGAACTCGAACTTGACCGTAGGGCGATCATCATGGTGGATGGACTGCTCGGGCTCTCCGATACCTCGGAGCTGATCACGTCGGAACGCCCTGACCTCTGTTTCAAGCCGCATACGCCACGCTATCCTGAGCGCGTCCGGGATGCGGGCGGGGATATTTTCGCGGCCATCAGCAACAAGGATTTTATCGTCCATCACCCCTACGAGAGTTTCGACGTCGTTGTCCAGTTCCTGCGGCAGGCGGCGGCTGATCCCAATGTCGTCGCCATCAAGCATACGCTCTATCGCACCTCGGCGAATTCACCGGTCGTCAGCGCGCTGATCGAGGCGGCGGAATCGGGCAAATCGGTCACGGCCCTGATCGAGTTGAAGGCCCGTTTTGACGAAGCCGCGAATATCAAATGGGCGCGCGACCTTGAACGGGCGGGGGCCCAGGTCATATATGGATTTATCGACCTTAAAACCCATGCCAAGGTCTCCGTGGTTGTGCGCCGTGAAGGTGCCAGCTTAAAAACCTACATGCATTTTGGCACCGGAAACTACCACCCGATCAACGCGACGATCTACTCCGACCTGTCGATGTTTACCACCGACCGGGATCTCGCGACGGATGTCTCGCTGATGTTCAACTATGTCACCGGTTATGCGAAACCGAAGGGACTGAAAAAACTGATATTGTCCCCCTACAGTCTCCGTGATTCCCTGATCGAAATGATTGAGGAGGAGATCAAATTCGCCAAGGCTGGAAAGCCCGCCGCAATCTGGGCCAAGCTCAATTCCCTCGTCGATCCGATCATTATCGACGCGCTCTATCGCGCCAGCAACGCCGGCGTCGATATCCGGCTGGTGATCCGGGGTATCTGCTGCCTGCGTCCTGGAATAAAGGGATTGTCGGAGAATATACAGGTCACCAGCATCGTAGGCCGCTTCCTTGAGCATTCTCGCATCGTCTGTTTTGCCAATGGCAACAAGATGCCCTCGGACGGGGCCAAGGTCTTTATTTCCTCCGCCGACTGGATGCAACGCAGCTTCGACCGCCGCGTCGAAGCCCTGGTTCCCGTCACCAATCAGACCATCCACCGGCAGGTGCTGGACCAGATCATGGTGGTGTGCCTTAAAGACACAGCGCAAAGCTGGCGTTTGCTGGACACGGGCGAATATGAGAAAATTGTCACCGAGGGCGAGCCTTTTTCGGCGCATAATTATTTCATGACGAACCCCTCTTTATCTGGACGCGGCAAGGCTTTGCTTGTAAAGGAACCTGTACCCAAGCTTGTTCCGCCAAGTTAACATCCATCCATGTCGTGTTTCAGGTGCTGAGAGAATATGGAAGATCGGGATAGAGAACTGGATCCGACTGTCAAGGTTTCGGATCGGTCTACCGCCGTTATTGATATAGGATCAAACTCGGTCCGGCTTGTCGTCTTTGATGGACCGCAGCGGGTGCCGCTTCCCAAATTCAACGAAAAAGCGCTGTGCGGTCTCGGTCAGGACCTTGGCACGACCGGTCTGCTGGGGGAGAAGGCGATGGCCGACGCGCTTGTCGCCATACGCCGCTACGCCGCGCTCGTCAATCACATGGGGATCGAGCGGGTGATGGTTGCCGCCACCGCTGCCGTGCGTGAGGCCGATAACGGCTCGGAATTCGTCTCGGAAATCGAGCATCAATGCGATCTCAATGTCCAGGTCCTGAGCGGCCGGCAGGAAGCGCGCTATTCCGGTCTTGGCGTCCTCTCCGGTATCCCGGCGGCGGACGGCCTCGCGGGCGATCTTGGCGGCGGTAGTCTGGAACTTGTCGAAATCTCGGATTTCCGGCTCAATGAGACGGCGACGCTGCCGCTCGGCGCTCTCCGGCTTTCGCATATGGAAATGCCGGAGAAGAAGCTCCGGAAATTCATCAACAAGAAATTCGAGAAGGCGGACTGGCTGTCCGATATTTCCGCGCGCAATTTCTACGCGGTTGGCGGTGCCTGGCGTGTGCTCGCGCGCTATCACATCATCAAGACAAATCATCCGCTGAACATCATCCATAACTACCGCCTGAGCTTCGGCCAGATCGAAATGCTGATTGAAGAGATACTGGCAATGACGCCGGAAGAGCTTATAAATGCCAACGGTATCCCGAAATCCCGCGCCGATACCATGCGCACCGCCGTCATCATCATGCAGGAGCTGTTGATGAGGGCGACGCCGAAAAGCGTCGTTTTCTCCGGAAACGGGCTGCGCGAGGGCATGCTGTTCTCGGAACTCAAAAAATCGGTTCGGTGGCGCGATCCACTCTTGGATGCCTGCCGGGACATGGCTGGGGCGGAGGGCCGTTTCGCGGAACATGGCGAGGAAATCTATGACTGGCTGAAGGATCTTGTCCATCCGGCGGATGAGCAGGGCCGGCGCCTGATGCTCGCCGCCGCGACACTTTCCGATATCGCCTGGTGGGCCAACTCGGATTATCGCGCGGCGCAGGCCTTCCGCCGTATTTTCCGCGCGCCGTTTAATGGCATCGGTCATCGCGGCCGGGCGATGGTGGCCTTGGCGGTCTACGCCCGTTACAAGGGGGATTTTTCGGGGCCCGCCCCGGATGACAGCCTGAAATTGCTGACCGAGGAGGAAGCCAGGAACGCCCTCAGCCTCGGCCTTGCGCTCCGGCTGTCGCATACCCTGAGCGGCGGAACGATGGGAATCCTTTCTCGCACCCGGCTTGAGCATTCCGGGACCATGATCACGCTCAAGATCCCGCTCACGCTCTCGGCGCTTGTCGGCCAGCATGTCACAAACCAGTTGGATAGCCTCGCAGCCAATCTCGGCAAGCAGGCGAAAATCGAGATCATGAAAGCGAAATTATCTTAATCTGGCCCTTCTCGGAGGAGAGGGCAATTTCCCCGTTCTTGAGTTTCAGCGCATCCGCGCCGAAGACCTCACGGCGCCAGCCTTTGAGCGCCGGAACATCGGCATTCTCCTCGGCGGCGATTTTTTCGAGTTCCGCCGTGTTGCAGACGAGTTTCTGGGCGACCTCGTTTTCCTCACATCGGAGTTTGAGGAGAACGCGCAAGAGCTCCATCAGCGGCGCAATGCCTTTGGGCTGCGCGCCTTTCTTGGGCACCTGCGGACAGAGCTCTTTCGGTAGCTCGACACCCGCCTTCACCGCATCAAGCAATCCGCTCCCCATTTTGCCATCGGCGAATTTCTGGCCGATCCCGCGGACATGGGAGAGCGTTTCCGCCGATTTCGGCGGGTTGGAGGCGATTTCAAGGAGCGCCTCGTCGCGCAGGACCCGGTTGCGGGGAATGTCCTGACGGTGCGCCTGCTCCTCCCGCCATGCGGCGACAGCCTGAAGAATACCGAGGAACTTGGGATGAGTGTTGCGCGACTTGATCCTCGCCCAGGCGTTTTCCGGCGGCAGGAAGTAGGTATCGGGGGAGCGGAGAATTTCCATCTCAGATGCCACCCATTCTTCGCGGCCGCGTTTTCTGAGTTTCTCCGCCAGATGCTTGTAGACATCGCGAAGATGGGTCACGTCGGCTTCGGCGTAGGTCAGTTGGCGCTCCGAGAGCGGGCGGCGCGACCAGTCGGTGAAGCGCGATGATTTATCGATTGAATGACCGGTGATCTTGCCAACCAGCGTATCATAACCGACCGACTCGCCATATCCGCAGACCATCGCCGCGACTTGCGTATCGAATATCGGGATCGGTACTTCCCCGTTCAGGTGATGGAAAATCTCGAGATCCTGCCGGCCGGCATGAAAGACCTTCAGGACAGACTCATTCTGCATCAGGCGGAAGAGCGGGGCGAGGTCAATACCCTTGGCCATCGGGTCGATAATCGCGGATTCGTCCTCGGTTGCGATCTGCACCAGGCAGAGGATCGGCCAGAAGGTGCTTTCGCGTAAAAACTCTGTGTCGATGGTAAGATAGGGATGTAGTTCAATCCTCGATACCAGATCCTCGAGGGCCGCGGTTGTTGTGATAATCTGCATAAAATATATGTGCCGTTTCCAAACATGATACGCGTTATGGGGCATCAAAACGCTACTTGTTTTCCATTTCTGTTTCTACATGGGAAGAATAGCCGAATTTTCCAGAGAAAGGAAGGTTGGCGCGCGGCAAAAAACCATGTAATACAGGCGCTTCATTATCCAGATTGATCCGTTTCGGGTCGTAACGAACATAAGAGAGTGTCAATGCATAGCTACCGGACCCATACTTGCGCCGAATTGCGCGATAGTGATGTTGGAAAAACCGTCCGCCTGTCGGGCTGGGTTCACCGCAAGCGGGATCATGGCAATCTCCTGTTCGTGGATTTGCGCGATCATTACGGCATCACCCAATGCGTGATTGAGCATGATGTCGCCAATTTCAAGGAGGTGGAAAGCCTCCGTTCGGAAAGCGTCATCACCATCACCGGCAAGGTCGTCGCGAGAAGCGCCGAGACCATCAATTCGAACTTGCCGACAGGCGCCATCGAGGTGGATATTGAGGAGTACACCTTGCAATCCGCCGCAGACGAACTCCCCATGCCGGTTTTCGGCGAACAGGAATATCCAGAGGATATCCGGCTGCGTCACCGCTATCTCGATCTCCGGCGTGACCGGCTGCACAAGAATATCGTGCTCCGCTCCGACATTATCGCGAGCTTGCGCGAACAGATGCGCGGGCAGGGGTTCATGGAATTCCAGACGCCGATCCTGACGGCCTCGTCGCCGGAAGGCGCGCGCGATTTTCTCGTGCCGAGCCGTATGCATCCGGGCAAATTCTACGCCCTGCCGCAGGCGCCGCAGCAGTTCAAGCAGCTGATCATGATGTCCGGTTTCGATCGCTATTTCCAGATCGCGCCCTGTTTCCGCGACGAGGATGCCCGCGCCGACCGCAGCCCCGGCGAATTCTACCAGCTCGATATCGAAATGGCGTTTGTCACGCAGGAAGATGTCTTCGCGGCGGTCGAGCCCGTGCTGACCAATGTTTTCCAGAAATTCGCGGGCTCACGCAAGGTCGTGACGCCATTCGAGCGGATCCCGTTCGATGACGCCATGCTGAAATACGGCAACGACAAGCCGGATTTGCGTAACCCGATCATCCTCACCGATGTGACGGAGCCTTTCACCGGCTCTGGCTTCGGCCTGTTTGCCAAGGCAATCCAGGCGGGTTCCATCGTCCGGGCGATCCCGGCGCCGGGCGCGGCCGACCGGGCGCGCAGTTTCTATGATAAAATGAACGACTGGGCGCGGAAGGAAGGGGCCGGGGGCCTCGGTTATATCATCTTCAAGGATGGCGAGGCCAAGGGCCCGATCGCGAAAAACCTTGATGCGGCGCGCATCGCCAAAATCCGCGAACTTACCGGTGTCAATGATGGCGATGCGGTCTTCTTTGCCTGCGACAAGGCGGCTGGCGCCGCGGATCTCGCCGGAAAGGCCCGCACCCGGATCGGCGAAGAGCTGGATATCATCGAGAAGGATGTTTTCCGCTTCTGCTGGGTCATCGATTTCCCGATGTTCGAATATGACGACAAGGAAAAGAAAATCGATTTCAGCCATAACCCGTTCTCGATGCCGCAGGGTGGCCTTGAGGCCCTCGAGACCATGGATCCGCTTGAAATCAAGGGTTATCAGTATGATATCGTCTGCAACGGCATTGAACTCTCCTCGGGCGCCATCCGGAACCATCGCCCGGATATCATGATGAAGGCCTTCGAGATCGCCGGATATGAGGCGCAGGTTGTTGAGGATCGCTTCGGCGGCATGCTGAACGCCTTCCGTTATGGCGCGCCGCCGCATGGTGGCATCGCGCCAGGCGTCGACCGGATCGTCATGCTGCTGGCGGACGAGCCCAATATCCGCGAGGTTATCCTGTTCCCCATGAACCAGCAGGCGCAGGACCTGATGATGCAGGCGCCGGCTGAAGTCCCGCTGAAGAACCTGCGCGAGCTGCATATCCGCACCGTTCTGCCGACGCCAAAAACCGCCGAATAGGCGGCACCCGTGAAACGAGAGGAGAAAACCCGCTTCACCGCGGGTTTTTGTGCTTTTTTTTTACGCCTTTTCTGATTTGTTAATAAATGAACTGCTAATCTCTATCCTAATTGAATTAGAGGTTTTACGGTGACTGAAGATACAAAGTTAGAAAATCTGCGGACGGATAAGGAGCGGTTTGTCGCTTTTTCCTTTGCTGCTGCGGACTTGCTGATAGAACTCGACGATAAAGGGATCGTCTGTTTCGCCTCAGGCGCAGCCAAGGGGCTGACCGGCCTTGAGATGGCCGACCTGAAAGGCACGTCCTTCATCGACCTTGTCGCCACGGCGGATCGCAGCGTCATCGAGAATATTCTGAATTCCATGAAAGTCGGCGATCGCATTACGCCCGCCGTCGCAAAAATGGAGAAGACAAATGTCTCGGCGATTGTCGGCGCCTGCAAGCTACCCCGGACACATGAGCATATTTTCCTCGCCCTGAATGTTTCCAGCATGGCGGCAGTCCGCTCGACTACAGAATATCGGGACGCTGAGACAGGACTTCTCGACCGCAAGGATTTCCTGAGACTGGCGGACAGGCAAATGGCGATGGCCGCCGAAGCCGGCCAGAAAACGGAACTTACCCTGCTGCGCCTGAGCGGCCTCAGTGGCATGCAGGAACGTATCGACGAAAAGGATATGGCGGAATTCATGGACAAGATCGGCGTGATCCTGCGCCGGTATTCCCTGGGGGGAGATTCCGCCGGACGGCTCGACGATGATAAATATGGCATCATGCATAGTCCATCCATCGACGGCCAGCTGCTGGAAGAGAAAATTACCACCCTGTCCAATGAGACCGATCCGAAGGGCAATCATACTGTACGGAGAAACACGGTCGATCTCGTCAAGGGCCAGCTTTCCGCGAATAATGCGACTCAAGCGCTTATGTATGTCATCAATCGCTTTGTCGATAGCGATGCCAATACCTTTGACATCAAATCACTGTCGGAGGGCATGGATAACAGGCTTGAAACGACAATGAACCGGATGCTGGCGCTCAAATCCGTGTTCCAGAATTACAAGTTCAAGCTGGTATATCAGCCGATTGTCGGTATCGTTGACAGGGAAATTCACCATTATGAAGTGCTGTCGCGTTTCAAGGACGGGGAATCACCTTATGAAACTGTGACCTTTGCCGAGGAAACCGGGATCATCCAGGATCTCGATCTTGGCGTCGCCAAAAAAGTCAAGGACAAGCTGTTGGAGTTTCAAAAACGCGGAGACGTCCTGCCAAAACTCGCCATCAATGTTTCCGGTTACTCGTTTGAATCAGACGAGTTTGTCGACAGTCTGCTGGCGCTCTACGAGGATAATGATGAAATCCGCGAGAATATCGGCCTCGAAGTGACCGAAACAAGCCGCATCAAGGATCTGGAAAGGGTTGAACGGATCCTTCAGACGATCCGGGCCGGCGGGATGGAGGTCAGTCTCGACGATATGGGCTCCGGCTCGGCGTCCTTCCAGTATATCCGTGCGTTGACCGTCGACTATATCAAGATAGACGGTTCCTACATCAAGGAAGTCCTGACCAACAAAAAGGACGCCGCCATTCTGAAGGCATTGTCGCGTCTTTGCCAGGAATTGAAAATTGGCACCATCGCCGAAATGGTCGAGACAAAAGAGCAGCTCCATGTCCTCAACGTCCTTGGCGTCAATTACGGCCAGGGCTGGTATTTCGGCAAACCGCAAGCAGACATCGAGACCAAGCGCAAATCGCGCGGTATTTCCATGAATATCAAAAGAAAAGGGTTTGCGACGACCTGGACCTGATAAAAAAGAGCATGTCTCCGGAAACATGCTCTTTTCTAAGGGAGTACAACAAACAGGTTTAGCAATCTCGAAAGCGCAAAAAAACCGCACTTCTAATTTACTAACTAACTCACTACTCAACGTAAATTTACGTGTTACGCTACTGGGTACGCTACTCTTTTACTCTACTGGGTACGCGACTAAATCTCTTAATCTGACAGATTAACTGAACTATTTAAGCTACTGAATTTATGAGCATCCACTGGTGGAGCCGCAGGTATCGCATTTCATGCAGGTGCCGTTGCGGACAAGGGTGAAATTGCCGCATTCGCCGCAGCTGTCGCCCTCATAGCCCTTCATGCGCGCTTCCAGCACCCGGTTCAGCTTGTCCGAGCCTGCGCCGCCGCCCGTACTGACGCTGGCCGCCGCGACGGCGCCCGAGGCACTCATGCTCGCAACGGCGGCGCTTGCCTGTCCCTGGCCGAGATTGACGGCCATTGCCGATAACCCGCCCTGCAGCACTTCGAAATTATTGGCCCGCACATAACCGGTAGACGCGAGATTAATGACGTTATCAAGCGACTTGCGGGCTTCGGAATATTCATCACCGGTGATTTTCGCCTGTGCCTCTCCGGTGCCGAGACTGTCATTATGCAGGTCATCAAGGACGACATGGGCAAGATCGTTACGGCCAAGATAGGAAATCGCCAATTCCCGGAACAGATAGTCGAGGATCGAGGTCGACATCTTGATGGCGTCATTGCCTTCAACGATGCCAGATGGCTCAAACCGGGTGAATGTATAGGCCTCGACGAATTCCTCTAGCGGCACGCCGTATTGCAGGCCAATGGAGATAGCGATGGCGAAATTGTTCATCAGGCTGCGGAAGGCAGCGCCCTCTTTGTGCATATCAATGAAAATCTCGCCAAGGCCGCCGTCGTCATATTCACCGGTGCGGAGGTAAACCTTGTGACCGCCGACAACAGCTTTCTGGGTATAGCCCTTGCGGCGCGTCGGCAGCTTCTTGCGCTCCGACACGATCCGCTCGACGATTCGCTCGGCGATGACATTGCTGGCCGCCGCCGGGGAGACACGAATTTCCTCGTTCATCTCCTCAAGGTCATCGTCATCGAAGGAGAGGGCGGAGAGGGGCTGGCTGAGCTTGGAGCCGTCACGATAGAGCGCGTTGGCCTTCAGGCCGAGCTTCCAGGAGAGGAGATAGGCTTCCTTGCAGTCTTCCACCGTCGAGCTGTTGGCCATGTTGATGGTCTTCGAGATCGCACCGGAAATAAACGGCTGCGCCGCCGCCATCATCTTGATATGGCTTTCGACGGACAGGAGTCTTTTGCCAACACGGCCGCAGGGATTGGCGCAATCGAACACCGG
>JAIOYL010000096.1 GCA_021741195.1 Sneathiella sp. | reverse complement strand
ATAGAAAGATGATCTTTCTTTAAAAACACTCCATTACGAATATCCCGCCTCTCATACTCTCTGGACCGAAAATATTTCGCTCCGCCAGAAAATTTGTCCGTTGCAATGACTTCCATGTAGATTTTGGCGTCTTTATATTCTTCAAAAACGTCATCTAATGTAATAGTATTATTAGCAAATTTTTCCTGGAGAGAAGACGGGAACTTAGATTCTGAAAATGCGGAACTTAGATGTGCAAGGGGTGTGACTCGGAACATTGATCCCTTCTTCATGACGAAGTATTCCGTATCTTTAACGGCAATCTCTATGAAATCAGTTAATTTTCCACCGCTTTGGAGTATATCTTTGATCTTCATCCGCATCCGAATTTTTACATTGAAAGCATCACGCTTTCCGTTGTTTTTTATCGCCATTTGATGACGTGTTCCCGACTTAATGAAACTAACTTTCGAGCGTGAAATTTCCGGAGAGAACTGGATATCTGGAACAAGAAAATGATTTGTAATCCACCAAAATATAGCAGAAAAAGCGAAGCCGCCAAAAAGCCCAAGAAATAAAAAAATCCATGAATCAGTTTTATTCATTTTTTAGTTTCTCATATTCACACTCTCACTCGACTGCTCCAAATTAGTAGAAAAACCATTTATCGTCAGACGGTCCTTTTAGAACTCGTCGGTACCTTTAGATCTCCTCTGCCTGGCGTAACTATTATTTTTTTTCGCGAGATTTTCCTTTTCGGAAGCTGAGGGTTTCAAGGCAATAGGAATTGAAAATTGTACTCTGCTGACTTGTTCTTTTGCTTTTGAAGCTCCGGTGCTACCGCCAATTTCGGCAGAAAATACTTTCAAGCCAGCCTTACCTTCCGCATCTATCGATGAGCCAACAGTTAGCGCGACATCAAAATTTACGTCTTTAACATGCCGAAAAGTGTACACTTGACTGTCTATTTCAAAGACACTTGCTCCATCATGTGAAGTTGGTGGATTAACAATAACCCCTTCACTTTCATAGCTGGTTTGCAGTTCATTTGTTGCATCTGCTATTGCCGAAATCGTTTCGATTATGAATTCCTTTAAATCCATCGCCGCCGCCTTTCTAACGAATAGTCCTTGGTGTAGAGCTATTCTGTGGTGTGATGGCGAGACTCTAAACTACCTTTAATTAAGGTCAACAGGTTTTACTTCGCTCAAATGCTCCCCAGAACTTGCCAAGAATTGACGCCCGAACACAGAACCGGGGACACGCGCGTAGTTTTGCATCCATATGGCCAATCTGGCTTCCATGATAATTTCTTCCGCGACGATGATGGAAAAAGGGGCCAGTTCCTGAGCGATTTCGGCAGCAATTGAAGCGTTCTTCAAGTGTTCCATGATCATTTTGTCTGACGCGCCGGTGAACCTCTTGAACCAAAGATAACGCCGCATATTGTCAAGAATTTCATCGCATTCCAGCAACTTCTTTCCGACCAGCTTATCGATTATTCGCACAGCAATCCGGGCAGCGATTACATTGCCATCATCATCAAGAACCATTTTTTTGTCTCGCTTTCCAGATTGTGTTTTGAGGGGCGTCCTAACTGAACCTGTTACGCGACAACTGATTTATAAGCACCGCGATAATCGGTCACTGTCCCGCCGTAAATATGGCGGATTTTGTATGTCACCTTATCGTTGGTGAACATGCTGCCGACGGTCGGGCTGTCCTGAATAAACAGATCGGGTTCGTCATTGCCGCCCAGGAAGCCGATTTCTACGGTTGGCAGGTCCATTGGATCGGCAGTCAGGCACCAATCGTTAGTGTCCGTCCAGTACCAGACGGGGATAATGTCAAGGGAGAGAGACTGAACGAAATTTCGATCCTGTTCGGTATTGCGCCGGAACAGGTCAACGGCGGTTTCTTCGAGCTCGTCAGGCACCCAAAGGAAGCGCGGTGTAATGCCCAGTTTTTCGTTGCTGTCTTTCTCCGTCTGGGACTTGATGGCAAGCCGTCCAGCGGCGACAGAGGCCGATTCAAGCGCAGCTGATCCAAGGTTGCCGTGGGTGGCATGAAAAAGGGCGACGGTATCGTATATGGCGGGATTATCTTTCAGGAAATCCAGGGCAAACTTTGAAAGGGTTCGCTTGGCGGCGCGGACAAGGCTTTTCGGGATACGCTGGACCGCTCCAACGTCATCATTGGTGATCATTTCCAATGTTAAATCTTCCGTTCCACCGCGTTTAGCGATGGCATAGGTCGCCTTTTCGTCGGTTGGAGAGGTCAGAGGATCATAGGAGCCGCTTTCTGCGACAATTGGCAGGTTTCCATAGCCGCCAAAGCGCGTGCGCTCCTGCGTCCGGAAATCACTGACAGGAACGATATTTACGAGATTTCGCCAAACATCGTAGATGCTGTCGTTCTGATATTCCTTGATTAGTCGGCGGGAAATGGCATCGCCAAGGACACTCGGAAAGTCAGCGCTATTGAGGGATTCCGTTAGCCGGACTGGATCGCAGGACCGCTTAAGGCCGGTGAAATTCTTGTCCCCCGTCATATGCAGATAGCATTCCCGGATCGAAACTACACTACGATCTTTCGGATCAAAAAAAGCGTCCAGCATCCGCGTTGATTTCTCATCCTGGCCTTCGATGATTTGAACGGATGAACGTTGGGATAAATCATCGCCCAAACCCGTCACATGGCCGCTCTCCGACATTTGGGCGAGGTAATCAAGTTCCTTTGAAATTGCCTCTCTGAGCTCCGTTTCCGAAACTTTCGACGGTGTTTTGAAGTCAGCAATAAGCTTATTTTTCGCGGGTTGCGGTAAACGCGATGCGGAAACAATTGTTTGCACATCATCCGTATTCAGGTAATCCATTTTCTGACCTTCCAAGCTTTCCAAAATATTCAAGATTTGTCCGCCAGCGCCGGGCTCCACAATGAGATCGACTGACGCGACTTTGGTAATTTCCTCACATACGCGCGCCATCTTGCTACCCATCCGGCGAACGGAGGATTTGCCTTGCGCATCAATCGAAAAGCCGAACAAATCACTCATTTTTCTGTTCCATGCCTCCCGTATTTTTTGGGCGATTTCGCTTTCAGGAGCGATGAGCTCAAGCGTTCCCTGCAATTCGCCGCTATCCGCCGCATTCCCGTCAACAAATGCGATATCGTCGATCTGGCCAATAAGGTTGCGAACGTCTTTCCCCTGGCCGCGCAGATGCTCTTGATCGGATTTCACGAAAACACGTACGCCCTCAAACAGTTGAGTGCTCTTTTTCAGCAAGTGATCGCTGTAAAAATTGTTGTTTCCGGAAAGTCCCGATTTGATTATACGAATGCGCCAGCGTGAGCCGTTTTCGGTCTTGCCAACCAGAATATCGGACTGCATGTCTTTCATGAGAAAGCTCCGTTCTTGAGGCATTTGGAGCAATCGCATTTCATGCGTTTAAGGGAACTTCTTACAGTTGGCGTTGAGGTGGGGATTTCTTTTGAAATTTGCCGCATGCTGCGCCCGGATTGGTGAAGCTCAAGGATCTTCAAATCTCTTTGCATTCTCCGGACAGCAACGACTGCGCCGGAGAAACTCGAAAGATTGAACCAATCGTGGCCAAACTTAATAGACAATGCCTCAGCATTCTCCTTACCAATCAGGCTCAAAATATTCGAAAATCGGTTGCCTTGACGCGGAATATAGACACGATCGTCCCCATATTTGGCGAGCAGCTTCCACATGGCTTTAAAGGAAGTTGCACCGGCAAGTTCGGCGGCGGAAAAACTCAGATATGTGAGGACTAAGTTCCGATGCTGTTCACAGATTGCTGTGAGTTCATCCAGATATTCGGGCGAAATAACGTCTGGTATATTTGCTGGTGAAGTTTTCATGGCCCGGAGAATGCTCCGGGTAAAAATGATTAAATAGAGGGAAAGGTTTCCGGGCAACGGTTATGATTTCGGGGAAGTTCTATAAGGATTGCGCCTTTTCAAGCCGATCCAGTTTCTTCAATTTCCTCCTGATCTCAGCGGATTTTTCGATTTTCTCCAGCTTTTTAAGGCGACTCGCGACTTCCTTTTCGTGAAAATCTACTACCGGGAAATAAGCCACCGGTAGCGAGATTAATGCTGCGATAAATCCTCCCATCCAACCAAAATTGAACAGCCAGACGACAAACGCTGTCCAGGCAACAGCGGAAAAGATCACTAAAAAGGCAGAATTCCAAGTCCATTTCATATTTTACATCTAAGCTCGTTCTGTCGGGATTTCAATCGACGCCGGGTAAAGTTGACGCCGATGAATTGGAAGGTATCATTATTCGCCCGTAAATGACTCAGGAGGGCCGGTAGTTTGTTCGCGAGTCCCAACCCTCCAAAATATTGCCACAAGCCGCCAGCGAGTCTAATTTTGGCTTTCAGGCGGTTTTCAGTACTTTATCCTGGCGTCTTTTCCAGTTTACGGCTTTTCATCTTCTTGAGCGCCGTAATAACTTTTTGCGCATGGCCGGACGTGAGAAACCGCAAGGCTGACACCTTGAATGAATTTTCCAGCCACTTTGCCAAATCTGCCTCCGTACCCGCGCCGTCCGTATATTCGTCCCATAACTTTCTAATAAAATAGAGCTGTGCGGGGCTTGCCATGCCTATTCGATGCCCGAAGAAGGATTTGTTGAACTCGTTTTTAAACCCTTTGGCTATCAAGATTTGCATGACAATTTCGAAGCCGAGCTGATCCAGTTTCTTCGAAGTTTCAGCGCCGCCAATGTGAAGAGTTTCGCGGTATTGTTGTTCAGATAGTTTGAGCTGGTTTTTAGCAATATGGATTAGAGAAATTTGCTTATTGCTCAAGGTCATTGCCACCATCTCCTACGTCACGTTTTGCGCTGATGGGTCGGTTTTGCAAGCACCTTCTTCTATCGGAACCGTATGTTTCATGGCGTTCCGGAATACTTCTGCCGGGGAACCCCGTTTTTTAATGGCCGCCTTGTAGGCCATGCAAATTTCTTCCACTGTTTCAATATTTTTAGAGTGATTTTTTAGTATGGCGAAAAGTCCACCCCAGTCGCTTGCAGACAAGTCGGCGGAATTTATATTGAAGCCAAAGTTATCAGCGACGGTAGATAGAAAGGTTGCCGTGTTTTTAGCATCTTTCAACATAATTTCGATTTCGAAATCAGGATCAAATTCAACGTTTGTCTGCTCGATATTCTGGCTTTTCATGGTTTCGCTCCGAGTAATTTGGCTGCTTCTTTCAGTCGATCTAATTTGATGGTTTCCTTTTCACCGATCCCGCGTCCGGCAAGGTTTGCTATCTTGCCTATAATCCTCAATCCACCGGATGATTTTGCAATGTCGGTGATATACTTTCTGGCAGTGACAGATTGATCTATGCGCAAGCTATCGCTAATGGCCTCAATATCTCCCTGGCGCGGCTCATCTATGTCAAAACGAACGCCAACTCTCGAAGTGAATTGGGTAAAAGAGGCTGCTTTTGTGTTGTTAAAACGGGACCTGAATTCCGCATTTCCGCAAAATATTAGAGGAAAGTTGTTATGGTCATACAAGCAACGGAGTTCATCTATGATTTGATCACTGAGCAGCTGTGCCTCATCAATAATCAACATCCCAATCTGTGAATTTTCTACGGCACTCATTAGAAGTTCATGGTTTGCGTATAGATGGCTTTCCGGGTGATACCCGGTCAAATGGGCTACTAAAAACTTGAGTAATGCGCCCATCGAATTCAAAGCAGGCGTCATTGGACAAAACGTTACCGCTTTTCCGGTCAACACATACTGTTTCAAAGCGGTCGTTTTGCCGACGCCTGGTTTGCCGACAATGACTCCAATGTCATTTTCAGTCTTACAGTAATCGAGCAAGTTAATGATGCTCTTCGCGGTCGGGGTTTCGACATATTTAAATCTCGATGACCTATTGACCAGATTCATTGATTTTGCCATATATTACCTCGCTAGTTGATCTTTGGAATTCTTCTCATTTCTGGTTCAACGAAAGTAGCCGGGGTTCCGGCTCAATAGGGTCATCGGCTGCTACCGATGGCCCTATGTTGGTTACAAGCTTGTCGAATGTTCTGAAATATTCCTCATTTTCGTCATGCTTTTCCTGCTCGATTTCTGAAAGCGGTTTTGCGAGTTCACGACCCGCATGTTCTTCCTGATCGTTTAATCTAATCACGCCGCCAAGCTCCGGCAGGGGCGTCGGTTCGATGCTTTCAGCCTGCTCTGTCAGAATTTCCAGCGTGTCTATTTTGTCAGTATCTTTACGCATCTCCCGGATTTGCTTACGCATGACGGTTTTACGACGGCTGGATTCTATTGCGCCGTTTCTATCTCCATGATCGAAAACACGGTCCGGAAGCGCAATGCAGACAAAATCCCCGTTCCTGTCAAAGACGGCGATACGTTTCTGATGGCCGAATAAAGGAATACGGGCCTCAACAGTATCCCCGAGAGCCGGATTGGTAAGAGCATCGTGGTAATAAAGCTCCCCTTTATATTTGATCCTTGCCTGATGAATTACCCGCTGTTCACGCTTGCATAAGATGCTTTCAATAAGCCCGTCTTCAAATCGCGTCCAATTCCAGCCTGCATCGACCAGTTCGGCAAATCTCTGATTGGGGGAAAGCCCTTTTAATCGCCCGCCTTGAGGGCTGTCATTATAGACGGCCACCGCATTATGGATGGCTTGAACGAGCTCTTCCTGACTACCCTGGAAGGGAACAGGAGCTTTCCCGACATTCGCGGTTTTCTTGCGCATACGATCACCGCCGATCCAACCCGGAATTTTGGAAAAATGCTTTTGTTCGAGTATAGCAAAAGCCCCTTCAAGCAGGCCTTTTGCCGGGGCGTTATAGGGTTGGGCTTTCGTCACAGCCTGATCGGAACTTGGGATAAACTTGCCATTATCCAGAAATTTGATCGGCATTTGGGTCAGTTTCATTGCATCTTCCACGAACTTCGACCAGTTATATTCGCCGCCATTATCCAGATACAATTCGGTGGGAGCGCCCCAGCGCGGGTCTCGGGCCATTTGGGCGAAGGATTCAATGACATGCTCTTGACGAACGCCCTTGCCTTTTTGGAAAAATTCCACCGTTCCCGTGATCCGGTGTGTTGCAACGTCCATCCAAAAAATGCCCTTAGCCGTGGCGGCGCTGCCATCGTCTCTTTGATAAAGAATATCAATGGGATGCACGTCTCCCATGACGGTTTGCATGGGGAGCATGGTCTTGATGCCGCGCTGTATGCGCGGCTGCTTATCAAAATATGTTTTTGCGTCCATGTCATGAATGGCAATTGCTCCATATTGACGCCAACGCTCAACCGCTGACCGCGAAAGCTTGCAGTAATTCTTGATTTTGCCTTCGGGCATATCTGGTTTCGCGTCGATGGTCAGACGCAGCAGTTTCCGGGACGCTTCCCGTTGCACTTCTTTCCACCCACTTCTAGGCTGTAATCCTGCCCATAGAGAACGGATATATCGCTCCATCTTTTGTGCGATCTGCTCTTTGATGTCATTGGGGAGCCTGATCGATTTATCCCATTCACGCGCGATCAGCACCTTGCGTTTATACTTATCCGCCCGCGCCGTTCTGCCTAATCCACCGTGTCCCTTGGTTTCATATTCCTTGATCCAGCTTCGCAGGGTCCGATCCGTGATTTGCTTGCGGGAGCCGTCCGGCTTGAAATGAAACTTCTCTGCAATAGATTTGATTGCTGCCGCCCGCTGGCGACTGCCGGACGGATGTTTCAATGCCTCTTCGATGATCGAATAACGCCAGTTTGAAGGGCCATTTAATGGCTTGTTAAAGATCGTTTCAAAGGGTGTTAAGGGAACATATTGCAATTGCAGTTCGGCGGGCAGACTGTCCAGGCGAACCTCGTAACACCAGCCACCGTTCCCGCCACGGCCACGGACGCGGCGGACGATAAGATTGTGCTTTTTCCACGTTTTTCTCGTAAAACATTGTGCGAGTGCACGGGTTGTGTTGCGCCTACTTAATTGAAAAAGCGCGGATGCTTCTATAACAGTAAGCCAACACATGTTTACTACTTGCTTTCTCTTAAAACGGTTGCGGCTAAAATTTTATTTTTGAGAGCAATAGCTTTCCTTCCTTTACTTCCACTTATCAGCACTTTTGCGGCGTACTGGCGCGAAATAGCATTATTTCTGCACCATTCGGCGAAACTAGTTCCGTTTGAAATTAGATTGGCTCTGACAAGGCAATAAAGCTCTTCGCCTGTTTGTTTTGATATTGTTTCGTGTTGCATGATATTAAGCTTTCACATAAGTTTCATTATGCAACACATTTATTATGTTTCAAAAAGAAACATGTCAACTAGAAATGTTTCATAATGCAACATTTAGACGTAAAAACAGTCTTGGAACGCGCTAAGACAGTTCTGGGCTTAAATACAGATATAGAATTAGCTGAGTTCTTCAGAGTGCCAAGGTCTACCATCGCGTCTTGGCGGCGGCGGGAATCAATACCCGTCCGATATCTAGCTGAGTTTGTTGCCGCAGATATTTCTTTGGATTGGCTCCTAACCGGGCAAGGAACTTCAGAAAAATTGGGTGATTTCGGTTTCTCCACCCGGAAGACAAATCAGCTAGATGAAACGATTTTATGGATTTCTCTTATCGTAGCAATTCAGGATATTATTGAGAGAGACGAAAGAAATGGAGAAAAAGTGAATGCTATTTGTAATGCAAGCAAATCAGAACTATTTGATTTTGCAGTATACTTTTCAAGAGCGTTTCAAAATGTCGCGAATTCAAAACAGGCTTGGGAAAAATCAGCTTTACTAAAAGATGGGAAAATTTACGAAGCTTTAGTCCAAGAGTACCAATTGTCTGACACTAAGTACGCTAACCCGCCTTGGTGGGAAGATGAAGAACTGATTTAGGTTATTTTATATCCTCAATAATATCCTCAATACGGAAAAAAAGCTGTAAGCCATTGAAATACAACAATTTCATATTGAGGACCTATACTATTCTTTATATATCAATAACTTAACCTCATTTCGTGGAAAAATAGCTCCATCCGCAAAGGAGCTATACGGAAAAATAAAAAAATCCGCGTCACTAGTGTCGCGATTCCTGAAACTGGTTTTAACTGTAAATCTGCATTTCACGACTTCCAGCAGGAACAAAAATAAAACAAACTCAAAAATACCCATAATAACAATAAGATAAAAATACCTTGCCAACGAGAACAAAACATGTACATTTAACCCAGTTGCATCCGGGATTGACCTATGGAATAAGGGGGTATCGATGGTACAGACAGCTCTGAAGCTCGTTGAAGCAGGTGGTATGGATAAGAAAAAAGCGTTGGAAGCGGCCTTGAGCCAGATCGATCGGGCATTTGGCAAGGGATCGGTGATGAAGCTCGGGGATCAGCAGGCGATGGATGTGGCCTCTATCCCGACAGGCTCGCTCGGGCTCGATATCGGTCTCGGGATCGGCGGGCTGCCGAAAGGGCGCGTAGTCGAGATTTATGGCCCGGAAAGCTCCGGGAAAACCACATTGGCGCTGCATGTTATTGCCGAGGCACAAAAACTGGGTGGGACTTGCGCCTTTATTGATGTGGAGCATGCGCTGGATCCCGTCTATGCCAGAAAGCTCGGCGTCGATGTCGATGAACTCCTGATTTCGCAGCCGGACACGGGCGAGCAGTCTCTTGAAATCACTGACACGCTGGTGCGTTCAGGCGCGATCGACGTGCTGGTCGTCGACAGTGTCGCGGCGCTGGTGCCGCAGGCGGAGCTTGAGGGTGAGATGGGGGATACCCATGTCGGCTTGCAGGCGCGGCTCATGAGTCAGGCGCTTCGCAAACTCACAGGATCAATCTCGCGCTCCAACTGCATGGTGATTTTTATCAACCAGATCCGGATGAAAATCGGCGTCATGTTCGGTAGTCCCGAAACCACGTCCGGCGGCAATGCACTTAAATTCTACGCCTCCGTCCGCCTTGATATCCGCCGCATCGGCCAGATCAAGATCAAAGATGATATCGTCGGTAACCAGACCCGGGTGAAGGTTGTCAAGAACAAGGTGGCGCCGCCGTTCAAGGTCATTGAATTTGATATCATGTATGGAGAGGGTATATCGAAGACCGGCGAGATCCTCGATCTCGGCGTGAAGGCGGAGATCGTCGAGAAATCCGGCTCCTGGTATTCCTATGACAGCCAGCGGATCGGGCAGGGCCGGGAGCAGGCGAAAATCTTCCTGAAAGAAAACCCGGAAATCGCCAAGGAAATTGAGCAGAAAATTCTGGCTAATGCCGGTGTCCTGTCGAAAGCCCTTCAGGGAACACCCGAGAGCGGGGCTGATGGTGAGGAAGCTTTGCTGGAAGACTAGGGCTGCCGTATCATTTGAATAAAAATCTAGGAAGAAAAGCCGGCCTTTCGGGGTCGGCTTTTCTATTGCCACATGACAGACAGATTGGGTTGCCGGTCAGGCCATTTCTTTTTGCAGGTTGGCGTCCAGTGCATCAAGGAACTGGTTGGTGGTCAGCCATGGCTGGTCCGGTCCGACGAGCAGGGCGAGGTCCTTGGTCATCTCACCGCTTTCAACGGTGGCGATGCAAACTCTCTCGACGGCCTCGGCGAA
This sequence comes from Sneathiella sp., assembly GCA_021741195.1. Lineage (GTDB taxonomy): Bacteria > Pseudomonadota > Alphaproteobacteria > Sneathiellales > Sneathiellaceae > Sneathiella. The sequence continues at coordinate 2,611 of JAIOYL010000096.1, read as the reverse complement.
CTTTTTGAGGTCCTCATTGCCATCGAGCTTGGCGCGATGCAGAAGGCCGCGGGTCCAGGCAAAGATCGAGGCGATGGGGTTGGTTGAGGTTTCCTCTCCGCGCTGATGCATCCGGTAGTGGCGCGTCACCGTGCCATGGGCGGCTTCCGCTTCAACGGTGTTGCCATCCGGGGTCATCAGGACAGACGTCATCAGGCCGAGCGAGCCGAATCCTTGCGCAACCGTATCCGACTGCACGTCACCATCATAGTTCTTGCACGCCCAGACATATTTCCCGGACCATTTCATGGCGCAGGCAACCATGTCATCGATCAGGCGGTGCTCATAGGTAAGGCCGCGCTTGTCGAACTCCGCCTTGAACTCGTTCTGGAAGACTTCCTCGAACAGATCCTTGAAACGGCCGTCATAGGCCTTGAGAATGGTGTTCTTGGTCGAGAGATAGACCGGCCAGTTGCGGCTCAGGCCATAGTTCATGCAGGCCCGAGCGAAGCCGCGGATGGAGTCGTCAAGGTTATACATGCTCATGGCGACGCCGCCGGAGGGGAATTCGAATACCTCATAGTCCATGGACACGCCGCCGTCGGCGGGTTCGAACTTCATCGTCAATTTGCCGGGACCCGGCACCACGAAATCCGTTGCACGGTATTGGTCGCCAAATGCGTGACGGCCAATGACGATCGGGTCCGTCCAGCCGGGAACAAGCCGCGGCACGTTGGAGCAGATAATGGGTTCGCGGAAAACGGTGCCGCCAAGGATATTGCGGATCGTGCCGTTCGGTGAGCGGTACATTTTTTTCAGGCCAAACTCCTCGACCCGCTGTTCGTCCGGCGTAATCGTCGCGCATTTGACGCCGACGCCATATTTCATGATCGCGTTGGCCGCATCGACGGTGATCTGGTCGTCGGTTGCATCGCGGGCTTCCATCCCGAGATCGTAGTATTTCAGATCGATATCCAAATAGGGGAGGATAAGCTTGTTCTTGATAAACTCCCAGATAATCCGGGTCATTTCGTCGCCATCCAGCTCCACCACCGGATTTTTGACATGAATTTTTGGCATATCGAGGTCCTTCTTTACCAATGTGATTTTTGTTCTGCGGCTGCAAAATAGCATTGACGGCGGCGGGCGCAAGCTGATCTGACAAAAATGAGCCAATTCCGGCTAAAATTTTGAGATATCCGCCTTTATTTCGGTTTCTGGTGCTTTCAGAAGGGCGGGCATGATGTCTTCCATCCGCTCGACGACTTTAAAAAAGCCGAGCGCTTCCTTTTCCACGAATCCCGCCTCGATCATGTGATCGAACAATTTGAGGAGCGGATCCCAGTATTTTTTATAGTTGACCAGGATGATCGGCTTGTCATGCAGGCGAAGCTGGCGCCAGGTGATCATCTCGAATGTTTCGTCAAGCGTCCCGAGGCCGCCAGGTAGCACGACAAAGGCGTCCGACATCTGGAACATCTTTTCTTTGCGGATATGCATGCTGTCAACAACATGGAGTTCTGTCAATTTCTCGTGACTTACTTCAATATCATGTAGATGGCCGGGAATAATCCCGATAACCTGTCCCTTGGCGTCGAGCGTGGCATCGGCGATGATGCCCATCAGGCCGACATGCCCGCCGCCATAGATGAGCCGGATACCGTTTTCGGCGAGTTGGTGCCCGAGATTTCTGGCTGCTTCCTTGTGGGCTGGATCAGTGGGTATTCTGGAGCCGCAATATACACAGAGGGACGAAATCTCGATCATGACACAACCTGTATCGGAATAAAGGGAGAAATGAGTAAATTCATTGCCTTCGTTATGTGCGGTTTGCTGGCTCTGGCGTCAAGCCCTGTTTTTGCAGGAGAGGCGGACGTTGTTAGCGTCGAAGTGACGAAAGTTGAGGCGGATGTATATCGTTTCAGCGTCACGGTCATGCATGCGGATGAAAGCTGGGACCACTACGCCGATCGCTGGGAAGTTCTGGATTTAAAGGGAAATAGTCTTGGAACGCGTGTGCTGATGCATCCCCATGTCGACGAGCAGCCTTTTACCCGGTCAATGACGCTGTCAATTCCCATGCATGTGAGGGAAGTGATTGTCCGCGCACATGATAAATTGCATGGTTACGGGGGCGCCGAGATGAATGTTACGTTGCCGCACTAGAGTTGCCGGATAACTAAAGACTGTTTTTAATGAGTTTCATAGCTAATGGAGAATTGCAAAATGAATGGTATGTTTAGAAAGTCCGTTACGGCCCTGTTGATTGGAGGCTTTTTCGTCGTCGGAATCACAAACGCGCATTCCGAATCCACCGGTAATGCGGATGCGGATCACCGGATCGGAGAAATGAAAAAAATGGGCATGAATCTGGGAGCTATCGCGAAAGTCGCCAAAGGTGAAATGGCCTTTAGCGATGCCCTCAACGCCAACGCCAAAGTGGTCGCTGAGGTGGCGAGCAATCTCGCGAAACTATTCCCTGAAGGTTCCGGACTCCCAGAGGTTGCTACGTCTCGCGCGAAACCGGATATCTGGGAAGCGCAATACAAGGACGCCTTCCAGAAGGATATTGAGAACCTTCAGGCCGCGAGCACGCAACTTGTTGCCGCCGTTCAGTCCGGCGATCAGGCGG
>JAIOYL010000095.1 GCA_021741195.1 Sneathiella sp. | reverse complement strand
GGAAGGCACGGTCTTCGCACCGGCTGCTGGCCGGGTTCTCACGGTTCCGGTAACGCTTGGCTCTGTTATCTTGCCTGGCGAGGAAATCGCCCGCATCGCACCGGGTCCCTACTATTTGCGCCTGTCGCTGCCGGAACGACATGCGGCAGAAATTGTGCAGGGCGCCGATGTTCTCGTCGGTGAGCGGGGGCTGACGCAATCGCCCAGTCAAAACGTCACCGCGCGCCCAGGACGAATCATCAAGGTCTATCCAGAGATTGTAAACGGGCGCGTGATCGCGGACGTTGAGGTTGACGGAATTGGAGACTATTTCGTCAACGAGCGCATGCTGGTGTCGATCCCGGTCGGGAAACGCACCGTTCTCGCTGTACCGGCTGAGGCGATTCACAAGCTGCGTGGCGTTGACTACGTGCGCGTCGCCACAGCTGACGGCGACAGGGAGGTAGCTGTGATCTTGGGCGAGACCTTCGATGAAGGTGGCGAGAAACGCGTCGAGGTTCTGACGGGCCTGTACGACGGTGATAAGGTCATGCTGCCATGAAGCTCGGCATCGCTGGCAGCCTCACACGCGCTTTCATCACGTCCCCACTCACACCGCTGTTTTTGTTGACTGCGCTTGCACTTGGTCTCATCGCGCTCGTTACCTTGCCGCGCGAGGAAGAGCCGCAGATCTCCGTACCGATGGTCGATATCCATGTCAACGCCAACGGTCTGAAGGCGGAAGACGCCGTCAAGCTCGTCGCCGAGCCGCTTGAGACGATCGTCAAGAGCATCGACGGCGTCGAACATGTCTATTCCCAGACCGAGGATGATGGCGCGCTGGTAACAGTACGCTTCAAGGTCGGCACCAATGCAGATGCCGCCATCCTCAGAGTCCACGAGAAGATCCGCGCGAACATGGATCGTATTCCGACTGGCATTCCCGAGCCGCTGATCGTCGGACGCGGTATCGACGACGTGGCGATCGTGGTCGTCACATTGCGGTCAACACCGGAGGCGGCGTCCCGCTGGACTGCGAACGGGTTGACGCGAATTGCCCGCGAGTTGCAGATCGAAGTCTCAAAGCTGCCAGACGTTGGTCTCACCTACATCATCGGCGAGCAGCCGGAAGAGTTCCGGGTCGAGCCCGATCCGGAAAAGCTGTCGCTTTACGGCATTACCTTGCAACAGCTTGCCGCCAAGGTTGAAGGAGCCAACCGCTCCTTCCGCCTTGGCCTGATCCGCGATGGCGGCGGCCAGCATGCCATCATTGCCGGCCAGACCTTGCAGGAAATGCCACAGATCGGCAATCTTCTGCTCACCGCCCGCGACGGAAGGCCAGTCTATGTGCGCGACGTCGCAAATGTGACGCTGGAAACTGCACCGGCCGAGAACAGAGTGACGGATATACGCAAAACAGACGCCGGCTTCACTCGTGTCCCCGCAGTGTCGCTGGCGATCGCCAAGCGCCCGGGCACCAATGCCGTGGTCATCGCTGAGGATATCGTTAATCGCCTCGAGCAGGTGCGCGGCCAGATCTTCCCCGAAGATGTGGAGATGACTGTCACGCGCAACTATGGCGAAACCGCCAACGAAAAGGCGAACGAGCTTCTCTTCCATCTGGGGCTGGCGACGATATCAATCGTCGTTCTGGTCGCCATCGCCATCGGCTGGCGTGAGGCGCTGGTCGTGGCGGTCGTTATCCCGACGACGATCCTGCTAACTCTGTTTTCCGCCTACATCATGGGCTACACGCTGAACCGCGTCAGCCTGTTCGCATTGATCTTTTCTATCGGCATCCTGGTCGACGACGCCATCGTCGTGATCGAGAATATCGCACGCCACTGGTCGATGGGCGACGGCCGCTCGCGCGCGCAAGCGGCCATCGACGCGGTTTCCGAGGTTGGCAATCCGACGATCGTCGCCACGCTGACGGTGGTTGTCGCCCTCCTGCCCATGCTCTTCGTTTCCGGCATGATGGGCCCCTATATGAGTCCGATCCCGGCCAATGCGTCGGCTGCGATGGTATTTTCCTTCTTTGTCGCTGTGGTACTGACGCCCTGGCTAATGCTCAAGATCAGCAGAGGTCACGCCACCGCAACCCATGACCATTCGAACGCTAGCGGCGGAATACTCGGCCGGTTTTACGTCGCCGTCGCCCGACCGATCCTCAAGACCCGCCGGCGGTCATGGATATTCCTCCTGATTGTCGGTTTCACCACCCTGGCGTCGCTCGGTCTTTTCTATACCAGGGATGTGACGGTGAAGCTTCTGCCCTTCGATAACAAGTCGGACCTTCAGGTCGTGCTTGATTTGCCAAAAGGTTCATCCGTCGAAGATACGAACCGGGCACTCCAGACAATTGTCGACCGGCTGGCCGCCGTCCCCGAGATCATCTCGTTCCAGACCTATGCAGGCACGGCCCTGCCCTTCGATTTCAACGGCCTGGTGCGACACTATTACCTGCGCTCCGGCACCGAACAGGGACAGGTCGCGGTAAACCTGTCGTCGAAGGGCGAACGCGATCGCTCAAGCCATGCCATCGCACTCGAAATCCGGCAACGCCTTCAGGAGGCCGATATACCGAAAGACGCTGTGCTCAAGGTCGTCGAACCGCCGCCCGGCCCTCCCGTTATTGCCACATTGCTCGCCGAGATTTACGGCCCGGATCCGCAAACGCGCCGCGCCGTGGCCAAAAAGGTTGGCGAAGCGTTCGCAAGCATCCCCTTTATTGTCGATGTCGACAACAGCTACCATAACCAGCCGGAGAGGGTTCGCGTCGTCATCAATCAGGACAATCTCGAATATTACCGGGTTGAGCAATCAGACGTATATGATACGCTTCGCTATCTCTATGGCGGCGTCGCGGTAGGCTATTCCCATAGAGGCGGAGGCCGCCAGCCGATCGCCATCCGCGTCGCGTTGCCGAAATCACGGGCGGTGATGGACGAGCGTGCATTGACCACGCCTGTGCCCGCCAATGCGCTTCCAGGAGCCCGCGATGTGGTCGAGCTCGGCGATGTCGTCAGTGTCTCGCGCGAGCCTGGGTCCTATCCGATTTTCCGGCACAACGGTCGCGCGGCCGAAATGGTCATGGCGGAACTCGCGGGCGCCTACGAGGCTCCGATCTATGGAATGCTGGCGGTGGACGATGCCATCGCGAAGATGGATTGGGGCGACCTGCCGAAGCCGGAGATTGCGCTGCATGGTCAGCCGGAGAAAGAAACCCATCCTACCCTGCTCTGGGACGGTGAATGGGAGGTCACCTGGGTGACGTTCCGCGACATGGGGGGCGCCTTCATCGTGGCAATCCTCGGTGTCTATATCCTCGTAGTTGCGCAGTTCGGCTCCTTCAAGTTACCGCTTGTTATCCTGACGCCGATTCCACTTACATTCATCGGCATCATGATAGGGCACTGGCTATTCGACGCACCCTTCACGGCGACCTCGATGATTGGCTTTATTGCCCTCGCTGGCATCATCGTGCGCAACTCCATCCTGCTGGTCGATTTCATCCGTCATGCGCGCCAGCCCGACCGCCCGTTGATCGACGTTCTTCTGGAAGCCGGCGCCATACGTTTCAAGCCGATCCTGCTCACGGCGCTGGCGGCAATGATCGGAGCGGCGGTCATTCTCCCCGACCCTATTTTCCAGGGCCTGGCGATTTCGCTCCTGTTCGGCCTCGCCTCGTCAACTGCGCTTACAGTGCTCGTCATCCCGGCCATTTATGTCGTTCTGAGAGGTGAAAAGGCAAGGCCACCGTCCCTTGCGGGCGCGTCTTGAGTCATTCGTTGCATACCCCCGGTAGGGAAAATAGTTACCGGAACATGGAAGTTAAGGCGGCAGTGCCTTATACTTGCATAAATATAAATATATTCTGATATATAATCACATACGCGATAAGCGGGAAGGAGTTCATGATGGAAATTATTGTTCTGGGTGCTGGCCTTGGCGGGACGCTGATGGCCTATGAGCTGGTGGACCAGTTACGGCCAGAGGACCACCTGACGGTGATCGGTCAGGGCGCCATCTATCATTTCGTACCGTCCAACCCTTGGGTCGCGATAGGCTGGCGGCAACGGTCGGATATCGAGATCGACCTGGTCCCGGTGCTAGAGAAAAAGGGCGCCAGCTTCCTGACCCAGGGAGCGGCCCGGGTGCATCCCGCGGAAAAGCGCGTGGAACTGACTGATGGGCAAAGTGTCGCCTACGACTATCTGGTTATCGCCACCGGCCCTGACCTTGCCTTCGATGAGATTCCCGGCCTTGGCCCGTCCAGCGTGAACGAGGGGGGCGAGACTCAATCGATATGCCATGTGGCGCACGCTCAGGAAGCCCATGCCGCATTCGAGGCCTTCTGCGCCAATCCCGGCCCGATCGTGGTTGGCGCGGTGCAGGGCGCGTCCTGCTTCGGCCCGGCCTACGAATTCGCCTTTATCTTGGAAACCGAACTGCGCAAGCGCAAGATCCGCGACCGGGTGCCGATGACCTTCGTGACCTCCGAACCCTATATCGGGCATCTTGGCCTGGACGGCGTCGGCGACACCAAGGGATTGATGGAAAGCGAATTCCGCGCCCGGCACATCAAATGGATCACCAACGCCAAAGTGAAGGGCATCGCTGACAGGATGATGACCGTCGAGGAAGTGAATGAGGATGGCAGCCCGAAGAAGACCCATGAACTGCCGTTCGCCTATTCGATGATGCTGCCCGCCTTCCGCGGCGTGCCGGCGGTGCTGGGGATAGAAAAACTGACCAATCCGCGCGGCTTCGTTTTGATCGACGAACACCAGCGCAACCCGGCCTATCCGGAGATATTCAGCATCGGCGTTTGCGTCGCCATTCCTCCCACCGGCCCCACGCCGGTGCCGGTCGGCGTGCCGAAGACCGGGTTCATGATCGAGTCGATGGTCACGGCAACCGCTCTGAATATTGGCGCCTTGTTACGCGGCGAGCAGCCGAAGTCGCGGGCAACGTGGAATGCCGTCTGCCTGGCCGATTTCGGCGATAGCGGTGTGGCCTTCGTCGCCCAGCCCCAAATTCCGCCACGCAACGTCAACTGGGCATCCAAGGGCGTGTGGGTGCATCTGGCCAAGGTCGGATTCGAAAAATACTTCATGGGCAAAGTGCGCAGCGGTAATAGCGAACCGTTCTACGAACGCTTCCTGATGCGCCAGCTCAATATCGAAAAACTCAAGGAAACCAAGCAAGACTGAAAGCATTGTCACATTAACTCGATGGAAATGAAACCAGCCTTGAACTAGGCAGCTTCGATACAAGGGACCCCCCTTGTTCCCGGCATCTTTTTCCATCTCTTATCATTCAGTATGCAGCCTGGCTGCATGCTCGGTTTACTCTGAGCTATCGGGATATTGAAGATCTACTCGCAGAGTGCTGTGACACCCTTTTGTAAAAGGGAGGCGATTTTTTCTTCGCTGTAGCCAATTTCGGCCAATACTTCCGCGCTATGCTCTCCCAGTCGCGGCGCCGGTCGGGTTGGAGATGGCTGTGTTTCCGACCATTGGCTTGGAACGGCCATATCCACTAGTTTCCCCTCGCTCGGATGATCTATTGTTTTGAAGAAATTCGTTGCCTTCAAATGCGGATCATCCATCAGGGTGGCAGGTGTATGCAATGGCATCGCCGGAACATCTGCATCATCAAAGAGCTTAAGCCATTCGGCGGTTGTACGCGTCAGCATCAGCGCCGAAAGCTCTGCATAAATCTGTTTGATGTTCTCTGTTCGGGTAGTCATGCTTTTAAAGCGCGGATCGGCATCAAGCTCGGCCTCCCGTCCAAGCGCCTGATAAAATGAGCGCCAGTGACGATCCGTATAGATCATAACGCAGATATAGCTGTCTTTTGTCTGATACGGCCGACGGTCTGGATTGATCATCCTGTCGTAGCCAAGCGGCCCAATCGGGGGATCGAAGGTATGTCCAGCCAGATGATCCGCGAGAACGAAGCTGGCCATCATTTCGAACATCGGCATGTCAATTTGCTGACCCTTGCCGGTGCGGCACTGGTAGTAAAGCGCCGCATTGATCTGCCCGACAGCCCATAGGCCAACGCCACGATCGACAATCGCCGTGGGGGCATAAGCCGGTTTGCCTCCATCGGCCATGTGAGACAGCCAGGGAATGGAAATGGCGCCCTGGATCAGATCATCAAAGGCGGGTTTCCTTTCGTACGGGCCGCCTTGCCCATACCCAAAAAGACCTGCATAAATTAGTCGCGGATTGACCTTTGCAACAGTCTCGTAAGACAGGCCAAGCCGGGCCATCACTTGCGGGCGGCGATTATAAACCAGAACATCCGCGTCACGCATCAGATCAAGCGCCGCCGTCAGACCTTCGGGCTGTTTGAGGTCCAGAAGAATACTGCGTTTGCTGCGGTTGCAGTTCAAGAAGATTGGTCCCATCCCGGGATGCCGATAGGGCCCGATACCCCGGACAGGATCACCCCCCGGAGCCTCGATTTTTATGACGTCTGCGCCCATATCTCCCAGTATCTGCGTCGTATAGGGAGCCATCAGCATATTGGATAAGTCGATAACCTTGACGCCATCAAGAGGCCTGGTCATAGGGAAGCTCCTTCGGGGGGTATTTACTCAGCCGGAAAACGGGCAAAGACTGGTTTCCTTCGGTTTTGCGGGTTGGATGTTCGTATATACCGGCAATACAGGCCTTACTCGTTCGGCTCATGTTGTTACCTCTGTTCTTGTTTTTTTATGGGGCATTTTCTATTCATTAGTACGATTTTGGAAGACCCAGGGCATTTTCAGCAAGATAACTCAGGATCAATTGCGGGCTGATTGGGGCAAGGCGATGTATCAGGCATTCACGCATGTATCTTTCAACGTGAAATTCCTTGGCATAGCCCATACCGCCATGGGTCATGACCGCAGTGGTGCATGATTTGAATGCCGCCTCTGCGGCAAGGTATTTCGCCGCATTGGCTTGCAGGCCACAATCCTTGCCCGCGTCGTACATATTGGCGGCCTGGAAGGCCATGAGATTTGCCGCTTCCAGCTCCGCCCAGGATTCCGCAAGGGGATGCTGGATGGATTGGTTCATTCCAATTGGACGCCCAAAAACAACCCGGTCGCGGGCGTACTGGGTTGCCTTCTTGAGCGCTGCGCGTCCCAGGCCAACCATGGAAGCCGCGATCAGGATTCTTTCGGCATTCAATCCATGCAGAAGATACCGAAACCCCTTGCCTTCCTCGCCAACCAGATGTTCCTTGGGAATGCGCAGTCCGTCGATGAACAGCTGGTTGGAATCGACACATTTCCGGCCCATCTTGTCGATGGGGCGGATTTCGACGTAATCGCGATCAAGGTCAGTGTAGAAAAGGGAGAGTCCATCTATCGGCCGTTTCGTCTCTTCCTCCCTTTTCGTTCGCGCGATGAGCAGCATTTTGTTCGCGCGAAGGGCTGTTGATGTCCAGATTTTCTCACCCTTGACGACATAATCCTGTCCGTCCCAGACGGCGCGCGTTTTTAGCCGTGTCGTATCAAGCCCTGTGTTCGGTTCGGTAACTGCAAAACACGCTACATCCTCTCGTTTGATGATCGGCGGCAACCATTTCTGCTTCTGTTCTTCGGTGCCGAAAACCACAACGGGGTTGAGGCCGAATATACCGATGATTAGGGCGGCAAAACCGGCATTGGCGGCGCCGGATTCTGTAATTGCCTGCGCCATGACCGCCGCGTCTGCGATTCCAAGGCCGCTGCCACCGTATTTTTCCGGCATGGCAATTCCCATAAAGCCTTCATCAACGATCGCCTGACAGAATTCCTCGGGGAACTTTCCGTCCGTATCCCTTTGAAGCCAATAATCATCTCCAAACGGTTTGCAGATCCGCGTAATGCTGTCCTTGATCTGTTCTTGTTCTGGTGTAAGTGCGAAGCTCATTTCCCATCCTTATTATATTTATCGTTTTTTAGGTCTGCGCGAGCGTATCGGCTGCTTTTTACGTTCGTTCCTTTTGTGTTGGCGGAAGTACATCCAGGGGAATGCCGCCAGTCACCTTGGTACATTCTTTCGCTGCCTGAATTACAAGCTGCTCATTCCTTGCGGTGTTGGCACGCATGCGTTCTGAGGGCCCCGCGATCAAAAGTGCCGCAATAATTTTTCCCGTGTTCGAATAGATTGGCGATGCCAGCCCGCTGGATCCCGTAACCCGTTCATCCGACGTTCTGGCGATGCCTTCGCGCCGGATTTTTTCAAGTTCCGCCAGGATCTCCGACTTGCCCGTGAGGGTAGTATCCGTATAACGTTTGCGCCGATGCGACCGAAGATAACCCGCCAGCCGGTCAGGCTCAAAAAATGCAAGGAGAAGTTTTCCGCCCGCAGTGCAATAAAGCTCGCGGTTTTCGCCAATGGTAACGGAATAGCGGATGGAGTTCGTGCTTTCCATCTTATCGAGATATGTCACCATATCGCCTTCGCGGTTCAGTGCGGCGACCACCGCGGTCTCGCCTGTCGCCCGGGCGAGATCAGCGAGAACGGGATGGGCCAGCTTGAGAAATTCCCGTCCTGAAACGGCCCGCATTGCAAGTGTAATAAATCGTGAGCCGAGATAATACCGGCCAGCTTCGTCCCGCCGCAGGCATCCTTCTTCCGTTAAGCCGGCGAGGAGACCGACAAGGCTTGTTTTCGGCGCAGAGGCCGAGATCGCCAGTTGTGACAGCGTTGCCCCGGCATCCGTGGAGGCGAGGGAGTCAAGAATGGAAAAAATGCGCCCCACCGACTGCGGCCCGCTCCGGGATGCCGGTATGCCAGATTTCCTATCCTGACCCTTGTATGCCATGCCTTTTCCCGTAAGAGAGGCAGGTGCTGAGGATATCCCCAAGCGCCAGCCTCATGTTTTACCTAAACGCCAATCGTATACCCACCATTAACGGATAGATGTTGCCCGGTGATATAGCTGGCCGCCGGTGAAAGGAGGAAGCAAACAGGTTGAGAAACTTCATCCGGAGTGGAGAAGCGTCCCATCGGCACCTGGGCCATTACCCCGTCACGGAACTTGTCTGAGCGGATTGTTTCGGTCATCTCGGTTTCGACCACACCGAAGCAAATCGTATTTACACGGATCTGCTTTGCCGACCATTCACGTGCGGCGCTCATCGTCAGGCCCATGACGCCTGATTTGGCGGCCCCATAGTTGATCTGTCCAATTGTCCCGCGACGGCCGGCATCGGAAGAAATGTTGACGATCGAGGCCGGGCTCGTGTCGCCATCCTGCGCTCTTTGATACATGTGCCGGCCAACGGCCTGCAAACAATAGAAAACGCCGGACAAATTAACATCGATAACCTGCTGCCAGGTTTCCACCGGCATTTTTATCGCCATCGCGGCGCGGACAATACCGGCATTGTTGACCAGGCCGTGAATGGCGCCATTGCGTGCAACGGCCTTTTCAACCATGCCTTGAACAAATCCAGGATCCGCAACCGAGCCGACATAAGCTTCCGCCTTGTCGCTTCCCAGCTCGTCCGCCAGCGCATTCACCTTGTCTCCCTGCAGGTCGACCAAAATCGCCTTGCCACCGAGGTCAACAACGAGCCGGGCAACAGCTTCTCCAATCCCTTGACCCGCGCCGGTAACGATCACGTTATGGTTTTCAAGTGACATTGGGTTTTTCATTTTTATTCTTCTCCCTTTATTGAAATGCCTAACGGCCGTTGCCAATACATAAGGTCGTTTAGGTCAGCAAAAAATATCTATATTCGTAATTTATACGCATATTGATATAAATTTAATTTGCGGCTGTCAATAATACCGCTGTGAAAATTTCGGTAGTTTCGTGACGTGATTTCTCATTATATCGAAGCGAGTTTTTGAAAAATGCCTTATTCCTTGGGAAAAAATGCAGGCACCTCCTGAAACTAAAACTCCCCCGCTTTTCAGCGCACCCTCATATTACTCTGGCAATACCGGTTCGCGCCGATCGCGGGTTAAAGGACATAGGGTCCTTCTATCTATTTGCGCAACAACAACGTCATGATTTCGCCTTTCCTTTAGAAAAGGGCATTTGTCACAGGGAAAAAATCATTGGCGCGGCGAAAAGATAAAATCGATTTTGATATGCCGGTTGACGGAATCATGCGGATTTGGCCGCAAACCATTTCCGTATTTATAAATAATCATATGCAGTGTATCGGCTGCCCGCTCGCGGCATTTCACACAATCGTCGACGCCGCAATAGAACACGAAATCGATCTGGACGGGCTTCTGGAAGATTTTAACAAGGTAATTTCCAATAAACGCTAGCGGCTATTTATCGCTATTTCCGGCCGCTATTACTGCCAGTTTGTGACCTTCGATTACCGTAATTTTCTTCCGTCGGCTCTTCACAAGCCCCTCGTTTTCCCATGCGCTTAAAAGCCGTGAGACCGTATGAAGTGTCGTACCGGTCATCTCCGAAATATCCTGACGTGAAATCGGAAAATCAATCAGGATGCCTTCGTCGGTCTTTTTTCCCGTCTGATTGGCGAGTTTCAGGACGGCATTGGCGACACGCTGCTCAACCCGTTCCGTCGCCATCTCGACAATCCTGTCCTGGGCATCCTGCAAACGCGCGCCGACTGTTTTGTAGGTGTTGGTTGCAAACGTTGGATATTTTTCAGTGATCGTCGTCCATAGCGATCCCGGCCAGGACAGCACCACGCAATCAACGGCCGCCACAGCATTGGCCGGATAACTGCCAAGGCCGAGCGCCTGGGCAATCCCGAATAGTTCACCGCTCGAAATGTAACGGGCGATAACCTGATCACCGTCAGGCGTCACCTTTACCACACGAACATGCCCGTCAAGCAGCAGGAAAAAAGAATGCGCCTCTTCGCCCTGGCTGAAAATGGTCCTGTCCTTCTCGACCCGTTCAGATCTTGCCCAGGAGAGCAACTCCGCCAAATTTTCGCGCTCTATGCCACGGAAGGGTGGAATATCAATAACGAGAGAAACGTCCAGCAGAGACATAAAAAACCTTTTCAAAATTTGTCGAAACGCAAACCTGGATCAGCGCGGAATTGATATTTTTACGGCAACTTGAGTTTGCAGAACTCGTAAAGGATATATTACGCGAAGGCTGGCAAATTTCACAATTCTTATATCAATTGGATTTATCAATGGCGATTCCAAGATTGAAGGATTATCGAGGGCCTGCCCTTCTGAGCTATGGCTATCGCCCGTTTTTCTTGTTTGGCTCACTTTATGCCGGAATTTCCATCCTTCTGTGGCTGCCGCTGTTTTACGGAGAACTGTCGATTGCGTCGCAGTTCGCCGCTGTCGACTGGCATATTCATGAAATGTTTTTTGGTTTCCTTGCGGCCGTCGTCACAGGCTTTCTCTTCACGGCCATACCGAACTGGACGGGCCGCATGCCAATCCAGGGAATTCCCCTGTTATTGCTTGTCCTTCTCTGGGCCGCTGGACGTATTGCCGTTACTTTATCAACCTATATCGGCTGGTTCCCGGCAATGATCATTGACTTGCTATTTCTAGCGGCCATCCTTTCCGTTTTGGCGAATGAGATTATTGCAGGCAAAAACTGGTCGAATCTCAAAGTGCTGCTGCCTTTAAGTTTATTGCTCGCTGCAAACGCCGTTTTTCATCTCGAAGCCCATTATTACGGCTTGAGCGACATCAGCCGGCGATTGGCGATGGCGGCAGCGATTTTGCTGATTATGCTGATCGGCGGACGTATAATTCCGAGTTTTACCCGAAACTGGCTGGTGCGAAACAATCCGGGGAAATTACCAACCCCATTCAGCCGGTTCGATATGATAACAATCCTAATTGCGGCCGCCGCTCTCGTATCCTGGATCGCGATTAACCTCAATCCTGTCTCAAGCGCCCTGATGTTTCTGGCTGCGGTTCTTCAGTTTATGCGGCTGTTCCGTTGGGCAGGTTACCGCACCTTCAAAGATCCACTGGTTCTTGTCCTGCACCTGAGTTATCTCTTTATTCCCGTGGGATTTACCCTTCTTGGCCTGGCGGGCTTCTTTCCAGATTTATTTTCGCCTCTTGCCGGTATTCATGCGCTTGGAACAGGGGCCGTCGGCTCGATGACCCTTTCCGTGATGCTGCGCGCGACACTTGGCCATTCCGGAAAACCTATGCGGGCGGGGAGAAGCGCCAAATTTATCTTTACCTTCATCTTTCTCGCCGCCATTTCCAGGGTTATGACCGAGTTCGACGTCGATCATTATAGTCTTCTTCTCGATTTTTCAGCGCTGACCTGGTTCCTGGCTTTCGTAGGGTTTAGCATCACCTTCGCGCCCCTTTTCCTAAAAAAAAGAAATTAAAGAACCAAAGGGATCGAAAAACGGATGCGAGCTTGTTTTAAATCAAATTACCGTTACGGTTACACGGGTATTAGTTTCCAGCACCTGAAATATTCCTGTTACCGGACCATCGGGTTTCTGACGGGGTTATGCAATAGGACTTAGCGACGAAATGTACAATCGAACTTCAATATTTCCGGATACTTTTGCATCTTTCCTGCTCATCGTCGTTACCCTGTTCGGATTTTTTCTGAGTACCAGCGCAGTTCTTGGAGCGCCGGCGGGAAAGCTTCCAACCTATCTCCCTAACATTCCCCCCTCTGAACTATTTGATGGGGCCGACCGCTACGGCGAGCAGATTGCGAATACGCCGGTCGTTCCCGTTCTGAGCGGCGACAAGCTCGTTGGCTATGTTTTTCTCAATACAGATTTCGTAAGCGCGATCGGATATTCGGGTAAGCCAATCGTCGTCCTGATCGCGATGACGGCAGAAGGACGCATCGCCGCGGGCCGCCTGCTGCATCATGCGGAACCAATTGTGCTATCCGGCATTCCCGAACAGAAGATCGTCGATTTTATCGCCGGCTACAAAGGCACCGACATACTGAAGCTTGCGCGGGAAAAAGGCGGCGAGCCGCCGCCCGTCGACATCGTCTCCCGCGCGACCGTTACAATTATGGTGATCGACGACAGTATCAAGCGAGCGGCGGTCCGCGCTGCGGCGGCCCTTGGCCTTGGCGGTTTGGCGGGCAGTTCATCCGTCGCTGCTCCCAAAAAAACTCTGGTACTTGGCGGAGATACGACCGTCGACTGGCAGACGCTGGTCGGGAATGGCTCCGTGCGGCGGATGCGGTTGAGCCTGAAGGATGTCAACGATGCCTTTGTCGCTCAAGGCAACGCAAAGGCAATTGAACGTCCGGAAACAGGCGAAGACGACGAGGCATTTATTGATCTTTATGTGGCGTCACTCGCCATCCCGACCATTGCCCATAGTCTCCTGGGTAACCGCGAGTATC
>JAIOYL010000094.1 GCA_021741195.1 Sneathiella sp. | reverse complement strand
TCATCCACGCCATCGATTGCGGTGATAACGGCGTTACTAATCAGCCGTTTACCTTCCTCATAGGTGGCGACGATCAAATCATCCTTGGAGGAAAAATGATAATACATTGAGCCAGCCAGCATTCCAGCCTCACGGGCGATATCCCGCATCGAAGTGGCGTCGTAGCCACGCTGATTGAACAAATGCGCTGCCGCTGCCATCAGTTCCTGACGCCGATTGTCACTCCGGTAAAGACCTTCCTCCCTCGAAGGTATGTTTTCAGTCACGTCTTGGCCCTAACAAACAGTTGTTGCTGCATATGTTATGCCTGCTCGAAAAGCGGGCAGCAACTTTATTTTTCGAGAAGCTTGCGAATGCGGTTGAGGACTTCCTCCGTCTCGTCGCTTGCGCCTCGTAAAATGTTGAGTGCCTGATCTGATAGGTTCAAGTCAGTCGATAGCGCCGCCAAAGTTGTTTCTTGAATTATCGGGCCATATATCTTGTCGACGAGCTCTGCCGGTCCGAGGCCATTTTCCGCGCGCCCCAAATCCTCAAGATGAATAGTATCAAGCAAGGCCGTAACCTTTTTTCCTGCAAGATTTTTGGCATGGACGATAACAACGCCATTTGTCACATAGAGATCGTTTATGATGAATTTTTTTGTCACCCCAGGAGCGTCCGGTAGGAACCTCCCTTGTCGCTCTTCGGCGACGGCTTTTTTTACGTTGGCTCTGATAGTGCGAAGATTGTCTCCGGTATTCGTTATTTCATAGATAATTTCAGGGGCTTCAATTTCCAGCCGCTTTATGACCATAACGTCGCTACCAACGGTTTGCGGGTCGATTTGTATGTCTATATTCGGAAATAAAAAAGATATTTCGGAGATGAAATTCGCCGGATTGGCGACAGCGAGGTTAAGTAGGGTTGTTTCGCCGGACGCGGATGAAAAATCAGCTTCCTGCAAAGTAACCGTGACCTGCGTGATTGCGGAGCCATATGTTTCGACCGCTGTCTTGATGACAGAGCCGATCGAAACATAGACGACGACGATTGCCACGCAGAAAAGCAGGGCAATCCCCAGGATTGCTACGGTAAGGCTTCGTCTCATAAGTCACGCCAATTTCTTGCAAAAGGAATACTCGTCGTAGACAATACGATGTCATTCCGCCCTACGGCAAGCGGAAGACAACTTTCTTTAAGAGTACTGCGGTATAAAAAGACAGCGCCCGTCCGAACCGGACCGGCGCTGTCTTGTTAATTCATAGGCGACTTGGATGAGTTCCCTAGACCGGCACCGCTTCACGTGCGCGACGTTCGAAAAAGAAAGCTATTGCCGCTGCGGGACCCGCAGTCGCCAACGCCATCAACCCAAGTTCCAAATCGCTGAACGGAATAAGATCGCTTCCGCCGGGGGTCGCCAGAGCGAGGCCGCCGAAAAGAATCAGAGCGCGAATAGGCCATCCCAGTATAGCGTTGCGATGAAGATTCCCGATACCCATGAGATAGCCCTGCAGGGCACTGGCAATCAGGATTACGCCGCCAACCGCGCAGACAAACAGAAGTGCCGTCCGGCTTAATTCCCCATGGAGAATAAAGGCGGGATCCAGCACGAAGAAGAAGGGCACGAAATAGATGATCGAGCCTAGCCGCATCGCTTCGAATCCCGTCCGCATTGGATTGGCTCCGGCAATCGACGCTGCGGCAAAGGCGCCGAGTGCGACGGGGGGGGTGATAAAGGATACCATGCCCCAATAGAGGATAAACAAATGAACGGACAGAGGGTCGAGTCCACCATGGATAAGGGCGGGGGCCAGCACAATCGCCAGGAAAATATAGGCGGCCGTCACCGTCATGCCGATGCCCATGATGAAGCTCGTAATCGCGCCCATCAGGAGCAGCACAAGAATATCTCCACCCGCAATGAAGATCAGGTCATTGACCAAGGTGCCTGCCATGCCAGTAATGGAGAGCGCACCGACGATCAGGCCGACACCGACCAGAATGGCCGCAATCTCCGCCAACAACTTGCCTGTCGCCAGAATAAATTCAAGGAATTCTTTCATCTTCCAGCGGGAATGCGAAAAGATCTGGTTTATGACAATAAGCAACGCAGTCGCATAGAACGGCGCCAGCACTTCCTGCTTCAGATAGACAAGCATGACGATCAACAGGATGAACACGGCGATGAAATGCCAGCCCTGACGGAACGTTTCGCCAAGCTTCGGAAGCTGGTCTTTTGGCAGACCGGGCATGTTATTGCGCGCGGCATAGGCATCGATCTGAATGAACAGAGCGAGATAGTACAGGATTGACGGGATAATTGCTGCAACCGCAATCGTGATATAAGGGATATTCAGAAACACGGCCATGATAAAGGCTGTTGAGCCCATGATCGGTGGCATCAGAACACCACCGGTGGAAGCGCAAGCCTCGACCCCAGCTGCGTAGGATGCTCGAAACCCCGTCTTGCGCATGGCCGGGATGGTCATGACGCCAGTCGTGATCACGTTAGAAATAACACTTCCGCTCATCGAGCCCATCAGGCCGGAGGAGAAGATCGCAACCTTCGCAGGTCCACCTCGCACATGACCCAGCATAGCAAAAGCAAGGTCAATGAAGAATTTTCCACCACCTGTCTGCGTCAGCGCAACGCCGAAGATCAAAAACCCGATCACGAGATTTGCAAGAGCCTGCATGGGGATGCCGAGCATGCTCTCCGCACTTAAGACATGGTATGCTGTCGTGTCCGCTAGGGTACTGCCCAGTCCGGAAATTGGTCCTGGCAGAATATCGGCGTAGAGTGGGTAAAGCGAGATAATGACGACAATGACGAAAAGGGCGGTCCCGCCTGCTCGCCGGGTCCCCTCAAGAACAAGAAGCCAAAGAACCAGGCCAAGCGCGACGATATAGTCCGGTGCGCCCATTTCCCAACCATTATCCACGATTTTCGCGGCGTTGAGAAAAAAGAATACCAGCAGGCCAAATGTTGTCCCGGCAAAAACCATGTCATACCACGGGACCCTGTCCAGGGGCGACTTGCTCGTTGCAGGGAAAATCAGGAAGACAATTGGAACCAACAGGCCGAACAATGCATATTGGTATTCATTATCAAGCCAGGTGTAGCCGATAAAAAATCCCGCATTGAACAGCTGGTTCATCGCAAGCAACACTGTGACGACGGTTACCGCAATAACGATTCCCCGCCAGCCGGTGGAAAGGTTACGGTGGCGCGCCAGTTCTGGCATCACCACCGTCCCGTTCTCTTGTTTTTGGTTTTCCATATGGAAGTCTGTCAGCTCTTGATTATTTGAAAATCGGGTTCATGCCGACGGCTTCGAGTGCGGCTGCCCGGGTTTTCATCCAATCGGCTGTAAAGGCTTCCCCTTCAAGGTTTTTAGCTGGCATGGTGGCCCAGGCATCCGCCAGGACCTTCTGACGCTGCATCATTTTTTCGTTATGCGCATCCATCTCAGGCGTCCAGGCGCCAATTTCCTTCCAGTATTTGACGGCGGCAGGGTGATAAGGCACAGCCCATTCGAACGTCTGGTTCTTAAGAGCCCAGCCGGTCATTTCAGGAAGAGCTTCCTTGTAGTTGTCATACTGCTCGTGGACTGCCTTGATCATGGAATAGACCAGAGCGGGATCCTGATCCGCCCGTGTAATCAGGATCGGATAGGGATAGGCAGCGCCATCATGCGGTGTTTCCTTGGAAATGTTTCCTGTTCCAAGAATCGCCACATGTGGTACGAAATAAGGGGCGACTGCTTGAACTCGGGCCCAGCCTTCTTTGTCGGCAGCAGGTGTTGGCGGCCAGTAAATGCCCCGGGGAGAGGCTTCAAGCTGTTTCGTCGGTCCGGAAACCGTGGAGGCGAAGGCGGCATCGATCTGTCCGGAAATCATTCCCTTCCACATCGCGCCATAGCCACCAAATTCGACAACTTCCACGTCATCAAACGTAAGGCCGCCGAACGCCAGAATAGCTTCTGTTCCGATTGTCAGGGCTGGTGAACTGCGCACCACACCAACGCGTTTTCCCTTCAAGTCGGCAATGGTTTTAACGCCGGCATCGGCGGCAACGCCGACGGACAGGTTTGCATCCGATGTCGCGGAGGCAAGCATCTGGACCGCTTGTGGTCCCCAATCAGGATTAGCAAATTCAAACACGCCTTCAGAGGCATAGAAAGTACCGGCGCCGTTATTGACAAACTGGACCTTATCAGACCGTAGTGGCCCCATTCGGGAAATGTCGTTCTTGCCCGGGATAACCCGAAGATCAACGCCATAACTATCTTTTAGCGCCTTGCCGATGGCGACGGACTGGTTATAACCTGTCGTGCCGGTATTATAGGCGCTCCATGCAATCGTATCTGGAAGTTTGACATCATCAGCTGATGCAACACCTGAAAGAGCCAGCACAGCCGCAGTTGCCGCCGCGCATATTCTTAAACTAATTCCCATTATTTCCTCCCTGGAAAACTGGTATGTTTATTTTTTTGTTTTCTACTAGACGCGCATTCTGCATAGTGGAACAGAATTCTGCAAGTATTTTTGTGCAGATATCAATTTTTTTGCGGTGGGCAAAAGATGTTTGAAGAGAAAACATTTGTAGAGGGTGTTTCGACGCCAGACAATGATCGGCACTTCGTGACATCGCTTGCGCGAGGCCTTGAAATCCTGAGTGCATTTCGCCCCGGAGAAGGCCCGGTTGGCAATAATGAACTTGCCAAGAGGACGAATCTTCCCCGCTCCACAGTCTCTCGCCTTACAAGTACATTGCTTCAACTCGGTTACTTGACTTACCGCAAGAGTATGGGGAAATACGAGCCTTCGCCAGCAGTGGTCTCCCTTGGATATACGTTTCTTGCCAATAACAAGCTGCGCCTCCTGTCGCGACCCCTTATGCATGATCTTGCCAAACAGGTCGGGCTTGGGGTCGCCCTGGCGACCCGGGTTCGGCTGAATATGATGTATGTCGAAACGGCCCGCGGCGGGGATGAAAGCACCTTGCGGCTCGAAACAGGATCCTATTTACCGATTGCGACCACGGCTGTCGGTCGGGCGTTTTTGTGCAAGCTTCCCAACGGAGAACGGAATTTCCTTCTCGATCATGTACGCCGGAAATATCCATTGGACTGGCCTGGAGTAAAAGATGGCTTTGAGGCGGCACAGAGAGATTATGAGGATTTTGGTTATTGCCTCTCGCTTGGCGGCTGGGAATCGAGCTTTCATGCCGTCGGCACGGCCGCACGAGATAATTCCAGCGGTGATGTTGTTGCCTTCAATTGCGGTGGTTCCGCCTATCTGGTAACAGAGACAATATTGCGCGAGGAAGTAGGGCCGCGCCTCGTCGCTCTCGCAAGAAGCGTTGAGGTGATGTGCGGGCTTGCATAACCTTTGGTCAAATTACTAATTAAAAATAAAGAAAAAAGGAAAAGGGATGGCTCTAGATACCGAGACATTTGAGCTAATGAAGGATGCGGTAACGCGCTTTGTGCGCGAAAAACTGGTCCCGGCTGAAGATACGGTCGAAGAGACCAACGACGTTCCGGAAGAAATCATTCAGGAAATGCGGGAGCTGGGCCTGTTCGGCTTGTCGATCCCGGAAGAATATGGCGGCCTCGGACTCAATATGTCGCAAGAATGCGAGATCATTCACGAACTTTGCAAGGCGGCATTGGCCTTTCGTTCGGTGATCGGAACAACGGTCGGCATCGGCAGCCAGGGCCTTGTCATGACGGGTACCGAGGAACAAAAGCAGCAGTATTTGCCGCGCCTTGCCTCCGGTGAAATCATTTCCTCTTTTTGCCTTACTGAGCCTGAGGCGGGCTCCGACGCGGCTTCCTTGCGGACGGTTGCGGTAAAAGACGGCGGCGATTACGTTCTTAATGGCACCAAGCGGTATATAACGAATGCCCTGCGCGCAGGGATGCTGACCGTGATGGCGCGGACGGATTCTGCCAAGAAAGGGGCCTCTGGCATCTCAGCCTTTCTGGTGGATCCCAATACGCCCGGTATCACAATTTCCAGGGCCGACGACAAGATGGGTCAGCGAGGCACCAAAACCAGTGATGTGATTTTTGAGGATGCCCGTATTCCGGCCTCCGCTCTGCTTGGCGGGGTTGAGGGGCAGGGTTTTTACACGGCCATGAAGGTTCTCGACAGGGGTCGGCTGCATCTCAGTTCCGTTTCAACCGGCATTTCAGAGAGGATTCTGCACGAAGGTCTCACATATGCGGCCGAGCGTAAGCAATTCGGCACCGTGATCGGTGAGTTCCAGCTTGTCCAGGCCCTGCTTGCCGATAGCCAGACGGAATTGTTCGCGGGCAAGGCAATGACATTGGATGCAGCGCAGAAATATGATAGAGAAGAAGACATATCAATGCTGGCTGCTTGTTGCAAAATGTTCACGACGGAAGCGGCCGGGCGGATTGCGGACCGGGCCGTCCAGATACATGGCGGCGCTGGATACATGTCGGAATATAAGGTCGAGCGGTTTTATCGGGATGTCCGGTTGCTGCGCCTCTATGAAGGCACCACGCAAATTCAACAGCTCGTCATTGCCCGGAATATGCTGAAAACACTTGCAAATTAAAAAGGAATAGAGAAATGGGTGTAGATAAAATAAATAAAATGGTACCCAGCCTCAACGGCAAAGTAAGCGATGAGGAATGGGAAACGCGCGTCAATCTTGCCGCCTGCTATCACCTTGTCGCCCATTACGGGATGAGTGATCTGGTGTTTACCCATATTTCGGCGCGGGTGCCGGGCGAGGATCACCATTTTCTAATTAATCCTTACGGACTCTTCTTTGATGAAATCACAGCCTCCAGCCTGATCAAGGTGGATATCGACGGAAATATTCTCGATGATACGCCGTTTTTCATTAACCCTGCCGGCTACACGATCCATAGCGCTGTTCACGCCGCGCGCGAAGATGTCAGCTGCGTGCTGCACACCCATACGACGGCTGGCATGGCGGTATCCGCGCAGAAGCAAGGGTTGCTGCCGATCAGCCAGCATTCGATGATGTTTTATGGACGCCTTGCCTATCACGGGTACGAGGGGATTGCGCTGGACTTGGACGAACGCGAACGGCTGGTTCGGGATATGGGAGACAGTATCGCGATGATCCTGCGTAATCACGGCCTGCTGACAGTTGGCAGTACGATTCCGGAGGCTTTCCGGCGCATCTTTTATCTTGAAAAATCCTGCGAATCACAAATCAAGGCTCTCGCAGGGGATTCAGAACTGATATTGCCGTCGCGTGAAGTCTGCGACCATGCCGCATCCCAGTTCAAGATCAGCGCCTCCCAGTCCGGTCTTGAATGGCCTGGCTTGCTCCGTATTCTTGATCGTAAGGGTAGCAATTATCGCGACTGATAGCACAGACCCTCGCTAACTCTAACATTGAAGCGCCGGTCAGTCCGTTTTTGCAATGGGCTCCGGCACTTTCGTTTTGGGTAATTTCGATTCCCGGGATCGGCTATAAATGAAAGCCGCGACAACAATAATGGCAGCCAGGCTGAAAAACAGAACACGGTACGCATGAAGCGGCGCCGTGCCGTCTTCGCCGACGAAGCCGCCGATGATAAAACCGCCCATGGACTGCAAGAGAAAAACGCCCAGAAACACCGCTGTATTCAGTGTGGCGATTCCTCGGCCCAGCAAATTCTCAGGGAATATGGATCGTCCATGCGACATAATGACGACGCCATAACTTCCGACGAAACAGAACACAATCAATAGTGCTGAAATCTGCCAGACTTCCAGCACCGGCACGGTTCCAAGTATCACCAGAAGAAGGACGGTAATGGCGGCAGCGCATATAACCAGATGCTTGCGGGCCTTGAACAGACCGTCGAGATACCCATACATAAGATTGCCGCAGATGACCGCGAGAGTCATCCAGAAGAGAATGGCGCCGCGCGCAGTCAGGTCCAGGCCGTAGATGTCACGCAAAAAATTGGCGCCCCATAACCCGACAATTGCCATGATGGAGCCGTAAATGACGAGGTTGATCGAGAATATATATTGAAACTGGCGGTCTTTGACGATTCGCCCGACACCACCAAATGCGTCTTTCAAGCTTTCAATTTCCCGATCGTGAAACGCGTGGCCTTTGGGGGCATCCCGGATGATCACAAAGCCGAACAGGATGGACAGTCCCGTCACGGCGCCGGCGATCCAGAAGACCTCCCGCCATCCGGTAAGGTCGGCGAGCATTGCGGTTGGCGTCGTCGAGACAATATTGCCAAATCCTCCGAGCGCGACAACCAAAGAGGCATAGAAGGCGAACCGCTCCGCGGGCAGCCATCTTGAAATGATGACCAGCGAGCCCATCAGGACCGGCGCGCAGCCGACGCCGATAAAGAATCTGCTCACCGTCAGTTCAAAAAAACTGGTCGATACGGCAAATCCGCAGGAACCCGCAACGGCAATAAGCATCAGTCCGCAAATTGTTTTTCGTGGACCAAACCGATCAAGAAAGATACCCACCGGGACCTGAAATAGGGCAAAGGCGATAAAGAAAATACCGCCCACAATGCCAAGCTGCTCGTGTGTGAGGCCGATTTCATCCATGACATTCGGCGCAATGACGGCGATTGAGGAACGGTAAAAATTGCTGGCGATATAAACAATCGACAGTGTCGAGATTATTTTTAAGGCGGTTACCGTTTCGCTTTTCATTCTTTTTTTACCGCTCGTTTTCGTTTCTTAAAGAGCTATCAGTTTGAGCCCTCAAGGTCAATTCGCCGCGATATAATGCAAATGCTTTGCAGAGCGATATCCGCAGGCTATGCTAACCGGAAAACAATAACAAAGGGGAGTAAAGAATATGTCCAGATGGGTGAATAGGCCGGAGGGATCAAACTGGGGAGATTTTGGCGCCGATGATCAAATCGGCCGTCTTAATCTGATCACGCCCGAAAAGATATTGGCGGCCGCCGCCGAAATTAGGACAGGGGAGCGTTTCTGTCTCAGCCTGCCGCTCGACCTGCCGGGAGGTAATCTCCTCAATCCACGCCGCCATCCACCGAAGATTTCTCCGACTTTACGCTCGGGTGACAAGCCAAATATGAACTACAACCTGTCGCAGGATGACCCCAACATGATCGACGTCGTGTGTGACGACATGGTGGTTCTGCATACGCAATATTCCTCGCAATGGGACAGCCTCGCCCATGTCGGCCAGGAGTTTGACGCTGATGGTGACGGCAAGGCAGAGATCGTCTATTACAATGGGTATCGCGGCGGAGAGCATATCCGGGGTCCGGAGGATGAGGGCGGCAGCAGGGCTCTCGCGCTTGGTATCGAGAATATGGCCGCCGCCGGGGTTCAGGGCCGTGGGGTCATGATCGACCTGGAAGGCGAGTTTGGTCGCGCCCAGAAAATTGTCAGTTATGATGACCTTATGCGCGTGATGGGAAAAGGCAATGTCACCGTCGAGGAAGGGGATATGGTCTGCCTGCATACCGGCTTCGCGCAAATGATCATGGAAATGGGCGGCAAGCCGGATAAAGATAAGCTTCATGGCTCCTGCGCGGCGCTGGACGGACGCGACGCGAAGCTCCTCAACTGGATTACGGATACGGGATTGTCGCTGCTGATTGCCGATAACTATGCGGTGGAGGCCTATCCTTCCCGCGCCGGGCACGGAAGCTGCGCCTTCTTGCCCATTCACGAACATTGCCTTTTCAAGCTCGGCATTCATCTGGGTGAGCTCTGGTATCTGACGCCTCTCAATAGCTGGCTGAAGCCGCATAAGCGCTCGCGCTTTATGTTGACGGCGCCGCCGATCCGACTGCCGGGCGCCGTCGGTTCCCCGGCCAATCCTGTCGCGACTGTCTGAGACAGCCGACGATAGATCGTCTATTGCAAGCCGCGGGTACTCTCTTATGTTAGGGTTGTGACTTGCGCCGCTATAGCTAATTTGATAGCTGACAGCGGAGCGCCATTTATTTTGCCTCGGATTTTTCCGGAGCCGGAGTGTGTTGATGTTTATTCAGACCCTGCCACATGAAGATGATACCAGGATGAAATTCCTGCCAGGACGTCAGGTGCTGGTGTCCGGCTATGTGGTTTTCGAAGACGCGCAGGAGGGACGCGAGCGGTCGCCGTTGGCCGCACGGCTGTTCGACATTCCGGGTGTGACGGCCGTCGAACTTGGTGATGACTATGTCACTATCACCAAGCAGGATGACAATGTTCACAAGACCCTCTGGATCCAGCTTAAACCCATGGTGCTGGCGGCGATCATGGACCACTATATGAGCGGCCTTCCGGTAATGGTTGGCGAGAACAAGACGACGACCGCGAGCTATTCTGAGGAAGATCAGAAAACCGTCGACGCCATTATAGGGCTGATCGAAACACGGATTAAACCGCAATTGCAGGACGATGGCGGGGATGTCGCGTTTAAATCCTACGATCCGACGGACGGCGTAGTGGTGCTGGAGATGGACAGCAGCGGCCTCTCAACACCGGCTTTCGGGACGCAGATTAAAATCGAGAACACTCTCAAGCATTTCCTGCCGCAAATCGATCGCATCAAGTTCGAGAGGATGGAAGATCCGGAAGCGGCAGCAAATTCCGATCGCCCCGGCCTGCAAACCGAGGAAGCCGAGCAGATAAGAGTGTTGCTCGAAACCCGGATCAATCCGGCGATCGCCGCCCATGGCGGTTATATTACCCTGATCGATATTCAGGACAGCACGGCCTACGTGGAAATGGCGGGCGGGTGCCAGGGCTGCGGCATGGCGGACGCCACTTTAAAACAGGGCATCGAGGTGGAAATCAAGACGGCTGTGCCGATGATCGAGCGGGTCCTTGACGTGACGGACCATGCTGGCGGCGCCAATCCCTATTACGTTGGTTATTAGGGCAGGGTCTAGTCGACTTCGTCGATGGCCTTGATTATGAAGCCCCGGTCAACGCTGTATTTGCGCCGCATCTTTTCCCAGGCTTCCTCAAGGCTTGAGGCATAAACGTCGAAATAATGGGTTTCCGCCCAGCTGTCGGAAAGGTTTTTATGATGTTCGCCCTCTTGCACGGCCGCAAGGACTTCCTCATTAAAGATTGCGGCTTCGAATTTCTGTTGCATCTTGGTCTCGGTTCAGGTTTTAAATCTGTAACAATGTTGTCATATCAGGGTTAATAATTGGTTATTTGGCGAATTCGACGGTCGCCTCATTACGGACCGGAAAATTTACCGAATTGGCGATAAAGCAAACGCCATGAGCGTCATGATGCAGATGCTTCGCTTTTTCAAGATCGCTTGCGGCGGAGATGGTCACGACAGGCTTCAGAATAACCTCCGTAAAGCACAGGCTTCCGTTTTTCATTTCCATCTTGCCCCAGGCATCGTCGTGATATCCAGTCACCTCGATATTGTTGCGGGCGCATAGCGCTAGATAGCTCAAGAGATGGCAGGCGGAGAGGGACGCGACCAGCAGATCCTCCGGGTTATACCGGTCATCCGTTCCCAGAAAAACCGGATCCGCGGAACCCTTGATAATGGGTCTGTTTTTGATGGAGATTTCGTAGTTGCGGGAATAGGTTTTATAGTCCGTCGTTGAGCCGTGACCGCCGCCAGTCCAGTCGATACGGGCAATAAATTCATGTGAATGGGCCATTTTTTTCCTTGTAAGTCTATTTCACTTTATCGGGAGCCACCCGATATCGCTTTGCCATGTCCGGACAATGTCATTATGTATTTTCGGATAACAATCTCATTAGATTTGACGCAGATCAAGATGGTATTTTTTGGTCAGGACCGCAAGGACAACAATGTTTGATGCAGCGCTGAGGCATATTATTGATCCACCGCTTAATGCCTTGGGTACGAAAATGGCGGCCGTGGGGATTTCCGCCAATACGGTAACTGTCGTCGGCTTCGTTCTGGGCATCGCTGCGGTACCTTTGATCATGTTCGAAAACTACGGACTGGCACTAATTCTGATCGTTCTCAACCGTCTCTTCGACGGCCTTGACGGCGCGGTGGCCCGCCATTCATTGCTCACAGATTTTGGGGGATATCTGGATATCGTCTGCGACTTTATCTTTTATTCGGCCATCGTTTTCGCCTTCGCGCTGGCCCGGCCGGAAAACGCCGTCGCGAGTTCTTTTCTTGTTTTCAGTTTTATGGGAACAGGCTCAACCTTTCTGACGTACGCAATTATGGCGGAAAAATACAAAATATCGACGGCCATTCAGGGACGGAAATCGCTCTATTATCTGGGCGGCCTCGCAGAAGGAGGGGAGACGATTGCCGCGATGGCGCTGATGTGCCTTCTTCCGGATTATTTCGTCTTAATTGCGTTTGTCTTTGGCGCGATGTGCTGGGTTACGACCGTGACCCGGATATATGCCGCCTGGCTCACATTCGGCAAATCATCCTAAACGCGGTTGTAAGGCTGCTTGAAGACGTTATACTCTCCTCAAATAAACAATAATAAAAAGGGAGTCGCCGGAATGAATACCTGGCAGGTTGGGAGTGTTAAAATCACACGTGTCGTCGAGGTCGAGGCGATGGGCGGCACGCGGTTTATTCTTCCGCAGGCGACACCGGAGGCGATAAAGCCGATTGACTGGCTGATCCCGCATTTTGCGTCCGAGGAGGGCAAGTTGATAATGAGTATTCATGCTCTCATCATCGATACGGGGGTGCGGCGGATTATCGTCGATACCTGCCTCGGCAATGACAAGAAGCGCGAGATTCCGGCCTGGAACATGTTGCAAACGACTTTCCTTGCGGATCTTGAAGCGGCAGGGTATCCGCGGGAAAGCATCGACACGGTGCTGTGCACGCATCTGCATGTTGATCATGTGGGCTGGAACACGATGTTGGTGGATGGGAAATGGGTCCCGACATTCCCCAATGCCCGCTATCTGATCGGCGAGAAGGAATGGGCGCATTGGAGTTGCGCCTCTCAAGCTGAATTCGGTGATGTGATCGGCGATTCGGTGAGCCCTATCGTCGATGCGGGTCTTGCCGATTTTGTGGACATGGATCATCAGATTTGTGAAGAGGTAAGTCTTTTTCCGTCGACGGGCCATACGCCGGGGCATGTCTGTGTCCAGATCCGTTCCGGTGGAGGCGAGGCTGTTATTACCGGTGACAGCATGCATCACCCTTGCCAGATTGCGCACCCGGAATGGTCGAGCGCGGCTGATACCGATCAGGACGCTGCCCGCCGAACCCGGGAAGGGTTTTTGAAAAAATACAGCAATTCGGATACATTGATCATTGGTACGCATTTCGCGGGGCCGACGGCTGGACATCTTAAAACGCGGGGGGCCGGCGGCTATTGGTTGAAGACATAAGGTCCGCTGGCGCGTCGGCTTTCGTATAGTAACTGGCGGATAGGGAATGGTTTGTGGCGCCGCTGGCGCGCACGATAATTTCACAATTTAAAACAGGGAACTACGATATGCTGAAAAAATCATTACAGGCGCTGTTGGTCACGGGTGTGGCCTTGCTTGGGGCGAGCCCAAGCGT
>JAIOYL010000005.1 GCA_021741195.1 Sneathiella sp. | reverse complement strand
AGGGTATTGGCATCGGTTGCAAGGCGAAAATCGCCGAACGCGACCCCGTCGTGTTCCCGAATGCAAGCTGGCTTGGCCGTGTGGTCAATGCCATGGGTGAGCCGATCGACGGCGGTCCGCCATTGATGGCCGGACCAACGAGCGTTCCCTACCGAAATGCGCCGCCTCCCGCTCATGCTCGTCAGCGTATCGGCGAAAAAATAGACCTCGGTGTTCGAGTGCTGAATTCCTTTGTGACCTGCTGCCGGGGTCAGCGGATGGGCATATTTTCAGGATCCGGCGTTGGAAAGTCGGTTCTCTTCTCTATGCTTGCCCGCAATACGGCTGCGGATGTCAACGTCATCGGATTGATCGGTGAGCGTGGAAGGGAAGTACAGGAGTTTATCAAGGATGACCTCGGCGAGGAAGGATTGAAGCGGAGTATTGTCGTTGTGGCGACGTCGGACGAGTCCGCTCTTATGCGGCGTCAGGCGGCCTATTTGACTTTGGCTCTTGCCGAATATTTCCGGGATCAGGACAAGGATGTTCTCTGCCTGATGGACAGTGTCACGCGCTTCGCCATGGCCCAGCGGGATATTGGCTTGTCAGGCGGGGAGCCACCGGCGAGCAAGGGCTATACGCCAACTGTTTTCAGCGAATTGCCAAAACTGCTGGAACGCGCGGGGCCTGGAGCAGGCAAGGGAAGCATAACGGGATTGTTCACAGTTCTGGTCGAAGGTGATGATCATAACGAGCCCATTGCCGATGCCGTGCGCGGCATTCTCGATGGGCATATCGTGATGGAGCGTCAAATTGCCGAACGGGGACGGTATCCAGCTGTGAATGTGCTCAAGTCCATTTCCCGGACGATGCCCGGGTGCAATACGGACGCCGAAAACCAGATAATCTCCAAAGCGAAGCAGTATCTGGCAATTTATGATGATATGGCGGAGATGATCCGCCTTGGAGCCTATCGCAAGGGAGCGGATCCGCTGGTCGATGAGGCTATTTATTATTTTCCGCTGCTTGAGCAGTTCATGACCCAAAGTAAACAGGACAAGACCAGTCTGGCAGACTGCTATGCGGAACTCGCAAAAATTCTCGATACTCAGCCCGAACTGGAGACGGCGTGATCTCGATAGGGCCTGATATGCTGAAAGCAACGACGATATGAAGGGATTGAGCAACCTCATCCGGGTTCAAAAATGGAAACTCAATGAAAAACGCCGGGAACTTTCCGGTTTTGAAGACCTGCGGGATGACTTCATCCGGCAACTGGCGGACCTTGAAGTCGCGCAACAACATGAGCAGGAAATTGCGGGGGATCAATCGGAGGTCAGCTTTGCTTACGCAAATTATGCGAAGGCATCAAAGCTGCAGCGGGACAATCTGCAGGCGAGCCTCAAAGAGGTGGAAGAAAAAATTGCCACGCTGAACGATGCAGTGGCGGAATGTTACCAGGAACTCAAAAAATACGAGATTGCGGTCGATGCCCGGGGCACGCGCCTCAAGTATGAACGCCAGCGCGCTGAACAGGTGGAGATCGATGATCTGGCAATCGATATGCACCGACGGAAAGGGCGGCAATCGTATTAATAATTTAGGGCTCCCGACCCTAGTCGCCGCTGTGACGAGAAATGCGCTATTTGCTGCCGATATGGATTTCGTTGCGCGTCTTCGCGAAGTCAATCTGTTTCTGGCGCTCGGTAAAGCGTTTTTTCTGATTCTCCGTAAGGCTGCCATGGCAGCGCGGACAGGAGATGCCCTCAAGATAAAGCGGGGAGGTCTTATCGGCATCGGTAATTGGATAGCGGCAGGCGTAACATTGATCATAGGAACCTTTTTCAAGGTCATGATTTACTGTGACACGCTGGTCAAAGACAAAGCATTCTCCTTCCCAGCTGCTTTTCTCTTTCGGGATATCTTCAAGATACTGCAGGATGCCGCCCTGCAAATGGTAGACATTTTCAAACCCCTTCGAGAGAAGATAGGACGTGGATTTTTCGCAGCGGATACCGCCCGTGCAGAACATCGCCACTTTCTTGTGGCGGGTCACATCGAGTTTTTCTTCGACGAAATCCTTGAATTCGCGGAATGTCTTGGTTTCGGGATTGATTGCCCCCCTGAAAGTGCCAACTTCAACTTCATAGTCATTCCGGGTATCAACCAGAAGTATCTCCGGATCACTGATCAGGCCGTCCCAGTCCTTAGGCTTTACGTAAGTGCCAACGGTTTCGCGCGGATCAAGACCTGGGGCGCCGAGGGTGACGATCTCTTTTTTGAGCCGGACCTTCATCCGGTAAAAAGGCTGGGTTTCATTGAAGGCTTCTTTATGTTGTACGTCATCGAATCGCGGATCCGACTTCAAAAAATCAAGCAGTGCGTCAATCGCCGCCCGTGTTCCGGACACAGTGCCATTGATCCCTTCTTGTGCAAGCAAGAGGGTGCCCTGAATATTATTTGACTTACAAAGAGTTAGAAATTTTTCCTGCAAATCTTCATAGTCGGGAAGATCAACAAACTTATAGAGCGCTGCGACGATGTACATGATCCGCTTTCCAGATAAATCCGATTTCGCCGGGAAATATGGCGCAGCATCCGCTTTCTATCAAGGTGGAAGTTCCGAATGCGGGTCCGCGCGCATGAGAGGGGAGAAACGGCCATGACAAGAACCGAGTTTGATCGTTTTTGCAGTTCGCTCCCGGCTGTGAATAATGTCGTGCAATGGGGGAACGCTTCCGTTTGGAAAATCGGCGGTAAAATATTCGCCATTTGCTCAAGTTGGGGGTCGGGTGAAGCGCAGAAAATTAGTTTCAAATGCAGTGATCTAACCTATGCGATTCTGACGGAGCAGAAGGGCATCATACCGGCTCCTTACCTCGCACGGGCTAAATGGGTTCAGCTGATTTCCGAAACCGCCATGCCGGATGCGGATATCGAAGCGTATATTCTGGAAGCCTATTCGATCATTAAGGCCAAGCTCACCAAGGCAACACGGAAAAATCTTAGAATTTAGGAGCTTGTTGTCATTCTCTGCGCGGTTTCCCATTCCTTCAGCGGATCAACGGGAAAGGGCGAGATCGTCTTGAAAATAAGCTGGCCTTTCAGGCCCGAAATTTCAATATGTTCACTGAAAAGGGAAAGGATATGCTGCTTCATGTCCGGCGGCATCTCTTCGTGGCTCCGGATCGCCAGGTCAAATAAATTATGCTTGAACAACCCGTCGAGCTGCACCTGGCCGGAGACGGATAAATTCAACTCGATCACAAAGCGGGTCGTTTCATCGTGATTTTCCGGATCATCGGGATTTTTATGCTGGCGGTGAAACATCCTGATCTGCCGGAGGTTATTTCCATCGAAAAACGGGAAATTGAGGCTTTTCCAATCCTGGCCCCCATTATCCGCTTGAAGTCGTGAGAATGTCGCAAAATCATCTTCCAACGCTTGCAGAAGCGGTGTCCGTCCTGCTTCCTTCATCGCATGGCTGAATTCCTGTCCCAGCCATTTTTCGATCGACCCGAGGTGCAGCGCCGCCATAAAAAACAGCAGGCTGCCTGAAAGTTGTGAATTCGCCTGCGGAATGACATGGATGGCAATCGCCTGGGCAAGAATCGGGTCCTGCGCAGCGACAACGTTAAGTGCCTGACGCAGATTCTGCCAGTCCGCCATAGCGCTGATTAGCGGCGCGCGCGCGCCGGGCTGCTGAATATCCGCTGACGGAAGCGGAAAGGCCGTAATCTCTTTGGCAATCGCGAATTGTACGGTAGTTCCGGGAGTCGGCGGAGTTGAGGCGCTATAGGAAATAGTTCCGAGGGGCGTCTGCAACGTGACACGTTGAGCCTTGCCGCCGGACGTAGGATTGGTGAGGGCAATGACTGTGCCTTCGAAAACTTCGCTCTGCACCCGCGGACCTGCGGAACTTACCTGCGGGCGAATGACAAGTTTAATGATATCGCCGGTCTGTGCCGGCCTTCTATTTTTTACCGTTTCAACGATAACGCCGGTTTTGGGCTGGATGATTTCCGCCTTAACAATGTTGTATCTGGAAACCGGGGAATCGGCGGTGTCTGGTCTTGGTGCTGCCGCTACCGATTTTGGCGAAAGTTCCGGCGCGATAAACCGCTGATAAGCGGCCAGGCTTTGCGAATTTGACCGGACAAGATCGCCTTGGATAGCCGTGAAGGCGCCTGCGCTTTGTTGTGGATGCGTATTTGATTGAGTTTTGATTTTTGCCGATGGCGGCGCAGGAACACGTGCGTCTTTTGCCGGTTCGGCTGAGGGAACCTGGGTTGCCGCAAGATTCTGAAGACCACCTTTTAGCTCAAGCGGATGCAACTGACCTGCCTTCACATATCCTTCAACGCCGAGTGTAACCCTGTCGACCGTCGGCAGTAATTTGACGGCGAGCGGGGGCGCAAAATCTTTACCATTCATGGTAATCAGTCGTGCGAGAATAACCTCCGACAATTCGGTAATTTCAAAGACAATATGGCTACCGACCGTGAGGGGAGTAGGCGTTGTCAGTCTGAAATTGCCATATTCGGTATGGAGGATGATGTTGTCGCTCCCTGATTTTGCAGTGACAACGGCATCTATCAGGGTATTTTCCGGCACGCTTGCCACACGCGGTTGCGGGCTGTTGGCAGGCAATCCACCTTGGCTGCCTGTTGGCGTCGCCGGAGTTGCCGGCGCCACAGCCCCATGACCGGTTGATGGAGACTTCGCGGTTCCCGTTAATCCGGGAGGGATACCTGAGGGGGATCGAATGCCGCTCATACTGGCCTACCGCATAATTATGCGGCTCCCTTAATGATGTATCTGGCGAGACTGTCCACATTATCGGCGGCCCGGCTGGTCGGATACCGAGTCAGCAGGCCCGATTGCGCGCGAATGGCGCTGGCGACTTTTTCATCCTGCTCGATAATGCCGGCAAGCGGGGGCTCGATTTTCAGGAAATTGCGGCAAGCATTTAGCAGTTTGTCGTGAATCTTCCGCCCTTCTGCCTCTGTTTTGGCCATATTGACGAGAACTCGCAGGTCCGCGTCCGGCGCGTGCTGCGCCGTTACCTTGATATAGGCGTAGGCATCGGTGAGGGAGGTCGGATCACCGGTCGTGACGACAAGTTTCGGCCCGTTTCCGCTCGATAGCGTTCTGACCGCTTCATCGATGCCTGCACCGAGATCAAGAATGATAAAGTCATAGGAATCACTGAGGCCGGAGAGATCATCACGGATTTTTTTTAGCTGGCTGATGGACATCGTCCCAAGCGAGCCGGAACCAGAGCGGCCAGCGATCAGGTCGAATCCTCCTTCGGCACAGCTGAAAATAACGTCCTTGAGCGGCATCTCGCCCGTGACCACTGTTGCCAGATCTTTCTCAGGCATGATCCCGAGCTGAATGTCGACATTGGCGAGGCCGACATCGCCGTCAAACAGCAAGACTTTCTTGCCTGCCTTGGCGAGTGACTGGCTGAGGCTCACGGCGAGGACTGTTTTTCCAACCCCTCCCTTGCCGGAGGCAATCGTGATCACATTATTTCCGTTCACCGGCGTGGCCGGATGCGACGAGGGGCGATTGCGGAGCGGCGTTTCAGTCTGGTTCATGGGAGTACCTTATCAAATTCTTTGCCGACCTCGGTTTGTGTCGGATCTCTGAGCAGCAATCGGGCCAGATTGACCGGGTTAATGACATGGAGCCCGGTGGCGACGGACGGTGAAACGCTGGCATAGGAAAAGCTTAAGTTCGCCGTATGGGCTGCAGTGAAAACGCCGCCATAGCGGCGGGTCGTGTCGAGGCGGGTCACAATCAGCCGTCGAGCGCCAAGGGCGGCGAAGGTTTCGGCTGTGTCGCTCATTTCGGAGGCGTCCGTGCCGGCTGCCAGTACGGCCACCGGCTCCGCTTTCGCGGCAATAATCAATTTTGTCAGCCGGGCGACATCATCCTCGTCATAGGCGTTGATACCTCCTGTATCAATCAGGATGTCAGACCCATCCGAAAAATCCGCGTTCTTGAGGATGGATTTAAGCTCGTCGCTGGTCTCTCCGACCCGGAGGTCAAAATCAAGGATATCGGTATAGGATCTGAGTTGATCGATGGCACCGGCCCGGCTTGTGTCCGTGGTGATAAGATGGACCTTCCGCCCCTCCATTTTCGCGGTGGCAGCGAATTTTGCAATTGTAGCAGTTTTTCCGACGCCCGGCGGCCCCACCAGCATCAGCGGTGTTTTCCGCGCTGAAATACGGGAGGAGTAATTGTAATGACTGTCGAGCGCCGCGGCCAGTGCAATGACCGTATCCTCTGTCTTGACTGCAAGAGCCATCCGGCAAAGTCTTTCCGCGAGCGGGGTCGGGATACCGTGATAGGCCATGGACTGAACAAGCAGCTCCATTTTTGCTGACACACGTATTG
Organism: Sneathiella sp.; assembly: GCA_021741195.1. Classification (GTDB taxonomy): domain Bacteria; phylum Pseudomonadota; class Alphaproteobacteria; order Sneathiellales; family Sneathiellaceae; genus Sneathiella. The sequence goes on along the minus strand of JAIOYL010000005.1, from coordinate 43,094 downwards.
CCGGTTGCTGCGATTGACTTCCCGCAGATTTCTCTTTTTTTGTATCCGGCTTGGTTGCGGTTGCCTTGAGCTCTGCGTTTAGCGAGTTTTTCGCTTCAACCTTCCAGTCGTTATCCCAATCCACGGCCCAGCCGTTGCTGTTTGGAGGAGCCGGTATATCGGCTTGCTCAACTGCAGCAGTTATTTGTACGCCCCCGTTTTTGATATTCTGTGTGGACAGAATGATTGCTTCAGGTCCCATTTCAAGGCGCAATTTACTGATCGCCTTTTCCATAGAGGGGGCTGAATAGGTTTTTATTCGCATCTATTCAGACCCTCAAACCTGCGCCAGCGTTTTAAGCCTGGCTTTGGGGTGAATCTCATTTTGCGACATTACAACTGTCGTTGGCCGGAATCTTTCAACGATCGAGCGGACATAGGGCCGGATCACGGGGCTGGTAAGCAAGACCGGGTTATGGCCCTGCCGTGCAAGCGTATCAAAAACTTCTCTCACTTTTGCAATAAATTCCTGCAACTGACTTGGCGCCATGGACAATTGCCGATCGTCGCCCTGGCCAACGATGGCATTGGCAAAATTCTGCTCCCACTGCGGAGCAAGAGTGATAAGCGGAATATATCCGTCTTCCGCTGTGTTGATGGCAGAAATCTGGCGCGCAAGCCGGGTGCGGACATGTTCCGTGATCGTATTGATATTCTGTGTATATCCGGTGGCTTCGGAAATGCCTTCCAGAATGGTCGCCAGATCGCGGATGGAAACACGCTCTGACAGCAGGTTTTGCAATATCCGCTGGACGCCGCTGACGGAAATCTGGCTTGGTATCAGATCGGCAATCAACTTCTGGTTCACGCTGGGCAGATCATCGAGCAGCTTTTGCGTTTCCGCATAGGAAAGCAAGTCCGGCATGTGATCCTTCAATATCTCGGTGAGGTGCGTCGTAATGACGGTTGCCGGATCAACAACCGTATATCCACGGAATGAGGCTTCCTCACGCTGGCCACTATCGATCCAGATGGCGGGAAGACCGAAAGTCGGCTCCACGGTTTCTTCACCCGGAAGATTGATGGCCTGCCCTTGTGGATCCATGACCAGCAGGTTATTCGGGCGGACATCACCGGAGCCGGCTTCGACTTCCTTGACCCGGACAAGGTAATTATTGGCGGGAAGCTGCATATTGTCGAGAATACGTACGCTCGGCATGACGAAACCCATCTCACCGGCGATCTGGCGGCGCAGCGCCTTGATCTGATCCGTCAGGCGATAGCCTTCGGTGTCATTGATCAGGGAGAGCAAGCCGTAACCCAGTTCGAGCCGGAGATCATCAATGGCAAGGGCTGCAGAAATGGGTTCTTCCGCCGGGACCGCTGCATTCTTGCTTTCGATAAGCAGTTGTTCTTCGTCGACCGCCTCCTTTTCTTTTCGCCGGTAGAGGACAAAGGCCGAATACCCTATTCCGCCCGCCAGCATCAAAAACGGGAACATTGGCACACCGGGGAGAAGGGACAAGCCAATAAGCAAAAATGAGCTGACGCCCAGTGCGCGGGGATAGCCGCCGAGCTGGGCCAGAAGGGCTTTGTCTGTGGTTCCGACCACGCCGCCGCGCGAAACCAGCAGGCCAGCGGCAATGGAAACGATCAGTGCTGGTATCTGGCTGACGAGGCCATCGCCAACCGTGAGCAGCGTGTAGCTGTCGGCGGCAGCGGCAAAGGTCATGCCTTCCTGCGCGACGCCGATGATAATGCCGCCAATGACGTTGATGAAGGTAATCAGAAGCCCGGCGATCGCGTCGCCCCGTACAAATTTTGAGGCACCATCCATGGCACCGAAGAAACCGCTTTCGTCCTCCAGTTCCTTGCGGCGCTTGCGGGCCGTATCCTCGTTGATCATACCAGCGGAAAGATCCGCATCGATGGCCATTTGCTTGCCGGGCATGGCGTCGAGAGAAAACCGCGCAGCCACTTCGGCGATGCGTCCTGAACCCTTGGTAATAACGACAAAGTTGACCAGGACCAGAATAGAGAAAACGATAATCCCGATAACGAAATTGCCGCCCATGACGAAGCTGCCAAAAGCCTCAATCACGTGGCCCGCAGCCTGCGGTCCTGTATGACCTTCCGACAGGATCAGGCGGGTGGAGGCAAGGTTCAGGGAGAGCCGCAGCATGGTTGCGATCAAAAGGACCGTCGGGAACGAGCTGAAATCCAGAGGTTTTGAAATAAACAGGCAAGTCATCAGGATCACGACGGAAAAGGTGATCGAGATGGCGAGACTGAAATCCAGCAGCCAACTCGGCATTGGCAGGATAAGAACGACCAGTATGCAGACGACGCCAAGCGCAAGGCCAATATCACCCCGGCCAAGCACTGTCGCCATGCGTTGCAGAAAGTCACTTCCTCCCCGAGAGGTCGCTTCCGTCGATTGAATTTCACTCATTTACTGAATACTTTCTGGTGACGCAAGGTTCAGGCCCGTACAGGAAAGCGGTAGTCGGCATTTGCACTCGGTACGGCAACGCCGTCATCCGAGTATATCTTGAGTTTGTTGCGCAACGTCCGTATGGAAATTCCGAGAATATTGGCGGCATGCGTCCGGTTGCCAAAGCAATGGTCCAATGTATTCAGGATCAGGTCCTTCTCGACGTCGGCGACTTTCCGCCCAACGAGTGACGTGTCACTTAAACTTGCCCCTTGCGCCGCAGCATTCACCTCAGTTCCAGACTGTGTGGTTGCCGGTGTGGCAGAGCCGTCCGGCATCAATATGGCCTCTCCACCAATCACATCGCCCTGACAAAGAAGAACGGCACGATGGATTGTATTTTCAAGCTCGCGCACATTCCCTCTCCAGGGATTGGCTTTGAGCTTTGCCATTGCGCTTGCATCTATATGTCTTTCACTCAGTCCATTGGATTCTGAATATTTCCTCGCGAAATGCTGGGATAAAACCTCGATGTCTACGGGACGCTGACGCAGCGGTGGAATTTTAAGTGTGACCACATTAAGCCGAAACAGAAGATCTTCGCGGAAGGTCTTTTCGGCAACCGCTTCCGCAAGATCCCGGTTGGAGGTAGCGATGATGCGGATATCGACGGGAACAGGCTTCGTGCCGCCAACGCGGTCGATAACCTTTTCCTGGATGGCCCGTAGTAGTTTAGCTTGCAGCTGGATATCCATTTCACTAATTTCATCGAGCAGAAGCGTGCCGCCATTAGCTTCTTCAAATTTCCCGATACGGCGGGCGATCGCACCTGTGAATGACCCTTTTTCGTGGCCGAAGAGCTCTGATTCCAGGAGGTTTTCGGGAATAGCCGCACAGTTGACGCAGACAAAAGGCTTGTCCGCGCGCTTGCTATGTGAATGCAGATAGCTGGCCATGACCTCTTTACCGGTACCGGTTTCCCCATTAATTAGGACTGACGCGGATGACGGGGCAATCTGTTCGGCGAGCGAGACCACGTCTCTCATCGCCGGATCGGCAAAGACCAGTTTGTTGTTATCCTGTGCAACGGCTTCGAGAACCGCAGCGATAAGTTCCGGGTCAGGGGGCAGAGGCAGAAATTCCTTTGCACCTGCCCGGATTGCATTTGCCGCCGCCGTCGCATCCGTATTTACACCGCAGGCGATAACGGGGAGGTTGATCCGCTCGTTGGCAAGGCTATCGACAAGTGTTTTGATCGGCAGATTGACGTCAATCATGGCCATATCGGCACCCTTGCCAGCGCGCAAGGACGCCAGCGCCATATCGATATCATCCACTTGGCTCACCTTGGCGCCGCGCGACATCGCGATTTGACTTGCAGCACCGATCTGACCGTTCAGGGAACCAATTATAAGCAACCTCATCTACTCACTCTCCTACAAACTTAACTGAAGTACTGCACGCGGTTTGACGGCGGCAGCAAAGTATTTAATAACATTTCGAGACGGCGTGGATTTTCCTGCCGTCCAATGGATGCGGCGCCGAGCATGAAAACCCGGTTCAACAAAACCTCTTCTTCTGAATTGCGCTCCAGCTTTGACGCCAGGGGGCTGAAGAACATGTTGGCGAGAACAGCACCGTAGAAAGTCGTCAACAGCGCGACGGCCATAGCGGGGCCAATGCTGGAAGGATCATTCAGGTTGCCCAGCATCTGTACCAGACCGACCAGCGTTCCGATCAATCCCATCGCCGGGGCGACTTCCGCTGCTTTTCTCAGGACGCCTGAACAGGAATTGTGGCGGGCTATCATGCCATTAAGGTCATTTTGCAGGATGCGGTTCACTTCCTCCGCCGGCAGACCGTCAACCACTAACTGTAGGGATTTACGTTGAAAACTGCCCTCGGCAAGCGACTGCATATAGTCTTGTAGATGCAGAACGCCTTTCCCGCGGCATTTGTCCGCAAGATTGAGCATTGAGTGAGCGGCGTAATCCGGAGCGACTTGGCGGCTAAACAGGGTGCTGACAACCAATTTCTGGGCTCGAATTACGTCATCCATGGAAAAGCTTATGGTGGTAACAAAAAACGTTCCGCCCAGCACCAGAAGCACGGAGGGCAGGTTAAAGAACGAGCCAATAGACCCCCCGATGAGGACGGCGCCTGTTACCAGCGTAAAGCTGCCAAAGAGACCCAGAACCGTTGCAAGATCGACTTTATTCACGTCAATACCCGTCTTTTCTACCGGCGATCGGATTTAATGATTTCCGTCATGGTGACACCGAGCCGGTCTTCCACAACGACAACTTCACCGCGCGCGACGAGGCGATTATTGACATAAATGTCAATGGCTTCACCGACTTTTCGATCCAGCTCAATAACGGCTCCGCGGCCAAGCTTGAGAAGCTGGCTGACCCGCATCCGGGATTTCCCGAGCACGGCAGTGACATGAACCGGGATATCAAAGACCGCCTCAAGATCCGCCGCGGTACGGGAAATTTCTGTGTCGTCGTCCGCGTCCGTTTCAGCATTGATCGCCTCTTCATGTATCGTCAGATCCTTTTCTCCGTCAGCATTTTTGCCAAGATCCTCAAGGTTCAGTTCTTCGTCTTCTGCCACAGTTTTACTCCTTAGATATGGTCAAGCTGTTGTTGACTGTTTTGCTGCGTGTCCTGTTTATTAGCCGTCACGGATGAATGAATAAACCGGTTTACAACCCCGTTCATTTTCCGCTGGATGTCCTCGATACTTCTCTCGGCGCCTCCGTCAGCCCATTCGATACGGCAGTCTCCGCCCCGTTTCATTTCATCTGGCAACAGGATAATGTTGCCCTGAAATCCCGCTTTTTTAGAAATTTCATCGATTTTCCCGGAAATAATTTCACAAATTTTGTCACTTGCACGAACGACTATCCTTGGCTCGTCATGAAGATCAATCAGACATTCTTCAATCATTTTAAGAACTTCTTCCTCGGGGGCCTGTTCGATCATCGCTGGCGCCAGCTTTCCAGCCACTTCCATAGCAAGCTTTGCGGCGTCCTGTTTTACGGCATGCAATTTCGCTTCGTGGGTTGTTATCAATTGCTGCAACTGAGTACCAATGGCGGCCATCGTATCGGCGACCGTGCTTTCAATTCCTGTCAGCGACTGGCTTTGTCCGGTTCTCATGCCCTCCTCAAATGCTTGCGTTTTCAAAATAGCAACGTCACTTTCCGTATAGACGGCTTCTTCCTGTTCTGCCGGTTTTGCTGCCTTTTTACCGACGGCGGCTTCCGGGCCGAATTCCGTATCGAACATAAATCTGTTAGCTGTACTCATTTTTCAGATATGCCCTAATAGATCAGTTCATCATCGCCACCGCCGTCGGCAAGCAGGATATCGCCATTGTCCGCGAGCTCTTTGGCAATATTGACAATTTCCATTTGCGCTTCATCGACGTCTTTGAGACGCACAGGCCCCATCGCCTCCATATCTTCACGCAGGATTTTCGCCGCACGCTCCGACATATTTGTAAAGAACAGGTCGCGCAGGCTTTCGGAAGCGCCCTTGAGACAAATTCCAAGACGTTCCTTGTCGACATTGCGAAGCAAGGTCTGAACGCCAGCTGGATCGAGCTTGAGAAGGTCTTCAAAGGTAAACATCAATGCCTTGATCTTCTCGGCTGAATCCCGATTGCGTTCTTCCAGGGCTGAAATGAAGCGTCCTTCCGTATTGCGATCAAAATTATTGAAGATTTCCGCCATCATTTCATGGCTATCCCGTTTGTTGGTTTTCGCCAGATTACTCATGAATTCGCTGCGGAGTGTGTCTTCAATTTTGTCCAGGACTTCCTTTTGAACAGATTCCATCTGCAGCATCCGGTTTACGACTTCGAGAGAGAAATCCTCTGGCAAGGTGGAGAGAACCTTCGCCGCATGGTTCGGATTGATCTTGCTCATCACCACGGCCACGGTTTGCGGATATTCATTCTTCAGATAATTTGCGAGAACCTGCTCATTGACGTTAGCAAGCTTGTCCCACATGGTGCGTCCGGCGGGGCCGCGGATTTCCTCCATTATGCCTTCGACCTTGTCACCCGAAAGCGCCTTCATCAGCAGACGCTCGGTCGCTTCATAGGTGCCGACAATATTTCCGGTCGAGGAAATCTTGCTGGCGAACTCGACGAACAGCGACTCCATGACATCGGAGGATACCGATCCGAGATTGGACATGGCCTGGGAAATCTCCTTGATTTCCTCTTCGTCAAGCCGCGTCCAGAGGTCCTTTGTGTGCTCGTCACCGAGAGCGAGCATCATGATCGCAGCCTTGTCAGGCCCGCTAAGATATTTTGATTCAGTAATTACCATGAAAAAGACGTTCCCTTACGCGTCGTGATAGAGCCAATTACGAAGAATTGAAATTGCTTCATCCGGATGTTTATCAACGATTTCGCTGACTTTATTCAGTGTGGAGGTTTTGACCTGTCCATCAACTTTGTCGATGTCTATCAAGCTGTCGACTTCATTGAGGGTCTCAGAATTACCTGCATTTCTTCCGCCACCCCCTGAATTGCCAATCGCCGCCATCGCATCATTGCCGGGGAGTGCGCCCATGGCGATGCCCGGGCCTGCAAGAGCAGGTGTCGCCCCGCCAACCATCAGTGCCCTGTTCAGCAACGGCCGAACGACGAGCAGCAGTGCCAGAATCGCAACAACGACCAGAACCCCCATTTCGCCCATTTTAAATAGATCGGCTTTTGTCAGTCCCATGAAGATTTCGTCTGTTAATGTTTCTTCATCCGAAAAATCTTCGATGACCTGCGCAAAAGGCATATTCACTACTTCAACCATGTCCCCGCGTTCTTCGTTATAACCGATGGCGGATTTGACGAGCCGGCTGACTTGCAGCAATGCCTCCTCTCCCATCGCCTGGTATGTCCGGGTGCCGTCTGCGGCGACTTCCGAGCGGCCATTCACGAGGACGGCGACGGTCAGCCGCCGGATTGGGCCCGATTCACGAACTTCGGTCGTGACTGTTTTGGAAATTTCATAGTTGACTGTTTCTTCTGTCCGTGACGACGCATTCTTGGAGTTTGTGCCGCCGCCGGTATCCGCACCTGCTTCCGGCAGATTGTTGGCGACGGAAACTGCCGCGTCACCGGTCAATCCCTCATTCGCAGAACTGTTTTCTTCAACCACTTGCGAGGAGCGGACAACCTGGCTGTCCGGATCATAGGTTTCTGAATGCACTGTCCGATGGTCGAAATCCATGATGGCGCTTACTTCCGCTCTGACATTGCCGACGCCTAGTGATTTTTCCAGTAATTGTTCAATCTGCTCTTTTACGTGGCTTTCGTAGGCGACGCGTTTGAAGTCCGCTTGGGAGCTGGTTCCGGTTCCGGGTGCATCCTTGCCGTCGCCCCGAGCCAGAAGATTGCCGTTTTCATCGACGATCGAAATATGCGAGGGAGCGAGAGACGGGACCGCGGAAGCCGTAAGATGCTGAATAGCCGAAATCTGATCATCCGAAAGGCGCCCCCGTCCGTTCAATTTTAGAACAATGGAGGCGCTTGCTTCTCTTTTGTCGCGGCTGAAGACTTCGCGTTTGGGAAGCACAAGATGAACGCGCGCAGCGGAAACATTGTTCAGGGCGCGGATTGTCCGCGCAAGCTCACCTTCCAAGGCGCGAACAAAATTGACGTTTTGGACAAAGCTCGTTGTCCCGAAAGTATCCGAGTTGTCGAAAATTTCGTATCCGACGGAGCCGCCATTTGGCAAGCCCGCCTGTGCCATGCTGAGCCTGACGCGCGCGACCTGGTCCTGAGGTATCAGGATATCGCGGCCGTTGCCGGAGATCTGATAGAGGATGTTGTCGGTTTCCAGCCTGGTAACGATTGCAGCTGAGTCAGAGGGTTCAAGACCGCCATAAAGCAATGAGTAATCAGGAGAGCTAATTCGCGTCGCCATCAACATAATCAGGGCGATCAATCCAACAGCCACTCCTCCAAGGATGATTATTCTGACTGACCCCAAACTTTGAAGAAGTTGGCTTAATCCGTTCACTGAAGTCCCCTCACTAAAATATGTGTAAAATTTTATCCCACTGAAAAGAAAATACGGGGTGGAAATAAACAAGAAGTTAACAGCAGGCAAAATTTGCCGAGCCGGTGGAAAATTTTGCCTAGTCGGGATTCATGGAATATCGAACAGGGTTTGTTAGAGGTAACCCAAGAGAAAAACTGTATAATTAAAAAGCCCGGCTTTAACGGCCGGGCTTTAGGATAGGAGCTAAAAGATTAGTTACTCAGTCATTATTGTAATAAGAATCAGTTGGACGGTAATCTTGTATCCGGGTTGTCCGAAGACCGGGCAAGCCATGTTTATCAATTGCCTTTTGCCAGGATAGGAACTCTTCAACCGAAAGCGTGTATCGCCGGCAGGCATCGTCGAGGCTAATCAGACCACCACGAACTGCGGCAACCACTTCCGCTTTACGCCGGATGACCCATCTCTTGGTGTCCTTGGGCGGCAAGTCATGAATAGTCATTGGCTGACCATCCAGACCGATTATCCGATTTATTTTGCGGTCCATTTGCGACTGCATCTGTACACTACCTCGTACTCTATTGTGCCTTGAATTGAGATAATAGACTCATCGATTTAACAAACAGCTAATGAGATTGGTTAATTTTATCTTCATGGCAAAAAGCTGTTTTTTGCCATGAAGATGGTTAGATTGTTGACCTATTGATCTATCGCTTCAGACGGATCAGTTCGTCCAGCATTTCGTCGGCTGTTGTGATAATTTTACCGGCAGCCGAGTAGGAGCGCTGTGTGATGATCATGCGCGTGAATTCTCCCGCGATGTCGACGGTTGACGCTTCCGTCGCGGACGAGATTATTCGTCCCGCGCCTCCGAGTGTCGCCTCGCGCAGGGTGAATGTACCGGAATCCGGCGTTTCGTCATAGGAGTTGCCGTCACGGTTCCGAAGGCCGTTCGGGTTGGCGAATGTCGCGACTGGAATCTTGTAGATTTCCTTCGAAGTTCCGTTGTCGAACTTGGCAATCACGGTGCCCTCTTCGTCAATAAACACTGAATTAAAGGATCCGAACAGAGCTCCGTTTACTTCGGACGAAACAAGCTCGGAGTTTGATGCAAACTGAGTGAAGCCATCTGACAAGCCATCGGACCCGAAATTCAGGGCGATTGCTTGCGGAGTATCGATACCGAGACTTGCCGCCCAGGGAATGGTGATAGTATTACCGAGCGTCGTGCCTCCTAAATCCAGCGTACCATCAGAATTGAAAGAGACAATCTGGGAAGTCAACATGTTTTCCGCGCCGTCCCCGTCAGTATCTGCCGATATTTCGACTGTCCATTCGTTTGGCGTGGCGCCAGTTCCTGTCCTGAGGAAATTGAACGTGATACTGTGAGCCGACCCCATACTGTCATAGACCTGGAAAGATCGGACGAAATGTGGATCAGTCGTTCCGCTTGTCATGTCTCCCGCAACATAGCCAGCCCCGAAGGATGTCTGGTCAGAGGAGAGGTTGGCTTTCAGATTTATTGTCGACGTCGCTTCGGCGTTCCCTGTCAGCCCTGTGATGTTTACCGGCGTGAGGCCGGCGAGGTCCGACTGGTTGGCTGGAATATTGCCATTGGGATCAATCTCCCAGCCCTGGAGATAATAACCCTGGGCGTTGCGAAGCAATCCCGTTGAGTCGGGTTCAAACGTGCCTGCCCGGGTATAGATATAGTTGCCACCAGAGGCAGTCGGGTCCGCAAGCGTATGGACAACAAAGAAACCGTCGCCGGCCACAGCCATATGTGTTGTTGCATCCGATGCGGTGATCAAGCCCTGCTGATCGACCTGCGCCCGCGGATGAACTATCACGCCACCAGCAGAATAGGTCGTATCGGTTGCGCTTTCGGTTACCAAAGTCGAAAAGATCGCGTTGGTGCTCTTGTAGCCGATTGTATTTGTATTGGAAATATTATCGGCAATCGCGGCCATTGCCGTTGATTGCGCGGCCAGCCCCGAAACTCCGGAAAACATTGCTGCTGTTAAACTCATATTCTCTCTCCTATTTTACCGCCCACCACCGAATTGGCGGAAGCGTATTGGGTTGGCCGCAATCAGGCGGACGGATTACTTTCTTCTGTCATTTTTACGGACGTTATGTAGCCAAGCCCGATCGGAACGTTGCCGACTTTCAATACCGGTTCGCCGTTTACGGTTTCGATACTTGTCGCTACGCCTTCGAAATTGTAGGCTACGTTGACGTCATTTCCCCCAGCGGTTTCCGCGGTAACGACGAGATAATATTCGCCGTCACCCGCTGCTGATCCATTGCTCTTCTTGCCGTCCCAGGTGAAAACCTGGTCTCCGGACGGCGCGCCATCGGTGGTTTCCGTGTAGACCTTGTTGCCGCTTCCGTCATAGATGTCGTAAGTGGCGGCCGCGGCACCGGACGCCAGATTGATATTCCATGACGCGTTGCCATTGCTGAGCCCGGCGACGTTTAGGTTCGAACTGATTGTCTTGCCGAGATAATTGATCATGGACGCGGCCATGCTGTTCTGCTGGCTGAGCTGTTGGAGCTGCACCAGGGTTTCAAGATTCTTGTTCGTCGCGATCGACTGTTCGACATTTGTGAAATTCACCAACTGATTGGTAAATTCTGTCGAATCCGTCGGATTGAGCGGATCTTGATTGGTCAATTGTGTCGTCAACAATGTCAAAAAATCATCGAAATTCTGGGCAAGCGACGTCGTCGCCTTGTCGGCGGCGCTGGCGCTGCCCTGAAGGCCGGCGGTTGCAGTTGCTACATCCATTTTCTCATCCTTGCTTTCCTGAAATATTGTACTCTCGTCATTGTCTAAACCTGAATGTCCAGCGCGCCATTACCCGAGTAACCGGGGTTTACGAGGGAAACAGGCGCGGTCGGTGGATTGCTGTCATTTGCTGAATCCTGAACCGGAATATCAACATTGGCAAAAGCAGAAGCATTGTCCTGTCCTTGTTGCCGTAAGCCAAAGTTCAGGCTGTTGGATCCGGTCTGGAAACCTGCGTCCTGTAAGGCGCGTTCCAGACTCCGTGCATCCTGCCGCAACATATCGAGTGTCTCCTGCTTGTCGACGGTGACGACGGCGATAACACGCCCGTCATGTCCGACATCAAGCTTGACGTCGACGCGGCCCAGTTCCGAAGGATGCAGGCTGATCTTGATCCGGTCCGATCCTTCCTTGATGGCGGCGCTGATCTGGGTCGATACCTGCTCGGCGACAGGCAGATGTGCTGCCATGCGGGCCGCGTTAGTTGCCTGACTTGCGGCATTCGTTGCCGTGGCATCAACAGCCTGAACAGTGGCCGTATGATTACCCGGAAGCATCTGGTTCATTGCGTCGGTCGAAATCCCCTGACCGTTGGTGGCGGCAGCGGGGAGTATTTGTCCACCAGGATTTTCAGTTCCCGAGACGCCAAGCTGCGAAGTTGCGATGCCTGGAGTCGAAGAATTGTTCGCCATGGCCGCGGAAACCAGATTTGTCGTACTTGCGAGTGTCGACTGGAATGTCTGCGGCGGCGCTTTTGACGTCAGGCTGATTTTTCCCTTTCCGTCCTGAAGCATTTCGGCGATTTTCGCGGACAGGATATCCTTATCCGTCAATTTTGCTGCCTCGGCCTGAAGCTTTTCGAATGCATTTATTGGTGGCGGTGTTGTTCCCGTGCTGTCAGGTGTGGGAGAAGCTACAGCTTTTTCTGTTCCAGAGGGTGCAATTTGTGCTGCATTCTTTTGGTTTTTGGTATTTTCGGCGGCGACTGGGATAGCGAGCTGACTTGCGGCTTGATCAACCGGACTGACAGGCTTTCCGTCCATGCCGTTTGCGGGCGACTGCTTCTGGGCGATTTCCGGCGTGACGGTTTTGCCGTTCGTATCCGTATTGCTGTCTCCGTTCGCGGTTCCGCTCTTGTCTGCCACCGTCGGCACCGTTTTTTCGAGCGCCGTGTTTGCAATATTTGCAGTGGCATTAACGACCACCCCCTCAGCTTTAGGTGTTACCGAGCTATTAGAAGGTGTCGGGAGGGTGACAATTACTAGTGGCGTTGCCGGTGACGTTATAGCGTCGGCCGATGTTTCGTCCGTTTCGTCATTTTTTACTTCTTCCGCTTCCGCGGACTTCTCCGTCGGCTTCAATGAAGATTCGGCTGTATCCTGAGTGGGTTGTTCCGGCGGGGCAGTGTTTCTCGCGGCGCTATCGGCGCTATCGGTCCGGGCAGATTTAGCCGGGGGATTTTTTTTTGGTGACGGCTCCGCCAGGTAGTCAGAAAAACCCTCATTGTCATTTTCCCAATGTTCGGGATCACGGCGGGGTGCTGTCGTCGTCGTTCCGATTATCTGCCCAACATCCATAGCAATTCTCACAATTAATAAAGGTATGCCGCACAGACGGCTTTCTCGCTCCGATTAAGAAGCAAAGTTTGGGCCAGTTTTTTCTAAAATGAAAAAATAAACAAAAACATATAGTTATCTACTTTAGAAGAATTTGAGGCGGTAAAAAAATCCAAATATAATGAGCTGGCGGCAAACGAAGGCGACAAATTTGCCGGGTCGCGTCTACCTCTTGCGAGGATCTTTGAATAATTTCTCCATTCCAAATCTCAGGCGACGGGTTTGATTGTCCGGGCTTCTCCACGGGTCCCTAATAATAATGAGTGGCGACAAGGGATGTATGACGGCCTTATAGGATAAAACCGGAAACTGGCACCGAAATTGCTTCATATCGGTAGGAAGGCTTTTTTAAAGGGCCAGGTACAGGAGCCGGAATTTCGGTCTATATGATGAAATATATTGAAAAACATAGAGTTAATCGGGATTTTACGGCACCGGTCAGCATGGGTGACTTGCGATTGCCGGGTATGTTTTTCCATATGCAGACCGTTTTTTCCATGGTCCGGTTAGAAATGCCGGCCGCCGAGGAGCAGATTTAATGAGCTTGAATGGAATTTTAAATACCGGCGTTACCGGTATGCTGAGCCACCAGACGGCCCTGAATGTCACTTCCAATAACATCGCCAATGTTCAGACCGAGGGTTACGCGCGAAAAACCGTGGACTATGGATCGGTTGTCGTCAATGGCGTTGGTTCGGGCGTCGAAGTGTCGGAAGTTCGTCGTATTACGGATGAATTTATTGCCAAGGAGTTGCGGTTGTCGACGGCGGGTTCCGAACAGTATAAGGCGATGTCGGAAATCCATGCCCAGCTGCAGTCTCTGCTTGGTGATCCGGCGGAAAACAATTCCCTGACTGGTAAACTGGATAGTCTCAATGCAGCTTTTGCAGCGCTATCCGTTGATCCAACGATGTCTGTTTCCCGTTCGGCGGCGCTGGCGGAGATCCAGAATTTCGGGGTCGAGACGGATCGTCTGCTGACGCAAGTGCAATCTTTGCGCAAAGAAGCGGATACGCATATTTCTGAAGAAGTGGATACCGTTAATGATGCTATTCTGCGCATTTACGAGTTAAACCTCGACATAAAAGCCGCTTCCCAAAGCAATCAGCCGGTTGGTGAACTTATGGATCAGCGTGATCAGGCGTTGACGGCAATTTCAAAAGTGATGGATATCAAAACCTATCAGATGACTGACGGTGCGATAGCTGTCGTGACGAAGGCAGGGCAGCAATTGCTGGATTTCCAGCCGCGTCAGCTTGTGTATTCTCCAGCCGCAATTGTCACCACCCAGACAAAGTTCGATCAGATTACACTCAATGTTTATGATACAGCAACCAAGACGGTCGCAGCAACAGGGCTCCCGCTCGATCCAGAACTGCAAAGTGGATCCTTGCGTGGCTGGCTCGATATGCGAAATACGGAACTGCCCAATCTGGCATCCCAGATAGGGGCGCTGGCCGCCGGAGTCGCCGAGCAGTTTAACTCTGTCCATAATGACAACATTTCAGTGCCGCCGCCAGTTACGTTGACCGGCCGCAATGCTGGCGTTGTAGCAACGGATGCCCACGGATTCACCGGGCAGGCCATTTTTTACAGCTTTGATGCCAATAATAATATCCAGACATCCTATACAGTCGATTTCGACAATCCCGGCACAGTCACGCTGGCGGATGTCATGACGGAAGTAAACAGCGCCTTGGGTGCAGGAACGCTAACGCTTGCGAACGGCGCGCTCTCTATGACTGCGCAGGGCGGCGCAGCAGGCGTTGCTATCAGCCAGGAAGCCACTAATCCTTCAGAGCGTGGCGGACGTGGATTTTCACATTTTTTTGGTATGAATGACCTGATAATCACAAAGGTTGAAACGTCTTTTGATACCGGGTTGGCTGCAGCGGATAGTCATGGCTTTACCGGAACCGCGATGATGGAGTTTCTCGGGCCAAACGGCGAGGAACCGGTGTCCATGACACTTGATTTCGGCGCCATCGGCCCGACAATGGCGGATATTGTCACGGAAATTAATGCCAACCTCAACCCCTATACGACGGCTTCCCTGGATGCGAACGGAGCATTGAAATTTACAAATTCCTCCGGATATGATGGCTATAGCATAAATGTTGTCACAGACAATTCCGACCGTGGCGGCACAGGCGTTAGTTTTTCCGAGATGTTTGGTGTCGGTTCAAGATATCCGTCCGATGCTGGGCTCGAGTTCGCGGTCGTTGCGGATATTGCCGCAAATCCGCAACTTCTGGCCACTGCCAAGATTGATCTGGCGGGAACACCGGCGTTGACAACCGCCGACAACCGTGGCGCACTTGCCTTTCAGAGCTTGGCGACGCAGGCCTTTTCCTTCGATACGACCGGCGGCTTGGCCGGATCAAATGTTACAGTCGCTGAATACGCGGCGCAGGTCCTGGCTAAAGCAGGGCTGGATGCCGCTCGGGCGGAAAGCCTGCAAAGTGACCGTGAATCTCTTTCCGGCGCCCTTCAAAACCGCTTGGCTGAAGTTTCCGGGGTCAATATGGATGAAGAGCTTGCCAATCTTATCATTTACCAGAATGCCTACAACGCCTCGGCGCGGATCATTACAACCGCCCGGGAAATGTACGATGTTCTGATGAATATGGTTTAGGAGACGACCAATGACACGCATATCAAGTTTTCAGCAAAGTCAGACGCTTCTCAATGAAATGCTGTCAAGCCAGAAGAAGCTGGCGGAAGCCCAACGCCAGGTCTCGACCGGGCATGTTGCGGAATTTTACAAAGATATCCATATGGATGTTACCAGCCTGGCCGGGGCCAAATCTTTGCTATCGCGCCTTGACCAGCATCAGGTGAATAATAGCAAGATCATAAGCCGCCTTGCGAGTTACGACCAGGCACTTGCCGGCATGGAATCTACCGCCGGCGACGTCAAGACTGCCGTAATGCAGGCGGTTAGTACGGCCTCTACGCAAGGATTGTACGAGACTATTGACGGGTCGTTTGAGACTGTCCTGAATTTTCTGAACGGTCAGAATACGGAAGGATACCTGTTCGCGGGTTCGAATCGCGACGTAGCCCCGGTAAACATCACGTCGATCAATGATTTGCTGACGGCGGCAGAGCCACCCACCGATATTTTCCAGAACAACGATCTCAAGGCGAGCGTGCGCATCGACGAAAACCGGACGTTGGAAGTGGGGGTGCTCGCGGGTGATATCGGGCTTGAAATCATGACTGCGTTTCAGCGGTTTGCGATGTGGAAAAATGGCATTGTACCGACGACCGCACCTGTTCCGACAGGCCCCTCAGGTGGTCTCGCCTCTCCCCTGTCGCAAGAAGACCAGGATTTTCTGGTTGGTGAAATTTCAAATCTCGAGCAACTCCTCGATAATATCAGCGGTTTCCGCGGCGAAAACGGCCTCAATCAAAAGACGCTGGACAATACGCAAGAATCTCTGTCGCTTCAGATCAATCAGGCGAAGGAGTTTGTCAGCAACATTGAGGACGTGGATGCGGCGGAAGCTATTTCCAACCTGAACCAGCGCAACTTCGCGCTGGAGGCGTCCTATAACGTATTGAGCCAGATAAACCGTCTCAGCTTGCTGAATTTCCTCTGAGCCGCAGAGGCGCAGCACGGGCGGGCTTGCATATTAGCGCGTGCACTCTATATTGCGCGCCATGAATTCTCTTGGATTTGATAGTGCCCCCGAGGCCACCCGCATTGTCGTCGCCATGTCCGGCGGTGTTGACAGTTCGGTCACGGCCGCGCTCTTGAAAGATCAGGGTTATGACGTTGTCGGCATCACGCTGCAGCTCTATGATCATGGCGTTGCCGTGCAGAAGAAGGGCGCCTGCTGCGCCGGGCAGGATATCCACGATGCCCGCCGGGTTGCCGAGGCTATTGGCGTTCCCCATTATGTCCTGGACTATGAAAGCCGGTTTCAGGAAAGCGTCATGGAAGAGTTTGCCGACAGCTATTTGCGCGGCGAGACCCCGGTTCCCTGCGTGCGCTGCAATCAGACGGTGAAATTCCGGGACCTGCTTGAGACCGCCCGCGATCTAGGCGCTGTTGCCCTGGCGACCGGTCATTATTTGCGCCGTGATTTTGTTGACGGCAAGGCGCGGCTCTACCGTGGCCGGAATGCTGTCAAGGACCAGAGTTATTTTCTGTTCGCAACCACGCAGGATCAGGCGGAATATCTTCGCTTTCCGCTTGGCGATCTGACCAAGGAGGAAACGCGGACGCTTGCAGATAAATATAATCTTGCCGTTGCGGCGAAGCCTGAAAGCCAGGATATCTGTTTCGTTCCAAACGGCAATTACGCGAAAGTGATCGAGCGGATGCGGCCGGGCGCCGGAGTTCCGGGAGACATTGTCGATCTGGATGGCAATATTTTGGGCCGGCATACGGGGATTATCAATTACACCATCGGCCAGCGCCGCGGACTTGGCATTGCAACAGGCAGCCCTCTTTATGTGATGCGCATTGATCCCGACCGGAACAGGGTGATCGTTGGCCCGCCTGATGCCTTGCTCGTCTCGAAATTGAGCTTGCGGGAAATGAACTGGATTGGCGATGCTCCCTTGAGCCCGGAGGGACGTAACGTCATGGTCAAGGTGCGTTCAACACAGGAGCCGCTTCCGGCCATTGTGTATGGTGCGCCGGGTGGCTGGGCGGAAGTTCATCTTGGCGAACCCGAGTCCGGGGTCTCAGCCGGACAGGCTTGTGTTATGTATGACGGTGACCGTCTCCTCGGTGGCGGCTGGATTGCCGGAACCGAAGCGCCTGTTAGATTAGCTTCGAAGGTTGCGGCAGAGGCCTGACAATTCTGATTTCCTCGCTTGACAGGGCATCGTAAAAACCCTAAAAACCGGGCTTCAAAGCGCCAGCCTCTGCGGTACTGCGGAAGTATGGCTGCTTGCTGTGCGGCTCCTTAGCTCAGTTGGTTAGAGCGGTGGAATCATAATCCATGTGTCCCCAGTTCGAGTCTGGGAGGAGCCACCAATAATCAGGCCGGAGTTGAGACCAAGTCTCCTCCGGCTTTTTTATGCCCCGCTGGATTTGACATACTAGTCGCGAGGAAATCTCAATCAGATTAATGACATTATGATTGAATGTGCGGATGGGCTTTGTTACGCTCCACCCAGCAACATGCCAGACAAGGCATGAATAAAAAATAATAATAAAAAAGGTAGCTGTCTCATGACGATTAACGGGAAAGCCTATATTGCCGGTGCCTATGAGCATCCGACACGAAAGGCCGTCGGCAAATCACTTGCGCAACTCCATGCAGAGGTCGCCAAGGGCGCGCTGGATGACGCGGGCCTGACCAAGGACGATGTCGACGGCTATTTTTGCGCTGGTGATGCGCCGGGTCTGGGCGGGCTATCCATGGCGGATTATATGGGGCTGAAGCTCCGGCATATGGATAATACCGAAACCGGCGGCTCCTCCTATGTTGTTCATGTTGGCCATGCCGCCGAGGCCATCGCGGCGGGTAAATGCAAGGTTGCCCTGATCACGCTTGCCGGCCGTCCGCGTGCTGAAGGCATGTCAACGGGAACAGCGCCGCGTAACTATGGAATAGATGCGCCTGACGTTGCATTCGAGTTTCCCTACGCGCCGACCATCGTGAACATGTATGCCATGTGCGCGAAACGCCATATGTATGAATTCGGAACCACCAGCGAGCAACTTGCCTGGATAAAAGTCGCCGCATCGCATCATGCACAACATAATCCGAACGCCATGCTCCGGAATGTGGTGACGGTTGAGGAGGTCGTGAATTCGCCGATGATCGCCGACCCCCTGCATCGGCTCGACTGCTGTGTGATCAGCGATGGCGGAGGGGCGTTGGTTGTTGTTGCGCCGGAAATAGCGGCCAAGCTCAATCGTCCGAAAATCAAGATACTCGGCGCGGGAGAAGCCCCCAAGCACCAGATGGGGGGCCGCATTGATCTGACCTATTCCGCGGCGGCCGCCTCTGGCCCTGCAGCCTTTGCCGAGGCGGGAATCAAACCGTCCGATATCAAATATGTCTCCATTTACGACAGTTTCACCGTGACCGTGCTGATCCAGCTCGAAGATCTCGGTTTTTGCGCCAAGGGTGATGGCGGCAAATTTGTTTCGGACGGAAACCTGATATCCGGTGTCGGCAAATTGCCCTTCAATACGGACGGCGGCGGGCTTTGCAATAATCATCCTGGAAACCGGGGCGGCATGACCAAGGTCATCGAGGCCGTTCGCCAGCTGCGCGGTGAAGCCCATCCGGCGGTACAGGTTGCAAATTGCAATCTTGCGCTTGCCCATGGCACGGGTGGATCGCTCGGAACACGCCATGCCGCCGGCACCTTGATCATGGAAAGGGTATAACAATGAGCGAACTACGGAAAATTCCCGCCCCTCATGTCGAAGAAGAAACCCGCGCCTATTGGGATGGTGTCGACGCGGGAAAACTCCTGCTTAAATTCTGCCGGAGCTGTAATTCGGCCCATCATTATCCGCGGTCCATTTGTCCGCATTGCGGGAGCGACGACACGTATTTCACCGAAACATCGGGCCGGGCCAGCATCTATTCGTTCAGCATTTTGCGCGTGGCGCCTATACCCTATGCCATCGCCTATGTCACGTTGGAGGGAACCGACGTGACGATGATGACCAACATCATCAATTGCGATTTTGATGCCCTGGAAGTCGGACAGCCGGTGAAGGCTTGTTTTGTCGAGACGGAAGGTGACGGACCAGTTGTCCCAATGTTTGAACCCGCCTGATTTTCAAAAAGCCAGGAAGTGGTAAAAGGGAGGGGCTTCCTGCTTTCCGGTGCGTCCTGCCATGTCGCTGGCCAGCATCTTTCTATCGACGGCGGCGCCCATATTGGGCTCCAGATTTGGCCTAGTTTGGTTTTAGGGTGCCGAGCTTGTCGTTGTCGTTGATGTATTTATACCGGACTATGCGGTTTGTTCCCTGCTCGACAAGGACCGGTCTACCGGGTAGTTTCTGGTTTAGATTGTAATCGACAATTTCCGCTGTGACGGCGCGCCCAAGTGTGTCAGTTTCAATGATCCTCGCGCCGTCGCGTGTGAAATTCTCAACGGATCCGTCTCGCGTGCGCTTCCAGCCAACAAGATTGCCCTTGTCGTCATAGCTGAAATCATCCCGCCAGTCCCGCCAGGTAAACACTTGTGGGTCAACATATCTGTCTTTAACTGCCGCAGATTGATGGTCAATCATGACAATTTGTTTCCTGTCGTTATAGGTTCTGATCTGATTGGTTGGATAAAGAAAATTGATAAAAGAAGGGGCGGAGAAATACTTGCCGTTATGGACGAATGCGCCGATTTCAACACGGCTGGTGGTTAAGTCCGGCCGGTCCGGCGCCGGAAACGGATCATGCCAGGGGACTATAATCTCGACAACGCTTCCCGCCGTATTTTGCGACTTGATTGAGATGCGTTTCGCATCACCACGCAGAACGACCCAATGATATTCAAGCTTCTGTCCGACGGGCGTCTTCGTACTTTCCGCACTGACAGTGAGTTTCGTCTCCATTGCGCTCGACCTTACAGCCCGTGAAATCGCGCTTGGAGTTGCAAACAGGGCTTGGGGGTGAAATGTACTAAAGTCATCAATGCCTTTTTGAGGTGAACTTGCAGAGACGACATTCAGAGAAACCATTGGTGGCACGTCTTTTATGTCCAGTTCCTGCGCCATCCGGATTATACGGATCATATCCAGGTTCAAACTGTCAAAGACCGGCGGATGCGCTCTATAACTCAGATAGTCGTCAGATTTACGAAGGGAAATTTGCCCTTCGCGCAACAGCATCTGCAGGGTTGGCATAATTAGCCGGTTTTGCGCGAGATAATCTTTCACATCAGGCTTGAAGGCGGCCAGAATACTGGCAGCAGCCTTTAAAAAAGGTTGGTCGGAGCCGGATTTCCCCGCCGAGACGATCATATAGGGTGTATTTGCAGTCAGAACATCTCCATTCTTTTCGCTATAGTCGTCGACGGCCGGGTAGATATAAAGGTGGTTATTAAGATACTGCAAATAGAGCTTGGCGGCACCGGCGGGCAGTGTCGTTGCAAGCCGCGCCTGACAGCGCCAAAGCGGCCCACCGGTTACTGCCGTAGAAGAGTTTCCAAGGACAATAGAATTAAACAGGATATTGGTATTCAGGCCGTAATCTATGCCAGCTTTTTTCGCTTCGTCGCTATAGCGGATAAAACTAAGCTGTGGAAAATCAGAGTTCTGCAGGGCAGAATGCTGGTGATCCCGATTATCATACAAATCGCCATTGTTTCCGGCGGCAAATCCACGCCGGTACCATTCATTTAGTTGACGGGCAACAGGACTATCCCCGCGCTGCACGATATTGCCGCCGTCTGATGCCGGTGGAAAATCAAACTGGCTTAATAACAGGCTGAAACGAGGGTTCCATATTGTGTTTTCAGAGCTGACAAGCACTTCACGATCACGCACGGAAAAGGGCGCAATTTGCGGCGGCGGTACGTCTCCATTTAGCGCCTTCGCCTTCAGTACTCTTTCCGAAAGCTCCTGAAATCTGGATGTTGACCTAATGGACTTGAGGTTTGGATCCTTTTGGAGGAATTCGGAATTCCGGAAGCCTTTGTCAATAGCAAGCGAGAGCATGTCCAGCGCTTCCTGTTGCTTGTTGCGTGTCGCCAGCACAGCAGCAAGCAGATAGTAATTCTGATTGCGATCTGGATACTCCGAAATAATTTTATGTAAGGCCTGTTCGGCGTTATCAAATTCGCCTGCTTTTATGGCACGGAAAACAAGAGCCAGCTGTTCTGTCATCGCCGGCATGCCGAAGACACTGGAGGACCCCTCCACGGAAGAAAGTAGTTTCTTTTCCTCAGAAACCGCTCCGTGGTATGAAACCAGACTTATTGTGGTCGCATAGGCTAATATTTTAAGGCGTCTATGCACATGTCTCCAGTTAGGCTGGTGTTAAAATATGAATGGATCTGCTTTCAAGCATATCCTTGGTTTTCGCGCCATAGGCCTTCATATGATCAGATGCGGCATGGGCCATCAGGGCGTCCATGCTTTCCCATTTCTCAATAACGGCAAATGAATTTTCGCCGAGTTTCGCCTGAAAGCTACCAACACCCTCCATATCGATAACGGCACTATACTCAATGCATCCCTGTTCGGCATGTACTGCAGGAACATTGGCTTTGAAGGCCGTCAGAACGGCTTCCCGCATCCCGGGTTTGGTGGTGATCATGGCGACAACATTTACTGGCTTCATTGTTTTTCCTTTTTTATGGTTGTTGCTTTCGTTCGAATTCTACAGCATATCTTACGGGCATGGCCACGATAAATATCGGGTATTTCCTGCGCCATAATGCATGAGGATAGGTTAGGATGACGTTTGTAAGAACTAAAGGGTTTTTTCTGATGATTTGCACTTTGTTCATGGCGTCTGCAGTATGGCCGACTTGGGCGGCAGCAGAGGAGGCGAACTGGCGAGTGACAGGATGTGCAGGTGTTGTCGAGGAAAAGCTCGGCAAAATGGATCTGGGGGACCTACGCGTGGCGGAGGTGACCTATATCGTTTCCAGTAGAGGAACTGTGGCGTCTGAGGGGTCGGAAAGGCTCAGCGGATGGGTGAGTTTCGAAAACTGCAAGGGAAACCTGACAGTACGGTTGTCCGAAACCTGTGGAATTACTGAAGTCTATACGTCGGGGCAATGCTACATCAAAGATGTTCCGAATTACTAAAGCCGGGCTTATTCGTGGCATTTCTTATCTTCACGGGTATGGATTTCTATCTGATGCGTGAAACTGTCGCCGTCGCTCAAGGTTATTGTTTCAAAGCCGAGCAATGTCAGTAGATCAAGGAAAGTCAGATTTTCAGGGGCGCCGCTTTCCTCAAAAATGGGTGTTGTCCGCGCGCTATTGGTGAGATCGGCAAGCAGCGCCCGTGCCCGATAGATCGTTTTTAAATATCCTTCCGTTTTGGCGACAATAATCAGTTTTTGCGAACCGTCCCCCTTCGCAAAGACGGAATAAGCTGATTCATAAGGCTTGTTCGCCATCCCTTCCTTGATACCGATAACAAATCCGATCCGCCGGCGTTTATCCATGTCGGCAAGCGGCGGGACACGGGCGCAATAGATTTCTATCCTGTTTGGTGCGGGATAATAATAGCCGACGTATCTATCTTCCTTGGCGCTGGCGGAAAAAGCCAACGCAACCGTCGAAATTAGCAATCCAAAAAACAATATCCAGCCGGACTTTACTGACAGTTTCACGTGTTCCCTCCAGAGGCTAAATCATCCCGGCGCACAGCTTATTTGGAAAAGTGACCTACGGCCAACAAGAAAAGATCATGGCCAGACAAAAAGCTGGGTTCACACGTGATGTTGTCTTGTCCATTCCGATAGTATTTTTTTCGCATTGGATTCCGCGGTTTTGGGGTTCGGCGTTTTCTCGGGAATTTTTGCGGTCAGTTCGATTACATAGCCGTTCGGGTCGCGAAAATAGATGGAATGAATGGATTTGTGATCCGAAATACCCCGCGTTTCAATTCCCATTTCCTTGCCCTTGGCGAGCATTTTATGAAGGTCGTCCATATCGACCTCAAGAGCGATATGCAGATCATAATCATGCTGGTTCGTAAACTCGAAGGGCATGCCCGGAACCTCAAAAAAGGCCAGAAACGATCCGTCATCCATGCGGTAAAATGAATGCAAGGCCTCGGTTTGTCGCCCCGTCTTCGTCTCGCCAATCGGAAAGGCATCGGCAAGCGGGAGACCGAGGAAATCCTCATAGAATTTCCGGGTTTCTTCAGAATTCCGGCACCGATAAGCATTGTGGTGAAGTCCTTTGATCATTTTGTTACCCTGCATTTTGACGCGCCCGTTCACACACTAATATTTGGTCCGCCTGCTTGTAAAATCAAGTGTGAACGCGCATGCTGTCTATCTCGAGCCATTGGCAAGGGATACAGATTCCGGTAGTTGCCGAAGCCGCGCCATCGCAACCACGCCAAGCAGCGGACCCAAAGCAAGTGGGGCGAAGGCATATTTCCAACTCAGGAGATCAATGAATTCGGGTATGAGGTGAATGGTTGCAAGGCTGATCAGGAAGCCAATGCAGGTTTGTATTGTAAGCATGGTTCCGATCATGTTTTTCGGGCTTAGCTCGATGATGCAGGTGGAGAACTGAGCAGAATCGGCGACCACTGAAACTCCCCAGATGAGGCAGACAGTAACCAGCAACAAAGGAGAGCCGCCAAACAACAATCCGACAGTGGCCGCACAGGTCCCGCTGATCGCCATAGCAAGGATAGTGACGGTTGTCCGGCCGAAACGATCGGCGGCGAGGCCGGCGGCAAGACTGCCAAAGCCGCCGACGGCGATGGCCGCGAAGGTTGCCAGGCTGGCATAGAACCGTCCATTCGCGAGATGGCTTAGGTTGAAGCTTTCGAACAGGAACACCCCGACCCAGGCCCACATCGCGTATAACTCCCACATATGTCCGAAATAGCCGAAGTTGGCGAAACGGAGCGGCTTGTATTGCCAGGCGTAAAAAGCAAGGGACGGATCGAACGGCGGCGCTTTCGGGATATCGCTGCCGAAAGACACAAAAGGAATGAGAAGAACAGCGCCAACCGCAAGGCCGCTGCTGGCCATCAGCGTTAGCCGCCAATCAAGGCCCGAAGTATCCAGCAGGTTGAGGAGGTGAGGCGCCGCCGTCCCAAGTGTCAGGGCGCCGACCAACAGGCCGACAAGAAGGCCGGTGTCCCGCTTGGCCCAGGTCGAGACTATTTTCATCCCGACAGGGTAAATACCGGCCATGCAGATGCCCGTAATCAGACGTAGCACGATGACCATGGGCGACAGCGGATTGAGGAAGATAATCGCGACAGTTGCCAGCGATGCGGTCAAGACGGATGCCGCAAAGAAAGTTTTTGGTGGAATACGATCAGCGAGGCTCAGGAGCGCGCTTATCAGGGTGCCCAGGACAAAACCGATAGAGACACTGCTGGAGAAAAGAGATGCTTGAAATCCGTTTAAGCCGTATTCTGCTTTCAGGATCGGGATGACGGCCGTTGCCGAGAACCAGAGGGAAAGCGCCAACACCTCACAAAGAGCGAGCAAAAGAACTGATCGCCATTTCTGAACCACAGTCCATTCGTTCATCGTATCAAACCCTCAAAGTCCTGACCCTAGTCGCGTAACTTGAAGCGCTGAATTTTGCCGGTCGCCGTTTTTGGTAGTTCGTCGACGAACTCGATCCACCGCGGATACTTGAATGAGGCAAGTTTCGTTTTGGCATACAGCGTAAGCTCGGTGGCCAGGACTTCCCGATCCACATTGGGATTTTTCGGAACGATGACGGCCTTGGGTTTGATCAATTGATCGGCATCCGCCTTGCCAACGACAGCGACTTCCAGAACGGCTTCATGTTCAATAAGGGCGGCTTCTACTTCGAAGGGGGAGACATAGATACCGCCAACTTTCAGCATATCGTCTGTCCGGCCGCAGTAGATAAAGTAACCTTCTTCATCCTGTCGGTATTTGTCACCGGCCCGGGTCCAGGGACCGTGAAAAGTATCTAGGCTTTTGGTTCTCTGATTCCAGTACATGAGACCGCTGGACGGACCGGATATTTCCAGCGCGCCCATTTCGCCGGGTTCAACCGGGACGCCGTCATCACCGGTCAGGCGGATATCATACCCCGCGACGGGCTTCCCCGTGGAGCCGGGGCGGACATCGCCGGGCCGGTTGGAGAGAAATATATGTAGCATTTCGGTACTGCCAATGCCGTCAAGAATATCGACGCCAACCTGGCTTTGCCAGCGGGTCAGAAGATCAGCGGGCAATGCTTCTCCCGCCGACGTACAGAAACGTAAATGATGCTCTCCCTTTTTTGGCAGAATGCCGCTCGCCAGAAGCATGCCGAAAAGGGTTGGAACACCATAGAAGATTGTCGGTGCCCGGTTACGGAGAATATCACAGACGGCATCCGGTGTCGGCGGGCCTTCAAGAAGGATAACTGTCGCGCCGACGGCAAAGGGAAAGGTCAGGCCATTGCCAAGACCATAGGCGAAGAAAAGCTTGGCGGCTGAAAACATAACGTCATCTTCACGAACTCCGATAGTTTTTATGGCATAAAGATCTGCGGTTGCCCTGAGATTAGCTTGTAGATGCACCGTTCCCTTGGGCATCCCGGTCGTACCGGAGGTATAAAGCCAGAAACACATATCGTCGCGTCTGGTTCTTGCAGCGGTGAATTCCGTGCTCTGCGGACCCAGAAGGGTGTCAAGCGCGTTGTCAGCTCTCGCGTCCCCGCCCGAGATAATCACTGTTTTCAACGCCGGGTGACTGTCCAAATGCCTCTCGAATTGCGGCAGAAGATCCGAGGAAACGAAAAGGGCGGTCGCGCGACTGTCCTCCAGGATATAGGCATAATCCTTTTCAGTCAGGCGCGTGTTGATCGGGACAGGGATCACGCCCGCCTTGATAGCGCCCAAAAAGCAGACAGGAAAATCCATCGTATCATTGAGGCAGAGAACAATGCGCTGCTCCTGCATGATCTTGAGACCTTTGAGGGCATTGGCGAATCTGTTGATATTTTCGCTGAGAGTCTGATAGCTGTGCAAGCCGCGGTAATCGATGACGGCGATTTTGTCGCCGCGACCGGCTGTCAAATTGTGATCAATGAGATCGACAGCCGCATTAAAATAGTCCGCCGTCGCGTCCATGTCTTTGGACATCCTGTCCTCCCGTTGAATTATTCAGAGCAAACCGGTTGGTTCCGGCTTTTTCATATTTTGCGCTCTCAAGTACAAGTTTATCGTTATCTGTGGTTTCCCGGCAAGCCAATGGTTCCAGGCTTTTCATACTTCGGATAATTTCTCCAGCCATTCCTCTGCCCACTCGCCGGCCTGATCCTCAGGAAGCTCGCCCGACGAGGCGTCATGTTTCATGATTTCGCCGACGCGCGTGGCACCGTGCTTGCGAAGCATTTCGTCAAATAGGTTTCCGGCGTTACAGAATGTCTGATTGTAGGTTATATCGCCCAGGGCGAAGACGCCGTATTTGATGCCGGAAAGATCCCGTCCTGTTGTCTCCAGGTTGTCCATGAAGGCCTGGCCGTTATCGGGAACGTCACCCTGACCATAGGTCGAGGTGCAAATCACATAGGCGGTATCATTTGCGAGGATATCTGCCCCGAGATCATCCATCAACAGGATTTCCGCGCTTTTCCCTTTCGCCGAAATGGCATCGGCGATTTCGTCGGCAACAAGCTCCGCCGTGCCCGTCATGGTGCTGACAAGAATTTTAATCTGATCGATCAAGATCATTCTTTCCTAAAAAAATAACTACTCAAATGACGAAATAGGAAATATAATGCATATTGTCCAGAAGATAATGATCAAATGGCAAAGAGGAAAGTGATGAACAAGGTCGCCGCCGATTATACGAGGCGAGAAGATAGGGCGGCAAACGAGTATCTTGTCGAGCTTGGTGCCCGGGTGCGGGCGGCCAGGGCAAGGCGTGGAATGACCCGCAAGATTTTGGCCCGCGATTCTGGTGTTTCCGAACGGTATCTGGCGAAACTGGAGACCGGTCAGGGAAATGTTTCGGTTCTGGTGCTGCGTCAGATCGCCGATGCGATGGATATGAGGATGCTCGACCTGGTCACGGTCGGGGAACAGTTGAGCCCGCAAATGCAGGCGCTCTATCAACTGGCGAAGCGCTTGCCGGAAGATCTGCTCGCCACGGCAATTAATGTCATTCGCGAGCGGATCGGCAAGACGGTGGATGACGCCAAGGGGCGGAGAATATCCCTCATCGGGTTGCGGGGCGCTGGAAAATCGACGCTTGGCTCCCTGCTTGCGGGACGTTTGGGCTTCGGTTTTGTCGAACTGAACAAGAAAATTGAAGAGGAATTCGGCGCAAGCCTTGCCGAGATATTCTCACTTGCCGGCCAGCCTTCTTTCCGGCGGCTGGAAAGGCGCTGCCTCGCGAATATCGTCGATAACCAGGATGAAATCGTCATTGCGACGGGTGGCGGCATCGTTGCCGACGAGCAGACATTCTCCCTCCTTCTACGTCGGACACATGTCATCTGGCTGCAGGCCGCGCCGGATGAGCATATGGCGCGGGTCATGGCGCAGGGTGATATGCGGCCGATGGCGGGAAGCCGGGAGGCGATGGAGGATTTGAAGCAGATTTTATCGTCACGCGAACCGCTATACCGCCGCGCGGACGCTTATTGCAGCACGTCGGGCAAGCAGATCGATGAAAGTCTGCAAGTTCTCGAGGGCATTGCAATGGCGTTGCTGCAATTCAGAGCCAGCCAAACTGCTTGACATGCATTAAAGTACATTTTAATCAGTAGCACTATAATTCATCAATCCTGAAAGATGGACATATGATTACTTTTGATACGAACCCCGAAAAATACCGTCACTGGCAGTTAAGAATCGATGGTGCCATCGCAACGCTCATCCTCAATGTTGATGAAGATGCCGGGCTCGTTCCGGGGTATCAGTTGAAGCTCAATTCCTACGACCTTGGTGTCGATATCGAGCTGAACGATGCTTTGCAGCGGATTCGCTTCGAGCATCCGACTGTTCGCTCCGTCATTGTGACAAGCGGCCTGGAGAAGATGTTCTGCGCGGGCGCGAATATCTATATGCTCGGCACCTCTTCGCATGGCTGGAAGGTGAATTTCTGCAAATTCACCAATGAAACCCGCAACAGTATCGAGGACAGCAGCCATCATTCCGGCATCAAGTTCCTCGCGGCCTGTAACGGGACGACAGCAGGCGGTGGCTACGAACTGGCGCTTGCCTGCGACGAGATTTTCCTGATTGACGACCGCTCCAGCGCGGTCAGCTTGCCCGAAGTTCCCCTGCTTGGCGTTCTCCCCGGAACTGGCGGCCTTACCCGTCTCACAGACAAGCGCAAAGTCCGCCACGATCTTGCCGATGTTTTCTGTACCAATCCAGACGGCGTCCGTGGGCAGCGCGCGAAGGACTGGAAACTGGTGGACGACATTGTGCCACGCAATGCCTTCGACGAAAAAGTCAGGGCCCGCGCTGAGGAGCTTGCTGAAAACAGCTTTAGGCCGACGACGGCGGAAGGCATTGCTTTGACGCCGCTTGACCGGAAGATCGACGACGGTGGTTACCATTACCGCTATGTCGATGCGACATTGGGTGGCGATGGCAACAGCGCGACGATCACGGTCAAGGCGCCGGATGCCGATATTGCAACAACCGTTCAGGACATTCATAGGGCTGGGGCCGACTGGTGGCCGCTTGCAATGGCGCGGGAGCTGGACGATGCGATCCTGATGCTGCGCACCAATAATGAAGAAATTGGTACATTCCTGTTAAAGACGGCAGGAGACAGCGCCAATGTCCTGAAGGCCGATACGGCCCTCGTCGCGAACCAGAATGACTGGTTCGTTCGCGAGGTTATCGGCATGATGCGCCGGACGCTTGGGCGTCTCGAGGTTTCGTCGAGAAGCCTGTTTGCGCTTGTCGAGGAGGGGTCCTGTTTTGCCGGAAGTCTCTATGAAATTGCGCTCGCGGCGGACCGTATATACATGCTTGATATCTCAGAGGAGGATGGCAATCCGCCCCATATCGTGCTCAGCGATATGAATTTCGGGAGCCTCGAAATGGTCAATGGCCTCACTCGCATCGCCAGCCGCTTTCATGAAGATGCTGCCATATTGCAGGTTCTCAGGCAACAGGTCGGCATTGAGATGGATGCCATCGAGGCGGAGGAAAAAGGCCTGGTGACCTTTATTCCCGATGATATCGACTGGGAGGAAGAAATTCGGCTGCTGGTCGAAGAACGGGCGAGTTTGTCGCCGGACGCCCTGACCGGCCTTGAGGCCAACCTTCGCTTCGGCGGCGTGGAGACCGCGTCCACCAAGATTTTCGGGCGGCTGTCCGCTTGGCAGAACTGGATCTTCAACCGCCCGAACGCGGTGGGAGAGAAGGGGGCGCTCAAACTTTTCGGCAGCGGCACCAAGGCAGAATTTGATCGGAGGAGAGTGTAAGATGGCGATAAATTATCAGGAACGTATCCCCAATAATGTTGATCTTGGCAACGATCGCCGCCTGCAGCGGGCGCTTGAGCATTGGCAGCCGCGCTTCCTCGATTGGTGGCGGGAGCTGGGACCGGAAGGTTTCCAGACGAAAGATGTTTACCTTCGCACGGCGACCTCCGTCGACGCCAAGGGGTGGGCGAGCTTTGGTGCGGTAAAAATGCCGGACTATCGCTGGGGCATATTTCTCGCCGATCAGGAGAAGGACCGGACCATCGGTTTCGGCGACGACTACGGCAAGGCGGTCTGGCAGCAGGTGCCGGGCGAATACCGCTCCATCCTCCGCCGTCTGATCGTGACGCAGGGCGATACGGAACCGGCCTCGGTTGAGCAGCAGCGGCTGCTTGGGCAAACCTGCCCGTCGCTCTTCGATCTTCGCAACCTTTTCCAGGTTAATGTGGAGGAGGGGCGTCATCTCTGGGCGATGGTCTATCTTCTCCATGCCTATTTTGGCCGTGATGGGCGCGAGGAGGCGGAGGATCTTTTAATGCGTCATTCCGGTAGCGAGGATAACCCGCGTATTCTTGGCACCTTTAACGAGCCGATCAGTGACTGGCTGTCTTTTTTCATGTTCACCTATTTCACGGACCGCGACGGCAAGTACCAGCTCAAATGCCTCGCCGAATCGTCCTTCGATCCACTGGCGCGCACCTGCCAGTTCATGCTGACGGAGGAAGCGCATCATATGTTTGTGGGTGAAACCGGCATAAGTCGGGTTATCCGGCGCACGCTCGACAAAATGGTTGACCTGAAGACCGATGATCCCGCAATTTTGCGAAAGGCCGGTGTCGTCGATTTTCCGACATTGCAGCGCTATGTGAACTTCTGGTTCTCCTCCTGCATGGATCTCTTTGGCGCGGAGATTTCCTCAAATGCAGCCATCACTTTTGCCAACGGCATCAAGGGCCGCCCGGATGAGCGGCAATTCGAGGATCACGTCGCCCGCGATACCATTCTTGAGCTCGCCGTTCCCGATGAAAAAGGCGGCATTCGTATGGAGGAGGTCGCGGTGCGGAGCGCCATCAATGATCAGGTCCGCAATGCCTATATCAAGGACTGCATGGTTGGGGTGACGCGCTGGAACCGGCTGATCAAGAAGGCGGGCTTCGATTTCGAAATTGAACTGCCGTCAAGCCGCTTCCGCCGCAATATCGGTGTCTGGGCCGGTGCCTTCACGACGCCGAAGGGCGAGTTTATTTCAGAGGCGGAATTCATCCGCCGCCACGATGAATTCCTTCCCTCAGAGGCTGACCGTGCCTATGTCCAGAGCCTCATGCAGCAGGTGACGGAGCCCGGCAAAATGGCCAGCTGGATCGCCACCCCCGATCGGGGCATCAACAATATGCCGGTGGATTATGAGTATGTGGCTTTGCAGTAGAACATATTGAAGCTGCGCTTTTCAACTTTGACTTAGGTTGGCAAAAGCGGCCGTGTAGAAAAGGTGGCGGGACGTTCTTTCACCCGGTTCCACCATTCGGACAGTTTCGGATAGTTTGGAAGCATTTCGATACCCTCCGGTGCCATCGTGAAATAATCGATCATCGGAATGGTATGCGCATCAGCGAGGGAGAAGGATGATCCGGCAATATATCCATCGTTGCTCACAAGTTTTTCGAGAGCCGCTAGTGCACGAGCGCTCTCCTTCAGACCGTCGCCGATAACCTCTTCATCGGGCGTTTCGCCAAAGGCGGGTCTGAAAACACGCTGTGAAAAAACTTTCCGAACAAGCGGGAAATATCCATAATTGTCAATTAGCCCGATAATTTGCCGCATCCTTGCACGTTGCTTTATCTCCGATGGTTTCATCGTGAGCCCACCGAAATTCTCGTCGAGATAATGAGAAATTGCGGCGGTTTCATATAGTACGAAGTCACCATGCCGGATAGCGGGTACTCTTTTAAAAGGGTGGATATTCAGATAGTCATTTGTGTCGTCCATGTTGAAGGGATTAACTTCCCGCGTTTCGTATGCAATGCCCTTTTCTTCAAGCACAATTTTTACAATTCGACCATAAGCACTATATTGAAAATTGAAAAGTTCGATGACCATGTTTTGCACTTTCGATATCCCGTAATATTTTCCACGCCAGCAATTTTATATTGAACCCTCTTTCGCAGAAAACTCAAGCTGTATGCCTACTTTTCCCTTGCACTCCCTTGTCTTCTCGGCGATAACGCGGCACGGGTACGGAGGGCGGCTTCGCAGGAAAAGAATGCTGAAAAATATCAGGAAAATTGACGGTGTTGAGGACGCGACTAGAGAGCGGCTCGACTATTTCGTGCATAAAGACGGACTGACCTTTGCCGGAACCCATCTGATTGTCGATCTTTGGGACGGGGAGGGGTTTAACGACCCGGGCTTAATCGAGGCGACCTTGCGTCATTGCATTGACGTTGCCGGGGCGACATTGCTGCATTTTCATATCCATGCGTTTGAACCTAACGGCCTTTCCGGTGTCGCCGTGTTGGCGGAAAGCCATATCAGTTTTCATAGCTGGCCAGAGCGCGGCTATATGGCGCTTGATATCTTCATGTGCGGGAAAGCGGATCCCTATAAGGCTATCCCGGTTCTGAAGGAGGCCTTCAAGCCCGCCACGCTCCAGATCAATGAGATCAAGCGGGGGATCGTCAGTTGATGCAGCTTTTTGATGAAGGCTTGCATTCAGGCGTCAATCTCGCCCTTAAAGTCGATACTGTCATTTACGAGGAAAAAACCGATCTACAGGATCTGGTGATTTTCGAGAATAAGCAGTTCGGTCGGGTGATGTCGCTTGATGGCGCCGTGCAGACCACGGAAAAGGATGAGTTCATCTATCACGAGATGTTTGTCCATGTTCCGCTTCTTGCTCATGGCGAAGTGAGCCGCGTGCTGGTCATTGGCGGCGGCGATGGTGGCGCGGCACGGCAACTCATGAAGCATCAGAATACTTCCGTGACGCTGGTCGATATCGACCGCTCGGTCATTGAGCTCAGTCGTAAATATATGCCGACGGTTTCAGGCGGCGCCTTTGACGACCCGCGTCTGGAACTGGTGATCGCGGATGGCTGCAAGTTCGTGAAGGAAACGGAGCTGCGCTGGGATGTGATCATTATAGATAGCACCGATCCGCATGGTCCTGGCGAAGTTCTCTATACGGCGGAATTCTACGGTGATTGCAAGTCCTGTTTGACGGCGGGCGGGATCATTATCACCCAGAACGGCGTCCCCTTCGTCCAGGAGAGCGAACTGCGCACGAGCTATGACCGACTGGGCGGGCTATTCGCGGACGTCACTTTTTATCTGGCAGCCATTCCAAGCTACGTCGGCGGCGTTATGGCCTACGGCTGGGCGACGGACGACGCCAATCATCGCAAGGTCGCCTTGTCAAAACTCGCGGAGCGTTATCTCGAGTCAGGAATTGCGACGGATTACTATACGCCCGAAGTACATCAGGCGGCTTTCGCCTTGCCACTCCATATCCAGAAGATGCTGACCAAAGAAATCTAGCAGCCTAGCATTCGACGACATTCACCGCGAGGCCGCCTTGCGAGGTTTCCTTGTATTTGCTGAGCATATCGACGCCGGTCTGACGCATGGTCTCAATCACTTCGTCGAGTGAGACCACATGGGTTCCATCGCCGGAAAGGGCAAGGCGGCAGGCATTGATTGCCTTCATCGCCCCCATGGTATTGCGCTCGATACAGGGAATCTGCACGAGCCCGCCAATGGGATCGCAGGTGAGGCCGAGATTATGCTCCATGCCAATTTCCGCAGCGTTTTCAACCTGCTCGTTAGTGCCGCCGAGAACCGCCGTAAGGGCACCCGCCGCCATGGAGCAGGCGACACCGACTTCCCCCTGACATCCCATTTCCGCTGCCGAGATAGACGCCCGTTTCTTGTATATGGCACCGATCGCGGCGGCGGTCAGCAGGAAGTTGCGGGTGCCTTCCTTGGTCACGCCAGGGCAAAAGCGCTGATAATATTTGAGGACCGCGGGAATAACGCCTGCCGCACCATTAGTCGGTGCCGTGACGACGCGACCACCGGCGGCATTTTCCTCATTGACGGCGAGGGCATAGAGATTGACCCAGTCAAGTACGGTCAGTGGATCGCGCGAGGCCCGTTCAGGATTATCCATCAGATCGCGATAGAGCTTGTGGGCCCGGCGTTTGACTTTTAGACCGCCCGGTAAAATTCCCTCGGCGTCACATCCCCGCCGGATGCAATTGATCATGGCGTCATTTACATCGTCGAGAAACGCGACGGTTTCCTCCTTGTCGCGCCAACTGCTTTCATTGGCGACCATCATTTCCGCGATGGAAAGGCCACTCGCGTTTCCCATATCTAGCAACTCGCGGGCGGAGGAAAAAGGGTAGGGGAGCTGAATGTTATGACCGGGCGTTTCGGCGCGATCTCCTTCGTTATGCGAGACGACGTAACCGCCGCCGACTGAAAAATAATCACGGCATAGAAGCTCCTCACCGTCCATATCATAGGCGCGGAACCGCATGCCGTTGGAATGTTCCGGCAGCAGTTGATCTTTCAGGAAAAGTAGGCTCTGATTTTCATGAAATGGAATTTCATGCTGGCCGTTGAGATGGATTTTCCCCGAGCTTCGGATTTTGTCAACCAGCGGCTTGACCTCTTCCGGATCGATCTCGGAGGGACGGGCGCCGCTAAGCCCGAGAAGAATCGCAATGTCGGAGGCGTGGCCATGTCCTGTCAGAGCGAGAGAACCATAAAGTTCAATCAACATCCTGTTTGTCGTGGCCATAAGTTTCTCGGTCTGCAACCGGTCGACGAACCGTTTTGCCGCTCTCATGGGGCCGACAGTGTGACTGCTCGACGGGCCGATACCGATAGTATAGAGGTCGGTGACACTTATGTTGATATCGAGCTGTGACGTCGGATCTGGCGCTGAAGACGGCTTGGACGGAACTACAGGCGTCACATTCCCAAGGCCGGATTTGGAGATTTTCGTCATATTCAGGCACCCTTCCTCACTCTGGTGAATTTCACCAATGCGTTAAACGATGCCCCCTCTGTCCGGGTACCTGAAAGATTACGCCGGAATTTTCCAGCTTACCTCTTCGGTGATGCGCCACGCTGACTTTACGCATTCTCTCCAGAGCCTCTTATCCCTGACCGTACATGTGCCTGAGAGTTTCCGGGGCGGTTGCTCCTTCGGCGCCGGCAACGCCGGTCTCTCCCGTCAGGGATTTAAAGATATGTCAGCGTAATGCCGACAGTCAAAATCAACCATAGGAATTGACGCCAGCTCCTGTCAAGCCTTCGTTACGAAAACACGACCTAACGGGCTCCATATTTCAATACCCAGAGCGGCAGTAACGCGGCGACGTCTGCGCTTTGCTCGTCAAGTTCAATGGCTGTCGTCATGGTATTCTGATCGAGCCGGACGATACGGCCGCCAAAGCGGCACATCTCGGCGGAACCAATCGGGCCGACTATTCCTTCAACAAGCGTATCCAATTTACATGGATCGGGAACCCCGTTTAGCAACAGGCCGTTCAGCGACCAATTTTCTGTCGAAAATTTTATCCCGTCAATCTCAACGCTCAAGACCGGGTTCGAGACGCGAAAGGCGCCACGCTTTTCAAAACGGTTGGACACAGATTGGTTTGTAGTATCGGTTTGCAGCACATGTCTCTCCTGAATAAATAGATTTGTAAATCTGTATGCAGTCTTTATGCCAAAGCGGATAGGCTCATGCTATCCGTTGAAACAACTGGCTTTCGAGGAAATTGCCGATTTGGGCGCCGGTCCGGGATTGAGCCTGAACGGCAAGATGGTTCCGGTACCGGGAAAGATTGGCTACCGGATCGAAGCTCGCCTCAAAAACTGTTTAGGCGCCACTGGTGGAGAATCAAAAATCGACAAAAATTGAAAAATTGGCCTTTTGTTCTGACAAAATACGAAGATCTTTCATGGGAAGTGAATATTTTTTTATTCTTGCATGAAAGCAATAATATTCTGTTTTTCAAGGATTTTTCGCAATAATGCCGCAGGTGCGAACATAAAAAATGAAATTTTGTCAAAAATGACAATTTGTCATCTTTAAAAAATCCTGCTAATAATCTGCCCAAGCCGGGTAACTGGGCGCAAGATCCAGGCCTGGCCAAATCATCAAAATGTTGCGGGAGTCTCCCTTTAAATGTCAATGCCAGCCGTACTGGAAGGGCGCTTGTCTCTTCCTGTTATTGCATCGCCGATGTTCATCGTTTCCGCTCCGGAGCTAGTCATCGCTCAGTGCAAGGAAGGCATTGTCGGTTCATTCCCCGCACTGAACGCCCGGCCGATTTCGCAGCTTGATGAGTGGTTGTACCGCATCAAGTCCGAACTTGCAGAATATGCCGCCGCGAACCCCGGCAAGAAAGTTGCCCCCTTTGCTGTCAACCAGATTGTTCATGCGTCAAATTCCAGGTTAAGTGAGGACGTTGAACTTTGTGTGAAGCATGAGGTGCCGATCATCATTACGAGCCTCAGGGCGCCGAACGAAATCGTGAAGGCGATTCATTCTTATGGCGGCATTATCCTGCATGACGTGACAACCATTCGCCACGCTGAAAAGGCGTTGGAAGCTGGCGTTGACGGGCTGATACTTGTCTGCGCTGGTGCGGGCGGTCATGCCGGACGCTTAAGTCCTTTTGCGCTTGTATCGGAAGTTCGCCAGTTTTTTGATGGCCCGATTGCCCTCTCCGGTGCGATTGCCAATGGGCGGTCAATCTTGGCGGCTCAAGCGATGGGGGCCGATCTTGCCTATATGGGAAGCGCCTTTATTGCCACAAAAGAAGCAAATGCGGTCGAAGAGTACAAGAACATGATCGTGGAGAGCGCCGGTGAAGACATTCTTTATACCAACACTTTCACTGGCGTTCACGGCAATTATTTGCGTCCCAGTGTGGTGAAGGCCGGGCTCGATCCGGAAAACTTGCCCGGCGCCGACAAGAGCCGAATGAATTTCGGAAGTGGTGGGACAGGGAAATCCAAGGCCTGGAAGGATATATGGGGTTCAGGTCAGGGAATAGGCAGCGTCAAAGACGTACCGACAGTCAAAGAGTATGTAGACCGATTAAAAGAACAGTATGCCGAGGCCAAGGCTGAAATTAATAATAAGGCCCTTTAGACTGATACAATCCCTCGCTCCCAGAAAGGGCGAGGGAAATTTCTTCCTGATTCTTTTAAAATGAGATTTGCTTTAGCGACGAACCATCGGCGCCATTCCGGCATCCGTTGTTTCGCGAATAATGTCCCGGATATGGGTGGAGCATTTGGCGCATTGCGGCGCAGCACCCAGCATTTCATAGACATTGGCAATGCGTTGCGCGCCCAAAGAAACTGCGGATTTTACATCCCGATCCGTCAATGCGTTACATAGGCAGATATACATTCAAAAATTCCACAGCTAAAAGTGCCAATCATTTCCAATAACTAGGTATTATGCGAATGATTGTCAATAGCGTAGATATGCGAGCGCTTGTTTCTTGGAAACTTACTGTCTGCGTGTATCAGATCAGAAAGTTTGCGATTGCACGTAATTCTGTATTCCCATTTTTTCAATCAAGCCGAGCTGGGTTTCCAGCCAGTCGATATGCTCTTCTTCCGCTTCCAGAATATCCGCCAGTAGTTCCCGCGACACATAGTCCTGCTTGGTTTCGCAGTCTTTTATGGCAGCCTTGAGGTCCTTATGACCAGCATGCTCGATTTTGAGATCGCATTCCAGAATTTCCTTCACATCCTCGCCGATCAGCAGCTTGCCGAGATCCTGCAGGTTCGGTAGGCCTTCCAGAAAAAGCACGCGCTTGACCAGTTTGTCCGCATGCTTCATTTCATCGATGGATTCGTCATATACCTTCTCGCCGAGCTCTTTAAGGCCCCAATCCTCGAGCATGCGGGCATGAAGGAAATACTGGTTGATCGCTGTCAGCTCGTTTTTAAGAATAACGTTGAGATGCTTGATAATTGTTGCGTCGCCCTTCATGAGATCAGTCCTTGCGATTAAATGAATACCGGACGACTATAGCGAGACAATACCCCGAAATAAACGGGGCAATGATAAAAAAGACTTGAACAACAAGCGGAGCGCGAGATGAATGATGAGCAATTTTTACCGGAAAATCATAAATTTGCCGAGGCAAGCTATTTTGAGGATTTGTCTGTTGGCCAGCGATTCTATATCCCCTCACGGACCCTTCGCGATGCCAATTTCTCGGCTTTTCAGGCAGCTTCCGGAGATAACCACCCGATCCATTATGATGTCGAATACTGCAAGTCCCAGGGGCATCCGGAATTGCTCGCTCATGGTTTCCAGGTTCTTATCCAGACGGCGTCGGGCGCGGGCATTTTCCCCCATGTGATTGGCGAGTCGCTGATTGCCTTTATCGATCAGTCGTCGAAATTTCTGGGACCGGTGTATTACGGCGATACGGTCTATCCGGAACTGGTGATTACGGCGCTGAAGGAACAGAGAACGACCGGCGTTGTGACAGTCCGTTCGACAATTCACAATCAGCGGCGGGAGCTGGTGCTGGAAGGCGAGCAGCGGTACCTTGTCCGCCGCCACCCGGCGTAAATCCCCTACAATCGGAAATTGCGGGTTGACGCGATAACAGCCCCGCAGAGTTTTTCTTCCCCTCCCGCAACGGCGTAGACGTCGGCAATGCCAACGGAGAGCGTCCGCCCGTTCTGCAGGACGCGGCCGCGCGCGATCAATTTCTCCCCCCGCGCCTGACCGGTCATCTTGACCGTGAAGTCGAGAGTGGCGCAAGCCCAGCCGTTGGGAAGAAGGGAGTGGCAGGAACTCACCGCCGCGATATCGCCAATCGTACCGACGACTGATGCGGGAAAAAGATCCGGCGGTGTCGACAGCGCTTCCTGAAAAGGCGCCTCGATCACAATACTGCCGGGGACCTCCTCCAGAATGCGCACGCCGTGACTTTTTACGAAAGGCAGGAAAGGCAGGAAGTCGGAGGGTCTTGCAAGACCCTCCTCATTTTTGTCCATGCGTCTGTCATCACGCGGCATAGCGGCCAACTATCTGCTTGCCGAGCGACGACATATGCACCTGATCCGGCCCGTCCGCGAGCCGTACCGTGCGGGCGTAGGCGAAAGCCTCGGCGAGGAAAGTATCCTGGCTCAGGCCCATCGCGCCATGCACCTGGATAGCCCGGTCAATGACAGTCTGGGCCATGGTCGGGGCGACAATCTTGATCATGGCGATCAGGTCGCGGGCCTCCTTGTAGGAAACATCATCCATCCGCGCGGCGGCTTTCAGGGTCAGGAGGCGGGCCTGCTCAATTTCGCAGATGGATTTGGCGATATCTTCGCGAACCGATCCCTGCTCGCTCAGCTTCCTGCCGAAGGCGACCCGGCTCTCGGCGCGGGCGCACATCAACTCCAGCGCCCGTTGTGCGCAGCCGATCAGACGCATGCAGTGATGAATCCGGCCGGGGCCAAGGCGCCCTTGCGCGATGGCGAAACCTTCGCCTTCGCCACCGATCAGATTGGATGCCGGCACCCGGACATTCTCGAACAGAATCTCCGCATGACCATGCGGCGCGTCGTCGGAGCCGAAAACCTTGAGCGGCCGGACGATGGTGACGCCTTTCGTATCTACCGGAACCAGTATCTGCGATTGCTGGGAATGGCGCGGCGCGTTGACATCTGTTTTGCCCATCACGATCATGATCTTGCAACGGGGATCGGGGGCGCCCGATGTCCACCATTTCCGGCCATTGATCACATATTCATTGTCCTGTTTATCGATCGTGCATTGAATGTTCGTCGCATCGGAAGAGGCCACGGCTGGCTCGGTCATCGCAAAGGCGGAACGGATTTCTCCGTTAAGAAGCGGCACCAGCCATTCATCACGCTGCGGCTGGGTGCCGTAGCGGGCGAGCACCTCCATATTGCCGGTGTCGGGCGCGCTGCAGTTAAAGGCCTCAGAGCCAATCATCGAGCGTCCCATGATTTCAGCAAGCGGCGCATATTCCAGATTGCTCAGGCCTGCACCATAGTCTTCAAATTCCGCCAGAAACAGGTTCCATAACCCCGCCGCTTTCGCCTTTTCTTTGAGTGTTTCCATAACCGGCGGAATGACCCAACGGTTTGCCGATCCTTCAATATAGTCATGGTATTCCTGCTCCGCAGGGTAGACATTATCATCCATAAAGGCTTCGACGCGCGCTACCAGGCTATCGACCTTGTCGGTAAAAGAAAAATTCATTGCATTGTTCCCTCAATTGTCAGGTGGGCAGTTCCGGGAGTTTAGAGAAAAATTTGTAATCATTGAAATTTATTCGTATGATATTAAACCATTCACAAAAATGATATCATTTGGATGAGATTACAGAATTTTGACCTGAACTTATTTGTCGCGTTCGAGGCGATATACACGCATGGCAACCTGACCCAGGCGGCACAGGTTCTCAATGTGACTCAGCCGGCCGTCAGTAATACTCTCGCGCGCCTCCGCGAACGGCTTGATGATCCGCTATTTATTCATGCCGGCAAAAAGATGAACCCGACCCCGATGGCGCAAAAGATGATCGGTCCCGTCCGTCAGGCGCTCCGGTTATTGCAATCGGGAATCAGTGCTGAGGAAGAATTTGAACCCGCCACATCGGAAAAAACTGTCAAAATTGCCATTGGTGATATCGGTGAGACCATATTATTGCCATCCCTTGTCGAAAGGCTACATCGGTCGGCACCGATGATGAAGGTACAGGCCTTTTATGTTCCCCGCCGCTCTATTGCGAAGAAACTATCACTCGGAGAGATCGATTTCGCCGTTGATATTCCGCTTCTCGCAACCTCTCAATTGATGCAGGTCAAGCTGATGTCGGATGAGCAGGTATGCGTCGTGGGACGGGGTCACCCTCTGGCAGAAAAGATGGAACTCTCGATTGGTGATTATCTTGAGATGGCCCATATTCTGGTTTCATCGCGCCAGCAAGGGGGCGGAATAGTTGATGTTGAGCTTAGTAAGCAGGGATCATCGCGGCAGATTGCAATACGCCTGCAGCATTATCAGGCCGCTTTTCACATGCTACAGCGAGCGGAATTCGCGCTAACAGCGCCATTGCTGCTCTCGCGAATGTATGATTGCCGCGTATTTCCGCTTCCTCTCGCGATTCCTAACCTCGATCTGCATCTGTATTGGCATATATCGACCGACCGGACCAAGGCGAATGTTTGGTTGCGGGAGCAGATTCTGGCTGCGGTGTGATAACAGGACCCTCAGCAGAGCATTGCGTCCCGCTCGAGAATATGGTTAATCCTTACTTTATGACAGAAATCGACGTTCAGGCCGAACCGACCCTATACCTTATCCCGACCCCCATCGGGAATCTTGAGGATATTACACTCAGGGCGATGCGCATTCTGCAAACCGTCGACGCCTTGGCATGTGAGGATACGCGCCATACCCGTAAAATATTTGAGCGGCATTCCCTTACAAGTCCGCCGGTTATTTTTGCCTGTCACGCGCATAATGAAGACCGCGCGGTCGGGCGTATCTTGTCTCTGCTGCGGGACGGAAAATCTGTCGGGCTGACATCGGATGCGGGTGCGCCCGCCATTAGTGATCCCGGACAGCGGGCGGCGGCGGCGGCCATCGAGAATGGCTATCGTGTTGAAGCCCTGCCTGGGCCCAGTGCGGTTATTACGGCGCTGGCCGTTTCCGGATTGCCGATACCTGCGTTCTCATTTTTAGGTTTCCTGCCGCGCCGCCCTGGCCGCCAACGCAAGGTATTCAAGGCGTTTGCCGAAACGCCAGCTGCTTTGGTGTTTTTCGAATCCCCTTTCCGTGTTGG
Organism: Sneathiella sp.; assembly: GCA_021741195.1. GTDB lineage: Bacteria > Pseudomonadota > Alphaproteobacteria > Sneathiellales > Sneathiellaceae > Sneathiella. The sequence goes on along the minus strand of JAIOYL010000005.1, from coordinate 1,347 downwards.
TAAAATCCTGAAAATTGCCCTGGAATGTATCGGTAACCGGCGGGCGGCGGTCTGCATAGAGCTCACGAAGAAATTTGAAAATATCCACCGCGGCCAGCTTGAAGATCTCGCTGAAAAATTCGCCGATCTAAAAATCAAGGGGGAAGTGACAATTGTCATTGGTCCGGCTGATCGCGACAACGAAGATATTGACGTGGAAACCGGCAATTCCGATATACAAATCAGAGGATTGTAATTGCAAGGATAAAAGTTCTGTTATGTTTGAGTTTTAAACAGCGATCTGGTAAATTAGAAAAATCGGAAATGCGGGGCGGTTGAGTGGATTTCCGGCAGATTATTCAGAAGGAGAATCGGTATGAATGTTGCTGGTATTTTGAAAACAAAAGGGTTTGACGTTATTACAGCTTCCCCGTCCGACAGTATTTCCGCTGTGTCCAATATTCTGGGGACCAAAAGGATTGGCGCCGTTCTTGTCGTCGATAAAGCGGGGAACCTGCGCGGGGTCTTGTCGGAACGGGATATTGTCCGTGGCCTTTCCGAAAGCGGGGACGGTTGCCTCCAGTTGAAAGCCGAAGATTTGATGACCGCCAACCTCGTCACCACAACCCCCTCAGAGACGATCGATAATGTCATGGCATTGATGACGGAGAAGCGCATCCGTCATCTACCGGTTCTCGAAAACGGTAAGCTGGTAGGATTTATCTCCATCGGTGACGTGGTCAAGAGCAGGATGGATGAAGTCGAGCGTGAAGCCGCAGCGTTGCGGGACTATATCGCGACGGGGTAATGCGGTTGTTCAGGACAAAACATCCATGGCATGTTTGAGGAATGTGAGCGAGCGTTCCGTTGCAGCTTCACCTTCGGTGATCATTTGACTGGCCTTGTTGAAATCCAGCAAGCCATATTGGGCCAGCCTTGGCGCAATCGTGATGTCCGGGGGGTCGCCTGCGAGACGGGAACGGCTCAAACGGTCCTGAACTATATTTAAAGATGACATCATGACGCCGAAAATGCTTGGCTCTGCGCCCGATTTATCAAAGAACCGGTGTTTCATTAAATTGAGCGGAGAGCGGGCGTGAAAAACGCGCGTCTTCTTGCCGTTATCGTCGATTACGAAATCGCTTTCGCTCTCGCCGATATTCGTCATGCCGAAAACGTCAGCGTTCAGATTGATGGCAATCACCAGTCGGGCGCCAAGCGCGCGGCAGACTGAAACCGGTACCGGATTGGTCAATGCGCCATCAATAAGCCATCTGTCGCCAATTTTCTGAGGAGAGAACAGGCCAGGAAGGGCGTAGGAGGCGGAAATCGCCGTTGCCAGGTTCCCCTCCCTGACCCAGATTTCAT
>JAIOYL010000093.1 GCA_021741195.1 Sneathiella sp. | reverse complement strand
ATGAGGACGCGCTCGCAATCAAGGCGTATCTTGAGAGTCTTCCCAAATCGAGTGCAAGAAACAAGCCCCATGATGTTTCGCCGCCCTTTTCCTGGCGTTGGCTGCAATGGGGCTGGAGGATTCTGTTTTTTGATGAAGGGCCTTACGTGCCACCTTCGGGTGTGGACGGAAAAGTCGCGCGGGGCGGCTACCTTGTTGAAGCACTGGCTCATTGCGGGGAATGCCACACGCCGCGAAATTTCCTCGGCGGCACCGATAACTCTCTTTATCTCGCCGGAGATCCCAACGGCGGCGAGGGAGAGGTCGTTCCAAATATCACGCCAGATATGGAAACGGGCATCGGTGACTGGTCGGAAGCGGATCTCGTCAGTTTTATGAAAGACGGCATGATGCCAGATTTCGATAATGTCCAGGGCTCCATGGAGGAGGTAATCGATCATAGTCTCTCCAAACTGACGGACGACGACCGCGCCGCCATCGCCGCCTATCTCAAGAACATTCCGCCGATCAGGAACAAGGTCGAGAAACCTAAGTCATAAATTCCTAACCTGCATACAAATTTTGTGGGCGCGGATTAGGAGTTTACGGTCTGGTCATAGCCAATTTTACTAAACATTGCACGATCCGCCGCCGCAGGTCATAATGCAGCAGCATATAGTTAAAAAAGCGAGGCTCTGGTGCGCGTATTTGGTATCCTGGCAATTCTGCTGCTTATTGTGGTCGGTTTCTTCCTCTATCTTCGCGGTGATGCGTTTTTCGGACCGGCAGGGGAGGCGCCGTCGGAAACCGCAACGCAGTCTGGCGAGGAAGCTAAAGCGTCCGGGAAAGCCGCCGGGGATGCGGGAGCAAGCGCTGACGGACAGCAGATGGCTGCGCTCGAGCCTCGGATTATTGATAAAAAGCTCGATGATACGACGGATACCAGTGGTCAGCAGATGGCCCTTGCGCGGCCGAGCTTTGATATCGTCCGGATTGACCAGAACTGCGAACTTGTGGCGGCCGGAAGGGCGATGCCTGCATCCGTTGTAACGGTTTTCGTTGGTGATCAAATAGCCGGAGAAGTGACGGCGTCGGCCATCGGCGAATGGGTCTTTACCTCGACCAATCCGCTTCCCGCAGGATCCCAGACGGTCAATTTGAAGGCGAAAAACCCCGATGGGCAGGAACTGGAGTCAGGCAAGCTCGTCATTATGAATGTTCCCGATTGCGCCAAGCCACTGGCTGAGCGGGCGCCGGCGATTGCCATGCTGGTTCCGAAAGAAACAGAAGGGACGTCTGCAACCCCTGGATCGGTAAAACTGCTGCAAATCCCGGAATCCAAGGGAGATGTTTCGGCGGCCAAGGACCTTACCCTCGGTGCGGTCAATTATGATGACAAGGGAACTCTGGAACTCTCCGGCAGGGGACAGCCCGGCAAGTCTGTACAGATCTATGTCGATAATCAGCCCGTTGGCGCCGCCGTGATCGATAGCGATGGCAACTGGATGGTCGTTCCGGATCATTCCATTCCGGCGGGAAACCATAAACTCAGGATCGATCAGCTGGATGAAGCGGGCAAGGTGATTTCCCGCGTCGAGCTTCCCTTCCAGAAGGCGCCAGCCAGTGATGTGATCCTGGCGCAGGGAAGTGGCGGGACGAGGGCCGTTGTCCAGCCCGGCAACAGTCTCTGGCGGATCGCCCGCCGGGTCTATGGCGAGGGAATGGAGTATACGGTTATCTATCAGGCCAATCAGGACCAGATACGCGATCCCGACCTGATTTTTCCAGGACAGATTTTTACGTTGCCAAAAAAGTAGGCTGGACTGATTTGTGGCCTGAGTCACATTTCCCCCATGTCGGTCATTTTCCGATAAGGGGCCGACAGTATTTCGGCTATTCTGGCAGCATCGTATCTCAGACGGAAACGCAATGAACACTATAAAAACCGACAGCTCCGCTCCGAAAAAGGGCAGAAGCCATCTGGCGACCCTTCAGACGCTTGGGCATTATCTCTGGGTGGCAGGGCGTATAGATCTCAAGTCACGTGTCGTCATCGCCTTCATTTTGCTGATCATGGCCGAAGTGGCCTCCGTCTATACGCCCTATCTTCTAAAATTTATCGTTGATGATATGACCGGGGACGTGAACCCGATCATCGTCATGCCCGCCGGATTAATCGTTGCATTCGGTGTCGCACGCGTCCTCACGCAGGCGTTCGCCGAGCTCCGTGATGCTGTCTTCGCGAAAGTCGGGCAGCATGCCATCCGGCAGGTGGCCCTCAATACCTTCCGGCATCTGCACCAACTGTCGCTCCGTTTTCATCTGGACAGACAGACCGGAGGCCTCAGCCGGGCGATCGAGCGCGGTACCAAGGGCATCGATTTTCTGCTGCGGTTCATGCTGTTCAATATCATCCCGACGTTGCTCAAAATTCTTTTTATCTGCGGGATATTGCTTGTCCAGTATGGGTGGGTGATGTCGCTGATTACATTCGTGACTCTGGTTGCCTATATCTATTTCACGCTGGCGATCACTGAATGGCGGCTTCAATTCCGCCGGACCATGAATGAGAAGGACAGTGAGGCGAATACCAAGGCAATCGACAGCCTGCTCAATTTCGAGACTGTCAAGTATTTCGGCAATGAAACTCATGAAGCCCGCCGGTTTGACCGAGCGCTTGCCGGATATGAAAAAGCCGCCGTCCGCAGCAATACGACGCTTGCATACCTCAACATCGGGCAAGGGGTCATCATCAGTATCGGCCTGGTCGCCGTTATGCTGTTGTCAGCGAAGGGCGTAGTGAACGGTATCTATACGGTGGGGGATTTTGTCGCCATTCATTCTTTCCTGATGCTGCTGGTGCAGCCGCTGAATTTCCTGGGGTTCGTCTATCGGGAAATCAAGCAGAGCCTGGTCGATATGGAGCAGATGTTCGAACTCCTCACCGTCTCGCGCGAAATTGATGACCATCCGGACGCGAAGCCGCTCGCGGCGGGCGGCGGGGAGGTGGAATTTCACAATGTCGATTTCGGCTACGAGAAAAAGCGGCAGATACTACATGGGCTGTCGTTCAGGGTTCCACCGGGCAAGAAAATAGCGATCGTTGGTCCGTCCGGCGCCGGCAAGTCGACGATTTCCCGCATCTTGTTCCGCTTTTATGACGTGGATGCGGGATATGTCACGATCGATGGTCAGAAAATCGAGGACATAACGCAGGATTCCCTGCGAGCGGCCATCGGTATCGTTCCGCAGGATACGGTGCTTTTCAATGATACGATTCGCTACAACATTAAATACGGGCGCCCCGATGCGACGAATGAAGAGGTCGAGGAGGCCGCCCGCCTTGCCAGTATCGACAAGTTCATAGAAAAACTCCCGGACGGCTATGAGACCATGGTAGGCGAGCGGGGCCTGAAACTTTCCGGCGGTGAAAAGCAGCGGGTCGCCATCGCCCGGACAATCCTCAAACAGCCGCGTATCCTTCTGTTTGACGAAGCGACGTCAGCGCTTGATTCCCATACGGAAAAGGAAATTCAGGCAAGCCTTGCCGATGTTTCCAAAAATCGGACGACCCTCGTGATCGCGCATCGGCTATCCACCGTTGTCGATGCCGATGAGATAATCGTTCTCGATAATGGCCGCATTCTGGAACGGGGCCGTCATCACGACCTTCTTGCGCGGGACGGTCAATATGCCGCCATGTGGGCGCGCCAGCAGGAAGCTGCAAGCTATCAGGAGAAGCTTGAGCAAGTGCTGGATTAGGCGTTACACTCAAGAGACGGCTATTGTCTCAGGCATCTTTTTGTTCTTTTTAACGGCGACTTGCGCTATAGGGCTAGGGTCAGGACCTCTGTGTCGACGAGAAGCCGCGCACCGGAAGGAAGAGAAGTATGGATATGTTGAAGTCAGTATTGGTGCCGATTAATCAGGAAGGTCACCGTTTTATCGCCATTTTCGCGGCGGTCACGCTGGCCTTGTTCCTGTTTACCTGGCCATTGCTCGGCTGGATCGGCGTCGTCCTGACGCTGTGGTGCGTCTATTTCTTCCGCGATCCCGACCGCCATGTGCCGACGCGCGAGGGCCTGATCGTCAGTCCCGCCGACGGAGTGGTGCAATTGATTGAGCGGGCGGTCCCGCCGGAAGAACTCGGCATGGGGCCGGATGCGAAGCTCAGGATCAGTATTTTCCTCAATGTCTTCAATGTGCATGTCAATCGGGTGCCACTTGGTGGAACGATCATCCGTCAGGTTTATCGTCCGGGCAAGTTCCTGAATGCGTCGCTGGACAAGGCGTCGGAGGAGAATGAACGCCACGCCGTGCATCTGCGTGATCTTGACGGTAATGACATCGTCTTCGTCCAGATTGCAGGTCTCGTTGCGCGCCGGATTGTTTGCTATCTCGCGGATAATCAGGAAGTACGCACCGGAGAACGGTTCGGCCTGATCCGCTTTGGTAGCCGGACCGATATCTATCTTCCGGACGGTGTTGAACCGCTCGTCGGTCTTGGACAGAATATGATTGGTGGGGAGACCATCGTCGCCGATCTGAAAGCCGGAAATGAAGCGCCGATGGTTGTGGAGGTCCGCTAGATGTCCTTCCAACAGCGCCGCAAGCTAAAGCTGTTACCACTTAACTCCCTCATTCCGAACATGCTGACGATGCTGGCGCTTTGCGCCGGAATGACATCCGTCCGATTTGCACTGGATGAGAAATGGGAAATGGCGGTGATTGCCATTCTCGCGGCCGGGGTTCTGGACGGGCTCGATGGGCGCATGGCGCGTCTGCTGAAAGGCACATCTAGATTTGGTGCGGAACTTGATTCCCTCTCTGATTTTGTGAGTTTCGGCGTCGCGCCCGGGCTGGTCCTGTTTCTCTGGACGCTCGACAGTGGTCTCGGCGGCGTTGGCTGGATCATCGCGCTTGTTTTCACAGTTTCCTGCGGCTTGCGTTTGGCGCGCTTCAATTCAATGTTGGATGAAAAACAGCCGGCATGGGCGGCACGCTATTTCACGGGCATTGCAGCGCCCGCCGGTGCGTCCATTTCGCTCCTGTTCATGGTTATCAGCTTTTATACGGATAACGACTTTTTCAGATCGGCCATATTGAACGCCGTCTGGCTGTTGTTCATGGCGTTCCTGATGGCGAGTCGGATCCCGACGTTCTCGATCAAGCGGGTCCGGATCGCCCGGCGATTCATTATGCCAATGCTTGTTTTGGTCGGCGGTCTGGCGGCCGTTCTGGCGAGTTACCCCTGGCAGCTTCTATCCGCGATTGCCGTTGTTTATATGGTAACCATTCCCTTCTCCATAATGAGCCACCGGCGGCTGCAAGGTCAGGACACGCAAAAGGCGGATATGGTGAAATCTGATGACGCGCCTGAAGACGATGACGAGGTCGGCGAGACGCACTAATACGCCGCTGAACTTTTCTTGTCTTTACGCAATCCGCCTGCCCGAAGGCAGTAGAGGGATTGCGCTTCGTTCTATTCAGCCGGTTCCGGATGCCCGGCCGCCGATTTGCGCTCCAACTTCCGGGCTTTGCGGCGGGCCAGCCCGTCGCTGACATTGGCCCCCAGCATCAACAGCGCCGGCGTAATGATCAGGGTCAGGACGGTCGCAAAGGTCAGTCCGAAGGCCACGGCCGTCGACAACTGCACCCACCATTGCGAAGACGGGGCCCCGGTGACAATTTCGCGGGTGACGAAATCAATATTGACCTGAAATGTCATCGGTAACAATCCGAAGATCGTTGTGACGGTCGTCAGCATGACCGGCCGCAGGCGCTGCGCTCCCGTGCGCTGGATCGCCTCCATTGCCGCCATACCCTCACGCCGGAGATGGGCGAACGTATCAATCAAAACGATATTGTTATTCACCACAATACCCGCGAGCGAGATGACACCAACTCCGGTCATGACAATGCCGAAAGGCTGCCCCGTGATAATAAGACCGAGCAGCACGCCAATTGTCGACATGATCACCGCTGTCAGGATCAGGAAGGCGTGGTAAAAGCTGTTAAACTGCGTCACAAGAATGATCGCCATGATAAAGAGAGCAACGGCAAAAGCCTTCACGAGAAAGGCGCCTGCTTTCTTCTGCTCTTCGTCCTCACCTTTGAATTTGTAAGAAACCTGAGGATCGAGATGCGCGTCATTTTCGAGCCAGGTCTGGATTTCCTTGACCTTTTCATCGACCAGAACGCCACCGGCGACATTCGCCTTGACGGTCATGATCCGAAGTCCGTCCGTTCGGTTGACAGTGCCAACTTTCTGTCTCGCTTCACGTGTCACAAAATTGGACAGAGGCACCATGCCATTGGCCGTCAGGACATGAAGGTCGTCAAGCTGCTCAATACTCCGCTTGTCGTCAGGATAGCGCACCCGGATATCGAGTTCCTCATCGGCGTCATCTGGCCGGTATTCACCAACCTTGATCCCGTTGGTGACGAGCTGAATGGTTTTGCCGACAGAGAGGATATCGGCGCCGAAGCGTCCCGCCTGCGCACGGTCGACCAAAATCTGCCATTCAATGCCGGGGATGGGGCGGCTATCCTCGATATCCACCAGGTCGCTCACCTTTGTTTCCAGATACGCGCGAATTTTCGCGATTTCGATGGGCAGCAGCTCTGTATTTCGGGAGGCAAGCTGGATCTGGATATCCTTGCCAGTCGGCGGTCCCGCGTCCGGTTTCCGTGCTTCCACGGTGATGCCTGTCAGATGTGCTGTCCGCTCCCGGATATCTTCGAATACGGCTGTGGCTGGGCGCCGGTCCTGCCAGTCCTTGAACTCCATCTGGATGGTTCCGATCACATCGGCCGAGATATCCTGCCCCGTCGCCGCGCTGCCGGTGCGGGTGTAAACAGAGGAAAAGTCGTCCAGCTTGAGAATTTCCTGTTCAACTTCGCGCACGAGGACGTCTTTTTCATCCGTCGACATATTGCCGCGGGCATGGACATAAACCAGCGCCATTTCCGGCTCGACATCCGGGAAGAATTCGACGCCGTTGCCGTGGTTTATATAGTAATACTGAACACCAACCAATGCCAGGACGCCGACAAGAACGATTTTCGCCGGATGCCGGAGACAAAATGAAAGGACGCGGACATATCTGCCGGTAAAGCCGCCGACCTCCCCTATATCACCGCTTTCCGCGGCGGCAAGGGCGGCGAGTGTCTTCGAATTGGTCGACCCGGCCCGGCCAAACACCGAGCCCAGCGTCGGTACAAAAATGAGCGCCATCAACAGCGAACCGGTCAGGGTGGTGATCAGCGTGATGGGCAGGAATTTCATGAACTCGCCAACCACACCGGGCCAGAAAAGGAGTGGCATGAAAACGGCAAGCGTCGTCGCGGTCGAGGCAATGATCGGCCAGGCCATGCGTTTCGCCGCGAGAGTGTAAGCCTCTTTTTTATCAATACCTTCCGCCATTTTCCTGTCGGCGAATTCAGTCACGACGATGGCGCCGTCGACCAGCATGCCAACCGCGAGAATGAGGCCGAACAACACCACGATATTGATGGTTAGCCCGAACAGGTACATATAGAGGATGCCGATCAGGAAGGACCCCGGAATGGACAGCCCGACCAGGCCCGCTGTGCGAACGCCGAGCGCGCTGATCACAACGATCATGACGAGAACGATAGCGCTTATGATGTTGTTCTGCAGATCCTTCAGCATGGAGCGGATATCTTCGGACTTATCCTGGCTGAAAGTGACGATAACCCCCTCGGGCCAACGCGCCTTTTCCGCAAGGACTGTGCGTTGGACATCTTCGATCGTCTCGATGATATTCTCGCCCAGACGCTTCTTGATTTCGAGGGCGACAGCTGGTTGTCCATTAAGGCGGGCATAGCTGTCCGCATCCTTGAATGTCCGGCGGATGTCGGTCACATCATGGAGTGTTACCACGCCATCCTTATGGACCTTGATCGGGATATCAAGAACGTCGGAGGCCGTTTTGAAAAGGCCCGGAACCTTGATGGAAAAGCGGCCCTTGCCCGTGTCCATCGAACCGGCGGCGACAAGTTTATTATTGTATTCAATGGCGTTCGCGAGATCGGTGTTCGATATCTGGTAGCTTTCGAGTTTTGTCGGATCGACAATAACTTCAAGAACCTCCTCCCGGTCACCACCGATGGTCGCTTCAAGAACCCCCGGAAGGCCTTCAACCTCGTCCTGCAGGTCTTTTGCAAGCCCGATGAGGGTGCGGAGCGGAACATCACCTGACAGCGTGACTACGAGGACCGGGAACAGGGCGAAATTGACCTCGTTCACTTCCGGATCATCGGTTTCCTGCGGGAGTTCCTTCTTGGCGACGTCCACCTTTTCGCGCACGTCTTTCAGCGCCTTGTCGACGTCGAATCCGGCTTCAAATTCCATGGTGACGGAGGCATAGCCTTCGCTCGCCATCGAGCGCATTTCCTTGACGCCCTCGATCGAGCGAAGTTCCTGTTCCATAGGACGGATCAATAGGCGTTCGCCATCTTCGGGGGAAATGCCTTCATGGGTCATGGAGACATAAATGATAGGAATATTGATATCCGGATCCGCTTCCTTGGCGATATCAACATAGGCGTAGACACCGGCAACCAGGATCAACAGCAGCGCCGAGATAACCGTTCGGGATCGGCCGATGGCGGCATCAATAATCGCGTTCATTTGTTGGCCTCGGCTGTATACATATCCGCTTTGACATGATCGCCCTCACGAACGAAATCCTGCCCGACGACAATCAAATTAACGGTCTCCGGCAAGCCGCCAACCCACATGCCTTCCGGCGTATCGGCATGGATCTTCACCGGATAGAAGTCGACAATATCATCGCCGCCAACGGCCCGCAGTCCAAGGACACCCTTGTCGTTCAAGGTCAGGAAGGCGGGGGAGAGCAAATGCGCCATAATTGATTTTGTCTTGAAAACGATTTCAGAGGTAACGCCATTGCGAAGTTTATAGTCCTTGTTCGGAACCTCAAGCTCAACCCGGAAGGTCCGTGTTGCCGGATCTGCCGTATTCCCGATATATTTTATTTTCCCCGAAACCTTCTCGCCGGTGACGAGTGTGGCGGTCCCTTCACCGCCAACCTCTATATTGCCAACCTGGAGTTCGGAAATCTGGCCGGTGACGAGCAAGGGATCGCTTTGGACGATTGTTGCTATCGGATTTCCGTCCTTCACAAAGTCGCCAACTTCCGCGACCCGCTCTTCGATATAGCCGTTGAAGGGAGCGTTGATCACAAGATCCTGAAGGCGGATCCTCATCGCCAGTACTTGCGCTTTTGCGCTGTCGAGCTGCGCTTGCGTACCGGCGAGCGTTGTATCGGCGCTAAATCCTTTTTTATTCAATGATTTGGATGCTTTATGCTCGATCTCGCGCTGACGGACAAGGGCTTCGGCCTCCGCCAGCTTAGCCTTGTTATCCTTGACATCGAAGCTGACGATCGGATCGCCCACCTTGACGCGATCGCCGTCATCGACATAAACCTTGGCGACCCGCCCGGCGATTTCAGCTTTCAATTCGACAGCGCGAAAAGCTTCGGTCTTGCCATGAACGATAACCTCCTGCTGGCGCGGCTGAGCGATGAAGGTGCTAACACGCACGCCCATGACATTCTCTTTCGGCGATTCAGTCTTATCGTTTACCGCATTTTCGTTTATCGCGGCACTTGCGTCGCCGGACGATGTATCGGAAAGGCTCGCAAACTGCCCCGACGCTATCCAGCCCACCACCACAACGGCGATAACAATCGCAATTATTATAGAACGGTTCACTACGGTACCTCTTTATTCTGCTGCGCGGCGGCCCAAAAGAGCGTCCGCTTCCAGCAAGTGCCTGTTTTCAATTAGGTAATCTATTTCCGCCTGGTAGACGGTTCGGCCATAGCCGCACATAAATTGTTCCGTATCGGTTGGCCTTTCGGGGCAACCGGTGGCCATATCGGAGATTTTCCGTTCACGATCGGCAATTCTCTCGTCGATCATCTGGGAGATGGTGGAGGCGGGCAGCAAATGCGCAAACATCAGCGTCGCCAGAAATTCTGAGCGAAACCGGTCCGCGGCCGGTTTATTCATTACCTTTTCAAGGAAGGCGTAACGACCGGCGGCGGTGATAGTATAGATTTTTTTGTCCGGGCGCTTTTCCTGACTCAATTCACGGCAGGAAACCAGGCCTTCTTCGGTGAGCTTGTTCAAGGAGGGATAAATCGATCCGTAACTCGCATGGAAAATTAAATCGAGTTTTTCCTCGAACGTCTTCTTGATTTCGTATCCGGTGGCATCGCCCATAGTGAGAATGCCGAGACACAGGGTTCTAATATCCATCAAACCTGCTCATTCAGTGAAAAACGGTAGTAGTACTCAAACAGCAGAAAATCTACGCCAGTGATATTGCGAACCTAAATATATCATATTGATATACTAATCAATCGTAATAATGCCGGAGAAGCATCGGAAAGTATGTGACTGGCGTCACGGATCTGGCATATGAGGAAGGTAATGGCATAATCCGGCCACAGAGGAAATCACTAATAAGGCGGCTTTACGCCGCCGGTCGTAAGAGGGAGATAGTGGGCCGGCTACATCTGCCGATAAAAGACATGGTTGCCGATCGACGCAGTCTGCGCCATCATTTTTGACCAGCTTGGCGTGACGTAAGTCGCGTGATAGAACAGGGCATCGCCAGAAAGGTCCCGCATATTTCCGCCCTGGACGAGGCTGGCAATCAGGACTGCCCGCAGCCAGGCCTCTTTGTTTGAGGCCTGGTCGGATTTGCCGTCACAGGCAAAGGAAAACTGGCAGGCGTTCCGATGGGAGCTGCCTTCAAATACGACATCACAATAGGATTTTCTGCTTTTCTCGACGCGGTTGTGAACAACCTGGGCGACAGCAATCTGGCCGCTGAAGGGCTCACCGCGCGCTTCAAAATAAACAGCCTGCGCCAGGCATTTCAGGTCGGGATTGTCTGCGGAGGCGGTCAGCGTCGTCGCATTTGGCACGAAATGCGCCATCACAAGGAATAGTAGAGACAGAAACGCAACTGTTAGAATGCTCAGGGTTTTCAAATACATATGCCCCTCCTTCTGTCGCAAAGCCCATAACAAAATATCAAACAACGTTTACATTAAGCGATTTGAAAGGGGCAAAATTATGGCAAATGCGATTAAATCAGTGATTCCCGCCGCCGCGCACGCAGCTCTCTGACGACGCTGAGCTTCTCTTCATTGCTCATCAACGGCCAGCCGCCGATTTCATTGCGCGTGCGAAAGCATCCCCGGCAATAAAGGTTCTGCATATCCATGCTGCAGACGCCCGTGCAGGGTGACGGGAGGTCGGGAATATTCGTGATTTTAGGGTTTTTGCGGCGCATGTCAGGCTTTCGCTTTTAAATTTTCCATCGCCGCGATCAGGGCGTCAAAGGGCAAGAGGACGCAAGAGTGGCGGCTTTTATGGTCAGTGACAACCTGAAAAAACTCGAGTTCATTCCAGCGTGGTTCATGCGTAGCGGCTTCCTTGCCCAGCATCGATCTGAGGTCTTCGCGGATATCCACGATATCTCCGAACGCTAGACCTTCCGCATGCTTTCCGAGGAGCGAGGCCGCCGCCTGACACAGCATGCAGGACCGGTCTTCATGGCGAAAGGCGGCAATTTTACCGTCCGCCATCTTGATCTGCACGGTTATGCGATCGCCGCAGGTCGGATTATCGAGCGTCTGTTCGGCGTCGGCATCTTTCATGACGCCATCGCCATGGGCATCAGCCGCGAGCCGGAGAAGATTCTTCTGGTAAAGTTCCTGTATCACGGGGCTATCTCATTGGCGCTGAAGGTTGGAAAGGGCGTCAGGCGTATCAATATCGGCAAAGATGCTGTTATCGCCGACTTCGACGTTAAAAACCACCAGTTCATTATCGGCAATCAGGGATTTCGCACCGATATCTCCGGTAATAGCAAGGATATCTGCCTCAAAGCTGCTGGCGATCAGTACGGGATTGCCGCGCTTTCCCTGGCAGGTCGGAACGACAATCGCGCGGCCCTCTTCCCTGTCAAAGGCCTCGATGAGGGCGTTGAACAGCGCCGCGGTGACCAGCGGCATATCGCCAAGACAGATCAGGATGCCATCAAATTTTCCGGCAAGCGCGCGAAATCCTGTCTTGAGACTGCTGCTCAGGCCTTCGGCATAATCCGGATTGTCAAATGCCGGGATGCCCATTTCCTCAAGGAGGGGCAGGATTTTCTCCTTTTCATGGCCGGTGACGGCAAAGACGCCAGCGGCCTTGGATTTCAGCGCCTGTTCGGCCGTATGGCGCAGCATCGGCTTTCCGTTTATTTCGGCGAGAAGCTTGTTTTGACTGCCCATGCGCCGTGACTGGCCTGCGGCGAGCATCAGGATAGCGACGGATTTCTGCCCTTTGTCCTTCTTTTGCGGGAGAGGACGGTTGCGGGGTTGCGGACGACTGGTAATTTCCTTCAGCAGGCCGCCGGCACCCATATCCATGATATCGGACGCCGTTACGGGAATATCCGCCAGCAGACGCTGCAGCACCCAGTCAAATCCGTTCAGCTTTGGCGAACGCGTGCAGCCAGGCAGACCAATAACGGTTGTTTCCCCGATATGGGCGAGCAGGAGGAGGTTGCCGGGGTCCACCGGCATGCCGAAATGGTCAATTTTTCCGCCCGTGAGGGCGATCGCCGTCGGGATAACGTCATTCCGGTCGGTGATTGCGGAGGCGCCGAAAATCAGGATAAGCTCACACTCTTGATCCTTAAGTCTTGAGATGGACTGGGAGAGGGGCTCCTCATGGTGCTCCACCGTCTCGCGGGCATTGATCCGGTTGCCGCATTCGCGGAGCCGGGTTTCCATGACTTTTTCCGATTTCGCGACAACCGTCTTTTTGGTGCGGGGCAGAATCGTCGATATAATGCCGATTTTATGGGATCGAAACGGATGGACGGAGAGAAGAGGGGAAGAGGCTTGCGTGGCAAGTCTGACAACATCCGCGACTTTCGTCTTGTCGGCGGCGAAGGGAATGATCTTGATGGTTGCCAGCATCTGTTCCGCTTCGACAACCTCGAAATTCTTCACCGTTGCGACCGTTATCTTTTCATCCACATGATTGATTTTCTTAAGCAAAGCTTCGTCGGCAACGGCGACGCCATGCGCTAAGGAGATCAGGTTTGCGCGGCCGGTAAAAGCCGGATTCGCAGTGATATGAGGCCCGGTAAAGGCGGCGGCGATTGTCGCGGCTGCCTGATCCTCACCCATATCCGTATTCTCAAGCTTGGCGGCAAGAACGGTTTGTATATTATTGTTTTTTAGATCTTTTATATCAGATCTTGTCAACACATGGCCTTTTTTGAGAAGGCGATCCGGGGCGCTGTTGACCGCATGCGCGAGGATGGCGCCCTCCGCCTCATCAACAGCTATCCGGCCAAAGATCATTTCGCCGCCTTTTGACGCAGTACGGCTGTGATTTCCGCCATGATCGAAATTGCGATTTCGGCAGGTGACTCGGCGCCGATGTCGAGGCCGAT
>JAIOYL010000092.1 GCA_021741195.1 Sneathiella sp. | reverse complement strand
CGGCATCCCCATGCTCGGCATGCCCGGCAATCCGGTTTCCAGCATGATCTGCAGCTTCCTGTTCCTGATCCCGGCCCTTGACGCCCTGCTTGGCCTAGCGCCACGTCGCCCGCCGCTGCAACGGGCCATTATCGAGCATGATCTTACCGGAAATGACCAGCGGGAGGATTATATGCGGGCGCGGATCGTCGGCAAACGGGATGAACTGCCGCTTGTCCGCCTGTTCCCAAGGCAGGACAGCTCCATGCTCTCGCCCCTCGCAGCCGCCGACTGCCTCGTCGTCCGCAAACCTTTTGCGCCGACGCTCCGGGCGGGCGCAGAGATCGATATAGTCCTGCTCAGGCATCCCTATCCGAGCATATAAATGCCCCCGGGCGTTTCCCATTGCCTTATTCCCTTGACGGGGATTGAGAACTTTTGTAGAACATTCTGGATGTTTTTGTTTTGTTCCTGATGGCGGAAAAGACCATGCTTACCAAAAAACAGCACCAGCTCCTGATATATATCCACGAATGTCTGGAAAGCCGAGGTGTCTCGCCGTCCTTTGATGAAATGAAGGAAGCGCTCGATCTGAAATCGAAATCCGGCATTCACCGGCTGATCACGGGACTGACGGAGCGGGGTTTCATCCGCCGCCTGCCCCATCGCGCCCGGGCGCTGGAGGTCCTGAAACTTCCCGAAGACCTGGTGGCGGAAATGAAAACGACGAAAGACGCGCAGAACAAAGTCAATCTGGTCGAAGTCAATTTCAAAACCCGCGGAAAACTGGTCGAGGAGCCCGCACAATCCCATCAGGAACAGGAAAGTGCTGTTTCCCTGCCGCTTTACGGACGGATTGCCGCCGGTACGGCGATTGAGGCTCTTAGCAACCCTGACAGCTTCTTCAATGTGCCCGCCGGCATGCTCGGCAACGGGCGGCATTACTGCCTTGAAGTCGCCGGTGATTCGATGATTGACGCTGGCATTCATGACGGCGATACGGTAGTTATCCGCGAAAGCGAGACGGCGGAAAATGGCAAGATCGTTGTCGCCCTGATCGATGACGGTGAGGTTACGCTGAAAAGGCTGCGCCGCAAGGGCGGCTCGATTGCGCTTGAGGCGGCAAACCCGGAATATGAAACCCGGATTTTCGGCCCCGATCGGGTCAAGGTACAGGGCCATCTTGTCGGTCTATTCCGCAAATACTAACTGTCGCCGGTTCTTTTGCCGGTCAGCAAGCCGGGACAGGGTTTCACGATAACGCAAGGGAACCCAGGGCCTGTCACCGCGCAGACCGTTCGCCGTTTCCACGGTGACATTGCCTGATTGATCAAAATAGAGGCTATGCGCACCACCGCGCCACAGATCAAACTTGTCGATAACCAGTTTTGCGCCTGCGCATTTTCGGGAAACCGGCACCCGGCTGACAATCATATCAGCGCGGACGCAATCCGCCTCCACCGCTTGCAGATTCTGCGAAAAGGCAATCAGGGAGTGCGCACGCCGGTACACACAGCCGTATGGATCGCACGAAAGCGGCAGCTGCTTGCGCGCAATCGTCTCTTCTCCCATAACGAGACGCCACCGCTCGGCCTCGAATTTCTCGATGCGCTTCGACGAGAAATAGACATGGCCTGCTTCGTTCCTGATGGCATAGAGATTACCGCTCCCCGAAATCAGGATGTCGGGGATGTGGCGAAACCCGAACGAGACCAGCAACATAGCCATCACCGGCAATGCCGCCCACCTGATGGGCTGACGCCAGATGATGAACCACAATCCCACAACCGTAATTGCAGTGAGCTGCAACACCGGGAATGACCCGAGATATAGCACCGCCTGCGGCCAGGAGGCGGCTTTACCGGCAATCCAGAGAATGAGATCAATCCCCCCACCCATCAGGTGAAGCGGCGCAGAAAGCCCGAACGGATACCCCAGAAACATGAGGATCGCGCCCGGCATGATCCAGAGTCCCATAATTGGCACCGCGAGCAGGTTGGCGACGACGCTATAGACGGCGACCTGGCCAAAATGATAAAGCGCGAAGGGCGCCGTCGCCAACCCCGCCACCAGCGATGTCATAATGACGCCAAGTGCATAAGCAGCCATACGCCTGATGATCCCGCCGCTCCGCGCCAACCTGCTGAGGGAAGGCCCGATCATTTCATACAGCGAAATAAGCGCGAAAACGGCGGCGAAGGACATCTGGAAGCTCGCCGATGTCAGGCTTTCCGGAAACAGGACCAGGATAACAACGGCGGCGAGCGCCACCATGCGCAGCGAGAGCGCCGTACGGTCAAAGCAGACGGCGACAAAAAAGGCGGAAATCATGATATAGGCGCGCACCGCCGAGACGCTCATCCCACTGACGAAGAGATATCCGCCAAGCCCGGCAAGCGCAACGATCGCCGCAACCTTCTTGATCGGGTAATGCAGCGCGACATAGGGTGAGAGAACCAGCAGAAGCCGCACGCTGAAAAAAATCAGGCCACCGATCATCCCCATATGCAGGCCGGAGATCGCAAGCAGATGGGCAAGGCCGGAATCGCGCATGTTATCGAGCTGGTCCGGCGGGATCGCCGCCTTGTCGCCGGTCAGGATGGCGATGATAAATCCCGCATTTTCGGGCGGCGCATGGGCGAGGACAAAATCCGCAATGTTTGCCCGCGCGCCGGCGGATAACCCTTTCAGATAGGATACAAGGCCGTCGCTTTGACCCGTTATCCGGAATTTCCCGATGCTGTAGCCAACGGCGCCGACAGACTGGTAATAGGACTGACGCTGGAAATCATATCCGCCGGGATAGGCAGGCTCAGGCGGCGGCAGCAGCACTGCCTTTACGTTGACAATCTGGCCGGGCTTGACGGCGTCAATATTACTGCGCGAGGAGAGCCGGATGCGCTCCAGCAGCGGCATTTTTTCACGAGAGGGAAAATCAAGATCCCCCAGCAGCAGACGCGCTGATTTATAACCCGCTGATTTTTCGAGCACCGTGCCCGTGACGACCGTGACCATTTTTTTCTGCAGGACCGGCGCGGCGACAACGTAGGTCCGGAAAATGCTTGCCGAAAAGCCGATACTGACAAGCAATGCGCCCGTCAGCGTAATTGTAAGTGCAAGCTGTTGACGATCACGCAGCGCAATCAACGCAACAGTCAGCAGGCAAGGAAATATGAGCCAGACCGGTCCCGGCTGCCATGACAGGCAAAAATAGAGGGCGATGCCAAGCCCGATGAAGGCCGGGAACCACAGGAACCAGCGTGTCCGGTCCTTGCGGAACTGGTCGGCGATGTCTGAAATGGTGATCCGGCGTAACATGTTCGTGCAACGTCTGTTCCAACGGCATACTTGCCCTCCGGCAAGACAAAGGGTACAAAAGCCTGTTTTTAAATGTGGTAATCCCGCCTAAATTTATACTTGAACCAAACGTAAAGTAAATTCTTATGACGGTCGTAACGCGATTTGCTCCCTCCCCAACCGGATTTCTTCATATTGGCGGCGCCCGGACGGCGCTTTTCAACTGGCTGTATGCCCGTCATCACCAGGGGAAATTTCTGCTCCGCATTGAGGATACGGATCGCGAAAGATCAACGGATGCCGCCATCGAGGCGATATTCGAGGGGTTGAAATGGCTTGGCCTCGACTGGGACGAAGAGCCTGTCTTCCAGTTTTCCCGCCGCGGGCGCCATGCCGAGGTCGCGTTGGAGTTGCTGCGATCCGGCAAGGCCTATTATTGCTATGCGTCGCGCGGGGAGTTGACGGAAATGAGGGAGCTGGCGCGCGCCGAAGGCCGTCCGCCGGTATATGACGGCCGCTGGCGCGACCGTGATCCCTCTGAAGCGCCGGAAGGGGTAGATCCCGTTGTCCGGTTCAAATCCCCCAATGAGGGCGTCACGATCATCAGGGATCTGGTGCAGGGCGATGTGACTTTCGCCAATGACCAGCTTGATGACATGATTTTGCTGCGCGCGGACGGCACGCCGACCTATATGCTGTCAGTCGTTGTCGACGACCATGACATGGGCGTCACCGATATAATCCGCGGTGATGATCACCTTACCAATGCCGCGCGCCAGCAGCAGCTTATCACGGCGATCGGCTGGGATGCGCCGCGTCTAGCGCATATTCCTCTGATTCACGGCCCGGACGGCGCAAAACTCTCAAAACGCCACGGTGCGCTCGGCGTCGAGGCCTATCGCGAGATGGGGTACCTGCCGGAAGCATTACGTAACTACCTGTTGCGGCTGGGATGGTCCCATGGAGATGATGAAGTCATTTCGACGGAACAGGCGATTGACTGGTTTAACCTTGAAAATGTAGGGAAATCTGCAGCCCGCTTCGATTTTGCCAAGCTTGAAAACCTGAACGGTATCTATATCCGTAATGCCGATGATGCCTATTTGACGGGTCTGGTGGCCCCAGTTCTCGCCGAAAAAACCGGTGAGACGCTGGACCCTAATAGACTGAAATTAATAGAAAAAGCCATGAACGGCTTGAAAGAACGCGCAAAATCAGTAAACTCACTTGCAGAAAGTTCCCTTTTCCTGATTGCCAAGCGACCGCTTGTTCTGGATGAGAAAGCCAAAGGCCTGATCGATGAACAGGCGAGCGGCATTCTGATGCGGCTGGCAGACCGGCTTGAAAAACTTGAAGACTGGAATAAAGACGATCTTGAGGCAGCCGTACGGGCGGCGGCAGAGGCGGAAGCCATAAAACTGGGGAAAATTGCGCAGCCATTGCGGGCGGCGCTGACGGGGTCCACAGTTTCGCCCGGCATTTTTGACGTTCTTGACGTGCTTGGTCGGGAACAGTCAATAGGACGCATCCGGGACGCGGCAGTGACATGAAATGAGCCGCTCCGCAAAAGGGCTGTATTCAGCCTTAACGGACGCGTCTCCATATAAAAAATTAGAAATTCCACCCGGAATTTTGGCACATATTACGGGCGTGATCATGCCTGCAAAGTAAAAAGGAAGTGAATGAATGAGCAGCTCTAGCATTACCGGGAACGTCACTTTAGCAGAAGACAGCACTGATAAAACGATTACCCTCCCCCTGATAGCGGGCAGCGTCGGTCCGTCCGTGATTGACGTCCGCAAGCTTTATGCTGAAACCGGCCATTTCACCTATGATCCGGGATTCACCTCAACCGCCTCTTGCGATTCCGCAATTACCTATATTGATGGCGATCAGGGTATTTTGATGCACCGCGGATACAAGATTGAGGAACTGGCAGAGAAAAGCGACTTTATGGAAGTCTGCTATCTGCTGCTAAAGGGGGAACTTCCAAACAAGGCTGAAAAAGACAAGTTCAGTCATGACATCACCTATCACACAATGCTGCATGAACAATTGACCCAGTTTTACCGTGGATTCCGGCGCGACGCGCATCCCATGGCTGTTATGGTCGGTATCGTCGGCGCACTCTCCGCCTTCTATCATGACAGCACGGATATCACCGATCCGACGCAACGGATGATCGCCAGCTATCGTTTGATCGCGAAGATGCCGACTATCGCCGCCATGGCCTATAAATATTCGGTCGGACAGCCCTTTGTCTATCCAAGCAATGAGCTTTCCTATGCGGAAAATTTCCTGCATATGACGTTCAGCGTCCCGGCGGAACGCTATAAACTCACGCCGACAATCGCTCGCGCTATGGACCGCATCTTTATCCTTCATGCGGATCATGAACAGAATGCGTCGACCTCAACCGTGCGCCTTGCTGGTTCCTCCGGCGCCAATCCCTTCGCCTGTATCGCCGCCGGTATTGCCTGCCTGTGGGGTCCCGCTCATGGCGGCGCCAACGAGGCGGTATTGGCGATGCTGCACCAGATCGGAACGGTTAGCCGTGTCCAGGAGTTTATAGCCAAGGCGAAAGACAAGGACGATCCCTTCCGTCTTATGGGATTTGGCCACAGGGTCTATAAAAATTACGATCCGCGCGCCAAGGTCATGCAGCAGACCTGCTATGAGGTTCTGGACGAACTTGGCATCAAGGACGAGCCGATGCTGAAATTGGCTATGGAACTCGAGAAAATTGCGCTCGAGGATTCATATTTTATCGAGAAGAAGCTGTTCCCGAACGTCGATTTCTATTCCGGGATCATCCTGCAGGCGCTCGGCTTCCCGACCAGCATGTTCACCGTGTTGTTCGCCGTCGCCCGCACCGTCGGCTGGGTTGCCCAATGGAACGAAATGATGGAAGATCCGTCGCAGAAAATCGGCCGTCCCCGGCAGCTTTACACAGGGGCGACGCAACGTCCCTATGTCGATTTGAGCAAGCGCTAACAGGATGAGCAGCGCACCTCATATCAACACAAAAATGGCCCCGTCGGTTAGAACCGGCGGAGCCAAAAAGGCTAAGCGCTTATATCTCCGGGCGGCGAATGACAACAAGGCCCCCCTCATCCATCGAATTAAGAAATTGTCGGTTATTGTCTTGCCGGCGGCGATGCTGATTTTCTTCGCCGCCGTCTGGTTTTTCAACGCCAATTAGGCTTATTTGCGCTCGACCAGTTCTATCTTGTAGCCATCCGGATCTTCGATGAAGGCAATCACCGATCCGCCATGTTTCATCGGTCCCGGCGGCCGCGGAATTTTCACGCCCGCCGCCTCGAGCTTCTCGCAAATCCCGTATATATCCTTCACCCCGAGCGCGAGATGGCCGAAGCCGTTCCCTAGATCATAGGGTTCCGCCTGATCCCAGTTATGGGTAAGCTCGATGACCGTATTGTCCTTTTCATCGCCATAGCCGACAAAGGCGAGAGTGAATTTTCCGCTTGGAAAATCAGTCTTGCGCAGGAGATCCATTTCCAGATTATCGACATAGAATTTAATTGATTTATCAAGATCCTTCACCCGGATCATGGTGTGCAGCATCCTGAAGTTACCCTTGTTGTCGCCGCTCATGTTTTTTCTTCCTTCGCGATAAGTTTTAGTATTATTTCCGCCGCCCGCGCCCCGGGAGCCGCACCGCCTAGACCCAACAGTACCATGGCCTGATCATAAGAAACAATCTGCTGCTGCCGCTTTTCCTCTGAGCGGAATAATTCGGCGACCGCGCGGGATAAATTATCCGCCGTGCAATTCTCCAGAATATATTCGGGCACGACCTCCCGTTTGAGCAGGATATTAACAAGATTGACATGCTCAAGCTTGACGAAACGCCGGGCAATCATCGCTGTTAGAGCGTTCATCTTATAGGCGATGACCGTCGGCAGCCGGGCGAGCGCCAATTCAAGGGCGACCGTTCCGGATGCCGCCAGCGCCACATCCGCCGCCGCCATGGCATCAAATTTCTCCGCCTCCCCGTCGATGATTAGTGGCGACCATGCCCATTTTTTCACCGTCTCACGGACCAGATCACCCGATCTGCCGATCACCGGAATGATCATCCGGAAATCCCCGATCTCCGCGCGCAAGCTCGCGATCGCCGTCTCGAAAACAGGCAGGTGGCGCGTCACTTCGCTCCGCCGGCTTCCCGGCAACAGCATGAGCAGCCGGTCATCGGGACTGATCGCATGGCGCGTCCGGAACGCGGCGCCGTCCCCCTTGTCTGCCCACGTCTCGATAACCGAATGCCCGACGAAACTCGCAGGCAGGCCTTCCTTTTCGAAATAGGGCGGCTCGAACGGAAGTAACGTCAGAAGGTGGTCATAGAGCGCGGCGATTTTTTTCGCGCGGCCCGGACGCCAGGCCCAGACTGAAGGCGCAACATAGTGGACCTTTAAATAATTCGTCCCTTCAAGTTTTTTCGCCACGCGAAAGCTGAAATCCGGCGCATCGACCGTAATGAAGACATCCGGGCGCAGTTGTTTAACCTCCGCCGCTGTTTCGTTGATCCGCTTCAGAAGCTTTGGCAGCTTGGGCAAAACCTCAAATACGCCCATCACACTCAACTCTTCCATAGGGAACAGGCTCACAAGCCCTTCGGCCATCATAAGCGGGCCGCCAACGCCATGGAACTCAGCATTTAGGGCCTTGACTTTAATCCCCTTCATCAGCTTGGCGGCAAGCGCGTCGCCGGATGCCTCTCCCGCCAGAATGAATATCTTAAGGGGCACCGGGTTTCCCATCATCCCGCGGGCTCAGCGGCAAGCCCCAACACGAATATTCCGGCGGCGTCGGCACGGCGGATGATTTCGGGAAGGTCAAGCACCAGTGTCAACCCGCCCTCGACGGCAATCCCCCGCAAATTTGCCTCTGCCGCCATGGAAACCGTATCCGGCCCAATGGTCGGCATATCGGCACGCAAATCCTGACCGGGCTTGGTGAGCTTGACGAGTACGCCCGCGCGTTTATCCCAGGCAAACGCACCGGAACGTTCCAGCAGACCGTCCGTCCCCTCAGCCGCTTCCACGGCCAGGACATAGCCGTCACGTATAATTGCAGCCTGCCCGATATCGAGCGCGCCGATTGCCTTGACAATGCGGATGCCGGTTTCGATATCCTCCAGGTCCCTCTCCGTGGGTGCTATTTTTCCCAGTTGTCCAAGCGGGACCAGCAGGTCACTGGCGAGTTCATGAACGCCGACGACCGTAAACCCCTTGTCTTTCAAGAAAGACGTAATCGCTTTCATCAGTCCGTCATCGCCTTTTCGCGACGCCCCGGTGATCCGGGCCAGCAGCTTGACGCCCTCAAAATCAGGAACGAGGTTCTTAAGATCCGGCCGCTTGACCGGTCCGGCGAGTGTAATATGCGTACAGTTCTCCCGGGCAAGTACTTTGAGAAAGCTGCCGACCTTCGTTATCCTGATTATCTCGTGCGGGAACTCGGCATACTGGCCCGGGTCTGCTTCGCCTTCAATGAGCAGAAGAAACGGCATCTCCCCGCGCGCGCGCAACGTCGACGCAAGGGCAAGCGGGAGATTGCCACTCCCGGCGATGATACCGACGCGAACCGGAGTTGTCCTATTCTGGCTGGCAGAAGCCACGCTTTGTTTCTTCATTGATAAACTTCAGAACCGTTTGCACGGAGGGGAAAGCGGAATATTCCGCCGGCAGTGATTTGCAGCGCTCGGCAAACGTCCCATCCGTGGAAAACAGATATTTATAGGCACTGCGTAACGCATGAATGTCGTCGCGTGAAAAATTCCGCCGCTTCATGCCGGTCAAGTTGAGGCCACCGAGAACCGCCCGGTTACCGGTAGCCGAGCCAAATGGAATAACGTCCGTTTCGACGCCGGAGGCGCCGCCGATCATCGCATGTTCGCCGATCCGGACAAACTGGTGAACGGCCGACAATCCACCAATTATGACGAAATCACCAAGCTCGACATGTCCGCCTAGCGTTGCGTTATTGACCAGAATAACGTTATTTCCGACCTGGCAGTCATGCGCCACATGGGCGCCTATCATCAACAGACAGTTATCGCCAATTCGGGTCCGCATCCCGCCGCCTTCGGTTCCGGGATTGACCGTCACATGTTCACGGATAACGCAGTTTTCACCGATGAGAAGTTCGGATTTTTCCCCCTTGTATTTCAAATCCTGCGGTGCATGGCCGATGGACGCGAAAGGATAGATGATTGTCCCACGGCCAATTCCGGTCTTGCCATCAACGGCGACATGGGATTTAAGGGTGACATTGGCCGCCAGCGTCACGTCCTTGCCGATAACACAAAATGGCCCAATCTCCGCATCCGGATGGACGGTGGCCCCCTCTTCAATAATCGCGGTCTGATGAATTTCGCCCATTCGGCACCCAGTTACCCTAACCAACTCTCACAAAAATAATGCGCTATAGCTAGCGCGTAACCTGCCTGACCTCAAATCAAGCTGTGTTACAACCGGTTACCTTTATTCTTAATCAACAATCATGGCGGAGAAATCGGCTTCCGCAACTTTCTTGCCTTCGACATTCACGATTCCCGCAAACCGCCAGACGGCTCCCCTGTGTTGCTTGACATGCACATCGACTTGCATGGTGTCGCCGGGCGTCACGGGCTTGCGAAAGCGGGCATTGTCGATGGACATAAACAGGACATGCTTGCCTTCCATTTCCGGCCCGAGGGTTCTGATTACGAGGACTGCTGCCGTCTGCGCCATGGATTCAACAATCATCACGCCCGGCATGATCGGAAGCCCGGGGAAATGGCCCTGAAACTGCGGTTCATTCATCGTCACATTCTTGATACCCGTCGCCGAGACACCCGGAACGATATTGATCAGGCGGTCGACCAGCAGGAGCGGATACCGGTGCGGTATCATCTGAAGAACGCCCTGAATATCGATGGCTTCGGCTGTATCTGGGGTAATGTTTTCAGTCATGTTGCAGAACCCTTGTTTTTCGATAGTTTATTTAAAATCGCCATCTGGCGGAAAAACTGTTTGCGTGGCTGGGCGGGAAATCCAGCATAGATTTCTCCCGCCGGAACATCCGAAATTACCCCGGCTTTCGCCGAAATCTGCGCGCCCGCCCCAATTCTGATATGCCCGGCCAGTCCCGCCTGACCGCCGATAACTGCATAGTCCTCAATTATTGTACTGCCGGAAATGCCTGCCTGAGAAACGATAATAACGCCTTTGCCAATGTTCGCGTTATGGCCAATCTGGACCAGATTATCGATCCAGGTATTATCCCCAATTCGGGTATCCGGTCCCGCGCCTTTATCTATTGTCGAATTCGCACCAATCTCGACATTCGAGCCGATCAGCACTCTACCGAGCTGAGGAATTTTAACATGCTGCTCCAGATCCGGCGCGAAGCCAAATCCATCCTGACCAATTTTCACGCCATTATAGATCGAGACATTATCGCCGATAAAGCAGTAGCTCAAAAGAACTCCGGCACCGATCCGGCAATCCTTTCCAAGGCGAACTCCCTGACCAATTACTGAATGCGGCCCAATGATTGAGTTGGCGCCAATGACCACCCTGTCTTCAACAACGACATAGGGCCCTATTGAGGCGTTGTCGCCAACCTCAGCCGAGGGTGAAATAATTGCAGTCGGATGGATATCCCCGTTTCCAAGAACCGGCGGATAAAATTTATTGGCGATTCTGGCATAGGCTTTATACGGATCCTCGGCGAGCAAAATAGCGAGACCCTTTGGAATTTTATCGAGCACCTTTTTTGTCGCGATACAGGCACTCGCCCTGGTTTTCAGGAACTCATCCGCATATTTTGGATTGCTGAGAAATGTCAAATCTCCTTCCCCTGCCTGATCCAGGGGTCTGACATCTGAAATCACAATATCCGGATCAACACCGGCAGCGAGCTCGACATCGGGCACTTCCGCCAGCTCCCGAAGGGAAAAGGGACCGGCCACTTTAAAAAAATGAGGATCAGGCATCAGCTTTTCTTCAAGGGAACGATCTTAACCTTGATTTTTTTTAAGGTTTTGTTGAGCTCCACAACAACTTCCTCTGTAAGATCCAGTGGTTTCTCCGCAAACAAAATTTCATTGACGTCGAATACCAGGGTCGCGCCATAGTCACCCATCAATTTCTGGACGATCGGCTCCATTTGCGATCTGACCTCATTCAACGCTGCAATCCGGCTTTGCTGCAATTGCCGGGTCTTATCCTGAACATCAAGCCGGTATGCCGCCGCTTTTTTGTTAAACTCAATCTGTTTGTCGGAATAGGCTTTCGGGGCAATCAACGTTTTCTGTCGTTCTATCTGCGCTCTCTCGTCTTTCAGCTTTTGTTCCGCGGCCGTAAATTCCGCTTTATAGTTTTCTTCGACTTTTTTTAATTGCGTATTTATGTCCTGAACAACCGTCAGGTCCTGCATTATCTTGTGCATATTCAACACGCCGATATGTGCCTTCGTTGCGGACTGAGCGAAAACACTTTGACCTGAAGAGACCGTCAGTATTATCAAAAAAAAGCTAAAGGCTAGCTGCCTGAAATTCATGTTTGGTTTCCTAGAAGCGTGTTCCGAAATCAAGCTGGAATATCTGATCCTTGTCATAATCCTCTTTCTTCAGCGGATAGGCCACGTTGATCTGAATGGGACCGAAAGGCGAGACCCAATTCAGGCCTACCCCGACAGATGCCCGCGGCGTAACATTATCCGCAATTCCCGGGTCACTGTCATCAATTCCCGTCAATGTTCCCACATCAATGAATGTTCGCCCAAGCACGCCATATTCCTGGGGCAACCCGATCGGGAACCGGAGTTCAGCAGAGCCAACAACATAAGCGTTACCACCAAGTGCATCTCCTGAGGCAAGATCCCGTGGACCGACACCGCGGTTTTCGAAGCCCCTGAAATTGCGGCCGCCGACATTGTACCGCTGCGCCAGAATTACATCTTCTCCCAATCCGAAAATATATCCGCCTGTAACCCCTGCGCTCAGCACAACGTCATTTTCATAAATCGGAAAGAAATGGATATAGCTGGCATTTGTCGCGAGGGAACGAACATCCCCCCCAAGACCAGACAATATCTGACCAAAAGTATACTTACTACCCGTTGTCGGCAACAATATGTCATCAAGATCACTTATCGTAAGCGTATAACCGACAGAGGAGATAAGATAATCTCCCGCCGCCTTCTGGATACCCGTCGACGCATCTGCCGCGACATTGTCGATCTTTTCATTCACAAGGCTATAATTCACATCGCCCCGGACATGTTCTTTAATCGGAAAGCCCGATCGCAACACAAAGCCTGTACGTTCAAGGTCGTAGCCACTTTCGCTCTGCAGGTCACGAACTGTTCTGAAAATATCGAAGCCCGCACTTAAATCCCGGTTCAGGAAGTAGGGTTCCGTAAAGCCGATATCAACTGTCTGGCTGTTCGCGCCGAAGGAAATTCCAAATCGTAAATCCTGACCGCGGCCCAAAAGGTTGCGCTCTCTGATCTGTAAGTCGGCGGAAACGGAATCGGTTGTCGAGAAGCCGGCGCCCACGCTCAGCTCGCCCGTCGATTTTTCCTGCACATCGACATTGATGATTGTCTTGTCCGGCGCCGTTCCCTCATCCTGGGTGACTTCCACCTTTTCAAAGAAATTCAGCCCTCGAATGCGGGATTTAGAAAGACGCAAGAGGGCTGTGTTAAAGGCATCGCCTTCCCCCAGCTTGAATTCCCGGCGGATAACATAATCAAGGGTCCGAACGTTCCCGGTAATATTGATCCGCTCGACGTAAACCCGCGGTCCCTTATTAATTTCATAGACCAGAGAAATGGTGAGATTTTCCTTGTCCCGTGTCACTTTCGGGCGGACGTTGACAAAAGCGTAGCCCAACTTGCCGAGCTCAAAGGTTATTTTCTGGATACTGTCTTCGATTTTATCCGCGTTATAGGTCTCGCCCTCGATTGTCGTTACCTGTTCCTTCAGGGCCTCTACCGATACATCCTTAATTTCGCTTTCAACCTCGATTGTACCAAATTTATATTTCGGCCCCTCTTCCACAGCAAAGGTGATAAAAAAGCCATCCCGGTCCGGCGTCAGTTCGGCAATGGCGGAAACAACCCTGAAATCCGCAAAGCCTTTTGACAGATAGAATTTCCGCAACAGTTCCCGGTCAAAGGTCAAGCGGTCTGGATCATAGGTATCGGAATCGGAGAGAAAATTATACCAGCGGGTTTCTTCGGTCGAAATCTGGCTCAAAAGCTTGCTGTCGCTGAAGGATTTATTGCCGTAAAAGCGAATTTTCTTGATCCCGGTC
>JAIOYL010000091.1 GCA_021741195.1 Sneathiella sp. | reverse complement strand
ATCGGTCCCGAGCGGCGAGCGGACCGCGCTCTCATCAACATCCCGCGACGGCGCGAGCGGACGCGGCGGCGTCGGTTCATTGGGCGCCGCGCGGTTTATCCAGTCCGGCAGCGTGAGCACCGGAGCTATCTTGGTTTCCCCCTCTTCCGGCAAGTCCTTCGCCGTCTCGCCGCCTGACCGGCGCCGCGCGACCTCACCCCAGGGCAGCTCGACTTCTTCCACACCCTCGCCAAAGGCCGGGTCAATCAGTTCATACCAGCAATCGGCCGGCCGTTTGGTCTTGCCTTCCCAACCGCAGATATAAAGCCGATCCTCAGCGCGGGTCAGCGCCACGTAGAGAAGTCGTTTCTTCTCCTCAAGCTGGCGGTTTTTTGCGGTGGCGCGGGCGCGGGCGGTCAGCGGATCATCATTCGCTGTCCTGACCGGCCAAAGCGGCAGCGAGAGCTCGTCTTCCGTCCAGAAGATAGAGGGTTGGGCCTTCGACGCCTGACAGGTATCGGGAAGAAAGACAATCGGCGCCTGCAATCCCTTAGAGCCATGCACTGTCAGTACGCGCACCTCATCGCGGCCCTGCTCCATATCACGCTTAACCTCGGCCGCTCCCGCCTCGATCCAGTGCAGGAATGACTGCAGCGAGGTTGCTTCCGTCCGTTGATAGTTCAGCGCGAGGGAGAGAAATTCCTCGATCGGATCGGCGGCTTCCTGTCCAAGACGGGTGAGCAGTTTCTCGCGGCCGCGCAACCGGCCCAGAATATCGGCGAAAAACTCATAGACCGGCACATAATCCGCGCGGTTCAGCTGCCCGCCCAGAAAATCGCGCGCTGCGCTGAATATCGGCAGGCCGGTTTTATTCTCGCGCAGCGCCCGCCACAGGCTGTCTTTACGGCCATAGGCAAGCTCGAACAGCTGGTTGTCATCGCATCCGACAAATGGGCTTTTGAGCACCACGGCGAGATTAAGGTCGTCTTCGGGTAGCAGCACAAATCTGGCGAGCGCCAGCAGATCCATGACGGCCAGTTGCTCGGTCAGCACCATCCGGTCGGCGCCTGCAACCGGAATATTGGCAAGCTTCAGTGCCCGAACGATATGGCTGAAAAAGGCGTTCCGGCTTTGCACCAGGATCATGATGTCTTTTGGCGCAATCCGCCGTCCCGTCGACTTCAGCCGCTCGCCACGATCTAGCCAGTGGCGGATTTGTGCCGCGATATTCTTGGCGAGCTGGGCCGCAGGCTTGCTGTCGAGATTCTGGGCGATCGGTACTTCCCAGGGATCGGTGACGGCGATTTCCGGCGGCTTCACTGTCGGCCAGATTTCAACGAGACCCGCATCCCCTGCCCTTTTCACCAGATGCTTCACGACATTGCCCGAGGCCGTCAACCCCTGCCGCGCCGTCTCGCTTTCAAAAACCCGGTCAACGAGGTCGAGCACGGCTTCGGTCGAGCGAAAAGACAGGTCAAGCGGCACATTCCGCCAGCCCTTCTCGGCCGCGCCTGCGCGATCCTCGAACGTTCGGCGCATGACATCGAAGGCAGCCGGATCCGCCCCTTGAAAGGAATAGATCGACTGTTTTTCATCACCAACGACAAACAGGGTGCGCTCCGTTTCGACCGCGCTGCTGCCGACAAAAAACTCCTCCGCCAGCGCCTCGATCACCTGCCATTGGGCGGCGCTGGTGTCCTGCGCCTCGTCGACCAGAATATGTTCGATACCGCCGTCCAGCTTGAACATGACCCAGGGCGCCGCACCACTCAGGGTAAGCAGATCACGCGTCTTGAAAATCAGGTCGTCATAATCAAGCTTGCCGCGCCGCGCCTCTCTTCCTCATAGCGATCGACAAGCGCCGCGCCAAGGCGGATCAACGCCGCTGTCGTCATCAGCACCCGCGTCTTTTTGATATTCTCCTGCACCTTCTGGAGCCGCGCCGCTTCCGCCAGCAGGATATCGAGAATATCCGGACAGGCCTCGACAACCTTTTTCGTCGCAAGTTTTGATGACGCGCTGATCGCGCCTTTCTGGGTGAAGAAGGCCGTTAAATAGTCCGGAAAAAGAGCGAGACGTTTATCCGGTTGGAGGAGCCATGGCGCTATTTTTTCAGCTACCCGAACGTCCTGAACGCTACCCATCAGGAG
The DNA here is from genome assembly GCA_021741195.1 of Sneathiella sp. Taxonomy (GTDB): domain Bacteria; phylum Pseudomonadota; class Alphaproteobacteria; order Sneathiellales; family Sneathiellaceae; genus Sneathiella. The sequence goes on along the minus strand of JAIOYL010000091.1, from coordinate 11,523 downwards.
GTGATCGACAGCGCGGCGGAGCGCCGGACCGGCAAAGGCCGTCTCCCGCGACGACTGGGAGATGAGATGCTCTTCGCTCTCATCCGGATCAATGCCGATTTCCCGGGCGAGCGCCGCAATCACGTCTCCCGGATCGCCATAAGCCTGTATCAGCGCCGCAAGCTGGCCGCGTTTCTGGCTGAGCGAGCGCATCAGATCGGTAAAGCTTTCTTCATTGACCTTTTCACTCGCCAGCTGCAGGGCGGCCGAGAGATCCGCATTTTTCGGCTGACGGCTTGCAATGAGCAAGTCTGCGAGCGCCGTCTGCATGATTTCGCCGGCGGTGCGTTCATCCATCACCTCGAAATTGGGCGAAAGCCGGGCTTCGAGCGGAAAGCGCCCGAGGACGGATTCGCAAAAGGCGTGGATCGTCTGGATTTTGAGGCCGCCCGGCGCATCAAGGACGCTCGCAAACAATCGCCGTGCCCGTAGCAATTCGGCGGGTGAAGGTTCGCGCCCGATCAGGTCATTGAGGCTTTGCGCCAGCGCCGCTTCCGCCATCACCGACCAGCTGCCCAGCATCTCATTGAGGCGATTGGCCATTTCCGCCGCCGCCGCCTTGGTGTACGTGATACAGAGGATTTTTTCAGGCCGCGTCCCCGCCAGCATCAGGCGCAGGCTACGCTCGACCAGAACGCGGGTCTTGCCGGACCCCGCCGACGCCGAGACCCAGACGGAATGTGCAGGGTCCGCCGCCGATTTCTGGCGGGCGATCCCGTCTTCTATGAGGCCCGCAAGGCTCATTCCCCCTCCTCCCCGCCCGACCATTCCTTGGCGCGCGCGAGATGTTCATAGTCATTGAAACGGTAGGGAATATCGGGGCGCGGACAGCTCAAATACGGCGTCGCCTGCCGGTCGAACTGCGCGATCAGCCGCTGCAGGCCGTCATACGCCTCCTCTGCCAGTTGTTCGGGCAATTTCTCCTTTCCTGCGGACCGGAAGAGGCCGGGCGGATCGCCACCGTTCAGACGGATATAGGCAAGCTCGGAAACCGGCGCCGGATCGATCGCCGGAAACCCGTGGTGTTTGATCATCGCCGCCTCCAACGCGAGCTGCGGCGCCATGCCGGTCTCCACCTCGAGTATTGAGGGCGGCAAGCCGGTCTTGTAGTCAAGCACAGAAAGGCTGCCTTCTGAGAGATGCCGATCTATCCGGTCCGCCGTGCCGCTCAAGACAAAATCCGCTTCCGGCGCGGGAATTTTTATCTCTCCTTTCGCCTCGACGAGCAGGGTTTCGAATTTCTTGCGCCGTACTTGTTCAAACTCAATAAACCAGGCAGCGATGCGCTCAAACCGTGGCCACCAGAAAGCCCAGACCGCGGGAAAGGACAGCGCGTCCCCAAATGCTTCGCGGCCGACAACACGCAACTTCAACAGGGCATCCGGCGGCATGGTTTCGGGGTAGGTTTGCACGAAGCGCTCCAGCGCTTCATGGATAAAGCTGCCCTTGTCGGCGGCGGAAGGATCCATGGCGATATCGTCAAGCGGCCGCAGTTTCAGGATCTGCTCGGCGAAGATCGAGTAGGGGTCCTTCATCCATTTCTCGATCCGTGTCACCGACAGCCGCCTCGGCCTTGCGGAAACCGGCGGCGTCGGCCTTGGCGCGGATACGGGGCGATAGGCCCCCGGCAGGTCAAGCTGCTGCTGCCAGGCGAACGGCTGGCTTTCCTTGCCCTCCGCCAGGTCAAGGCCAAATTTCTTCAGCAGGGTCTCGATCCGCAGCAGCCAGCGCGAAGGAACAGTCGGTGTCCCGTCGATTTTTCCAGCCCGGGTCAGGACCACCTCGGCGGCGCAGAATGCCTGCTGGAAGTCATGGGCGGAAAGGCCGATCCGCTGCTCCGGGAGCGGCAGGCCGAATTTTTCGCGCATCGGGCGGCTCATCCAGGGATCGCTGCCCGCGTCTGGCGGCCAACTGCCCTCATTCATGCCGCCAAGGATCATGAGATCGGCACGGCCCAGCCGTCCTTCGATCGGGCCCCAGATTTGCAGGCGCGGATGCTGGCCATATGTCGCACGGACCATGCGTCCGGTCATCAGGGTATCAAGAAGCTCCGGCCAGGCGGCGGGTGTAAAGGCCGTCATCACGTCAGCGGCGCGCAAGCTTTCCGAGACGAACCCCGCCGCCGCCTCGCCGAAATTGCCCGCCCAGAGAGCGGCGCTTTCCGTCCCCTCGGCTCTCGACAGTGCCTCGGCAAGGCGGATGAATTCCTTCAGGAACGTCGCGAAATCCACTTCGCGGGCCTGCGCCAGCGCCTCAACGGGTTCCGCCAACGTGACCAGCCGCCGAAACCAGTCCTTGAGCTCCGTCGAGGCGGCGCTTGTCGCCAACGCCCGCTCAACTCCTTTGAGACCGGGTCCGGGGCTTGGCCCGCGCAAAATAGCAAGCTCCAGCGCCCGGACATGACGGCGAAATGCTTCCGCTGTCTCGCCACCGGCCGCCAGCGGGTGTTTTAACAGGGAGAGCAGGGCGACAGGCGCCGCTTCCTCCGCAATCATCCGGGCGAGGAGACGCAAAAAGACACCGGGCGGCGACTGATCAAGGCTGGTTCCGGCGCTGTCATCGACCTCGACGCCCCAGCGCCGGAGCTCCGAACTGACCCGCCGCGACAGATCGCGATCGGGTGTAATGAGGACGGCGGTTTTCATCGGCATCTCCAGCGTTTCGCGAAGCAGAAGGGCAATCGTCTGCGCTTCACTTTGCGCATCCGGGCAATCGAGGCGGCGGAGCCCGGCAAGAGCCGCGGGTTCCGGTGGCGCAGCCTTTTGCCACTGATCACTCGTCGCCGCCGGCCGGAGCGCTTCAGCGAGAAACGCCGCGCGCGCGGGCACTGACGAGCGGGCGGCCTCGTCTTCCAGGTCGCGGACATCCTCTCGGGTGATTTTGAGATATTCCAGAAGCTTCGCGAGGCCGTGCTGCGCATGGGACGGATCGCGCACCACTTCCTCCCAGCTTGCGGCGTCGAGATGCCTGTCGAGGCCCGGAAGAATGACCGTTCCGTTTGGCAAACCGGCAACGGTTTTCAATAATTCCGCCGTCGCCGGGATCGAGCCCGTGGAGCCGACCGCATAAACCGGGGCAGCGGGCGGATGATCCCGCCAGTGCTGCGACTGGGCGCGGAGCAGCAGGTCACGGCGCAGCGCCGCATCGATGCATCCTTCCTCAGCCAGGATTTCCGGCCAGGCCTTGCTCAGGATTTCAAGAAATTCGAGCGTAATCTGCCAATGGGCCGCATATTCCGCGGGCACGAGATTGGGCAGATTTTTCAGATCCAGCCCCTCCGTCTCTACCTGATCGAGAAGATGGGCGAGCGCCGCCGCCAGGCCCGCCGCCTCGGCTATCCCGACGCTCGTTCCCCGCGCCTGGATGAGCCGGGCGAGCAGCAACTGCCGCCGGAGCGGATCGATGGCGGGTGGCAGACCGAGCACCATCTCCGCGCCGCCGCCGACGCCGATATCTCCCTCAAGCAACAGTTCGTCCTCCTCGACATCTCCGATCGGGCGCATTCGCGGCAGCATCAGCGGCTGGCCCATAGTCTCACGGAGAAAGGCGCTTTGCAGGGTGCGGGCGGCGCGGCGGGTGGTGGTCAGCACCGTCACGTCGCTTAATTCGCGCATGCTGGCGCCATGACGCTTCAGAAGCGTCTTCGCCAGCACATCGACGAAGGAATATTCCGCCGGAATATTGAAAACATTGGGTATTTTGATCTTGCCCACTGTCACGAGCTGCCCACTTTCCGGCTGGCTTCGGCGAGGGCCCGGGCGGTGCCGACATGCAGCCACTGACCCTCATGTCGTATCCCGAAAAGCCGTCCGCGCGCCGCCGCCTTGTCATAAATGACGTTGAGCGAAAAAGGCCCTTCGGGACATCCCTCAAACAGCGCCGGGTTCAGAAGCTGGACACCGGTGAACAGATAGGGCGCCACAGAGCGTTCCTCGCGCCTTTCAATCGCGCCGATACTATCCATGGTGAAATCACCACGCCCGGTATAGCCGATCGCCGTGATCGTCGGATGCAGCAGCAGCAACGCATCCATTTCGCGCCTGTTCCAGCGCTCCCACATCTGTCTGAGCGACCCCGGCCCGCTGTCGCGGACGATGACATCCGAATTAAGGATAAAAAACGGTTCGTTCCCGAGGAGCGGTAATGCCTTATAAACGCCACCGCCGGTTTCGAGCAATGCCTCCGTCTCGTCGGACAGGGTTATATCGAACCCGTCGAGACTGCGGACATGGGCGCCGATCTGCTCACCGAGATGATGCTTGTTGACGATAACCTTCCGGATACCGGGGCCGCGTAAGAGATCGAAGCAATAGTCGATAAGCGGCTTTCCGGCAACCTCTACGAGCGGCTTGGGTGTTTTGTCGGTCAGCGGGCGCAGGCGCGTACCCTTCCCCGCCGCTAGGATCATCGCCCGCATGTCCTTCAGTTTGGGTAATCCTGCCACTATTTCCCCTCTCCGATGGTCAGATCAAGCCAGTTGCGCAGCGCCGAAAGCGCCGGGTGGCCAAGATCCTGCGCAAGATAGCCCTGCATGCGCGGAATGAGGTCGAGATATTTTGTCTTGCCCTGTTCCTTTGCCAGCCTTGTGAAAATCCCCATGATCCGGAGCGCCCGATGCGCCCCCAGGATGGCGTAGGACTGACGAAATTCCTCTTCTTCCATCCCCGTCTCATCAAGGTAGTGATATATCATGTCCTCCGCCATATAGGCATCCAGGCCGCGGCGCGCGTCCTGCAGCAGCGAGACAAGATCATATGCCGCCGGGCCCCTGAGTGCGTCCTGAAAATCGAGCAGGCCGAGGGCTTTCAAGCCCTCTCTATCCGGCAGAAGCAGCAGGTTTTCCGAATGAAAATCGCGCAACAGGAAGACCTCCGGCCCGGCCCGCAAGGCAGGAAGCAATTCCTCCCAGATCTGTTTGTAAAACACGCACGGTTCCGCTTCCAGCGGCGCGCCCAGCTTTCCCGCGACATAATAGTCGAGAAACACGTCATTCTGGTCGCGTACATAATCATCTGAAAAAGGCGGAAGAAACGAGGGCGGCGGCGTTTTTTGCAGATCGATGAGGAAATCGACGGCAAGTTGGTAAAGTGGCGGCTCCGGCTCCCCGGCGGCAATCAGCGCCGCAAAAAGCCCGTCGCCAAGATCCTCCAGCAGCAGAAACCCTTCTATCGGATCCTCCGCGAAAATCTTGGGCGCGCTGTATCCGCGCGCGGCGAGTTCACGGTCGATGGCAATGAAGGCGCGGACACCCCCGGGCGGTGGCGCATCCATCAGGATGAGCGATCTGCAGCCCCCCGTGATCCGTTCGTAGCGCCGCGACGATGCATCTCCCGCGAGCGGTATCCGCTTTGCCCCGCCAAGCCCCTGTTGTTCGAGAAACCTGTCAAGGAGCTGCTTACGCATCCCGCGCCTCCTTAAGCGGCGCAAGCCGTTGCCGCCAGTTATCATCGCCGTAAAAGGTCAGGGTGCGTTCCTCGCTGTCCGCTGCCGCCAGCGGTTCGATTTCGATGCGAAGGTGATCCGCCGGCAGGTAGCCGCCCAGCCGATCCGGCCATTCTATCAGGGAAACCCCCTCCTCGAACGCCTCGTCGATATCGAGCTCAAACGCGTCTTCGGGTTTTTCGAGCCGGTAGAGATCATAGTGATAGACGGTGAGTTCGTCTGCGTCATAGGTCAGCAGAAGATTATAGGTTGGGCTTGGCACATCGATATCCGATTGCACAAAAGCCCTGATAACCGCGCGCGCAAACGCCGTCTTGCCTGCGCCAAGCGTGCCTGCGAGGGCCACCACATCGCCAACGCCGAGAATTGCAGCGAAGCGACGGGCAACGAGCTGCATTTCATCAAGAGAGGCGCAAGACGCGCTGAAAATCAGGGGCGGACAGTTCATCGCGGCGATCAGGAGGATTCCGCCATCGGCTGCGCCGTGACGCCGACGGAGGCAGGCAGGTAGCAGGAAACCGAGGTCCCGATATTCTCGGTCGAGACAAGCTCGACACGCCCACCGTGCAGCTCGATAAAGCTTTTGACAAGCGACAGGCCTAGTCCCGCACCGGCGTTCTGTTTCGTTGTGTCCCCCTTCGTGAACCGATCGAAAATCAGGTCCAGCTGGTCTTCGGCGATTCCCTTGCCGCTATCGGCGACCGTGATGACATATCCGTCATCGGTTTTATGGGCGGTGAGTTTGATCTCGCCCTTCGCCGGAGTAAATTTGATGGCATTGCTGAAAAGGTTGAAGACCACCTGCTTGATGCGCCGCTCGTCAACCTCGACAAGGCCAAGATCCTCGCCAATGTCGGTCTCAATTTCCAGATGGCGTTTTTTCGCACGCTCCTGCACCATGGCGACCACATTTGTCAACACCCCGGCCAGGCTTACCGGCGCCCTGTCAAGTTCCATCTGGCCAGCCTGGATATTGGCCATATCGAGAATGTCATTGATCAGCAGCAAAAGATGGTCGGAACTCTCGAGGATACCCTGCCCATATTCCGCCTGCTTGGCATTGAGCGGGCCAAAAAATTCTTTCACGAGGATTTCGGCAAAGCCGATGATGGTGTTGAGCGGAGTCCGGAGTTCATGGCTGACGCTTGCGACAAACTCGGTCTTCATCTTGTCGGCGGCTTCCAGCGCCTCGTTGCGTTCACGCAACGCCCTCTGCACACGGAGTTCCGGCGTCACGTCAATATAGGTGAAAAGCACATTGCCGTCGGGAAGCGGTACCCGGTTGAAATCGATAATGGTGCCGCCCGCCATTTCCAGCCTGCCGCTTGCCGCGTCGCGGCGGGTAACATTGGCGATATATCTTTCCCGAAGCTCCTCCGGCCAGATTGTATCCGACGTCGCCAGATGATGATCGATGATCTGTGATATATGGGTGTCTTCCTGCAAAAATCCCTCTTCAACACCCCAAATTGTGCAAAAAGCCGCGTTATAGAGCTTCAACCTTGCATCTGAGCCGAAAACTGCGACGCCTTCGTGAAGATTATCGAGCGTCGCGCGCTGAACGGCTATCTGGGTATTGCGGGCGCGCTCCAGCACCACCTTGTCCGTGACATCCTCGAACAGGAACAGGAGGCCGCCAAAGGGATGAGGCGTAATGACCATGCGCAGGACGGTTTCGTCCGGCAATTGCACCAGTTCCTCGCGCATTTCGATCACATTGGTGAAAAGCGCGCGGCGTTTCGCCTTGTAGGAGGCAAAATCAGCCTGTTCCGGCAGCCGCCGAAGTTCGCGCTGCTTGTCGAGCACCTCACTGATGGTCGGCTTCGCGTAAAGAAAATCATCGCTGATCCGCCAGAGCTTGGCATAGGTCTGGTTGAAAAATTCAAGCCGCTGGTCAGGGCCGTAAATGGCGATGGCTGTAGCGATATTCTCGAGCACATCCGCATGCCCCTCGACATGCCGCCTGAGTTCTGCTGAGAGCTCCGCTTCCGCGGTCGTATCAAGCGCAAAACCGGCAAGCTGATTGTCGAATTCCAGTGGCGTTTCAACCACCTTGAAGCTGAGGCGATCCCCGTCGACGATATAGCGCCGTGTCTCGGCCTGCGTCATGCCCGTAACCCGCGCCTTCGTCGCCAGTTTTCGCGCCACATCCGGCTCCCGGCTCGGTGCAAGTTCGGGCACCGTTGCCATTTCATCGCCAAGGCCGACGATTTCAGCGTATTTTTTGTTCTGCCAGATGATGTTGGAGTTCTGATCGCGGCGCCAGATCGGGATCGGCACGGCATTGAGGAGTTCGATAAAATCGTCGCGCTCGGCGCGGGCCGTCGCCAGAGAGGACTTAAGCGCAATCGTCTCGGCCTGAAGCCGGTCCTGCTGGGCCTTCATGCCATCGACCTTCTCCTCGACCTCCTGCAGCCGGTCCGCGTCAGCGTCGCTTTGACTGAGCAGCGCCAGCGCCTTTTTCCGCATGACGATCAGCGCCATCACGAGACCGATGACAACAAGCGACAGCAACCAGACGAGTATCACTTCCGTAGACGTAAATTGTTCTGTCATCCCAGCAGGTCCGTGACCTATTCCTGTAAATACCACCATGCTGGTGCCGGTTTTCTAGGTGTCACCCGGGTAACACGGCGCCATGAGCGAGAGAATAGAAAAAAAATGGCCGGAGGGATAGTCCCACCGGCCATTTCTCTGAGTCTATTCTCAATTTGGACAGATCAGGGTCCTAATAGCGGTAGTGATCCGGCTTGAACGGACCGGTTTGCGGTACGCTGATATATTTTGCCTGGGCGTCGGTCAATTTTGTCAGGCGTGCGCCGAGTTTGGCAAGATGCAGCGTCGCCACTTTCTCATCGAGATGCTTGGGCAGCACATAGACCTCATTTTTGTAAGTGTCGTGATGCTCCCATAGTTCAATCTGCGCCAGCACCTGGTTGGTGAAGGACGCGCTCATCACGAAGCTCGGGTGGCCGGTCGCGCAGCCAAGATTGACGAGGCGGCCTTCTGCGAGAACGATCAGGCGCTTGCCATCCGGAAATTCCACTTCGTCGACCTGGGGCTTGACATTGTGCCAGGCGTAGTTGCGCAGGGCGTTGATCTGGATTTCGCTGTCAAAATGACCAATATTGCACACGATCGCCCGGTCTTTCATCTCGCGCATATGATCGATCGTGATGACATCGATATTGCCGGTGGTGGTCACGAAGATATCGCCGTATTTCGCCGCTTCGTCGAGGGTGATGACTTCATAGCCTTCCATCGCCGCCTGCAACGCGCAGATCGGGTCGATTTCAGTTACCAGGACGCGGGCGCCCTGGCTCCGAAGAGAGGCGGAGGAGCCCTTGCCAACGTCGCCATAGCCGCAGACAACGGCGACCTTGCCCGCAATCATCACGTCGGTCGCGCGCTTGATGCCATCAACAAGGCTTTCGCGGCAACCATAGAGGTTATCGAATTTCGATTTGGTAACCGAGTCATTGACATTGATCGCCGGGACTTTCAGAGTACCGGCCTTTGCCATTTCATAAAGCCGGTGAACGCCGGTCGTCGTTTCCTCGGACAGGCCACGGACTTCCTTCATCAGTTCGGGGTAATCGTCATGCATCACCTGGGTCAGATCGCCGCCGTCATCGAGGATGAGATTCGGATGCCAGCCATTCGGCCCCTCGATCGTCTGCACAATGCACCAGAGAGCCTCTTCCTCTGTTTCACCTTTCCAGGCAAAAACGGGAACCCCGGTTGCGGCAATCGCGGCCGCGGCCTGATCCTGGGTAGAGAAAATATTGCACGAAGACCACCGGACTTCGGCGCCGAGCGCCGTCAATGTTTCGATCAGAACCGCGGTCTGGATCGTCATATGCAGGCAACCGGCAATCCGCGCGCCTTTCAGCGGTTTCTTCGAGCCAAACTCTTCCCGCAGCGCCATCAGCCCCGGCATTTCGGTTTCGGCAATGGTGATTTCCTTGCGGCCCCAGTCGGCCAGCGACATATCCGCCACTTTGAAGTCTTCAAATTTCGTCATTTTATGTTCTTTCACGTCAATATGCCAAATTAGCGGGGCCAATAAGGGGTCTTTGGCATGCCGCCGTTGCGGACTGTATAGCAATCCCGCCATGCTAAATCAATAGTCATATAAAGAAATATTTATATCGTTATAACGACAATTTCTGGTTGGATTTCACGCGATTGCGAATTTGACGGGCACCTTCGCGCGGCTCGCTGCGCTGGAGGACGGGGCAACCGGATGACGATCTGCCAGCGGCGGCCGCCTATTCCTCACCGAACCTGTCGGCGACAAGCTTGGTTATCGCCTCAAGCGCGGCGGCGGATTCCGGTCCGGACACTTCGACGGAAATCGTCGTTCCATTGGAGGCCGCGAGCATCATCAGGCCCATGATGGAGCTGCCCGAGACTTCGTTCTCACCCTTGATAACGCGGATATCCGCATCGAACTTCTCCGCGCATTTGACGAATTTGGCGGCGGCGCGGGCATGCAGGCCGCGGGCGTTGCCGATAACCAGATCCCGTTTCATGTCAGCATTCATTGGTGAACGGACGCAGGGCAGCGAACATGTCAGGATTTATCAGCCAGGAGATGCGATGCGACATTGATATATTTGCGCCCCGATTCTTGCGCGGCGGCGACAGCATTGGCCATATTGTCCTCTCCGCGGACACTGGCCAGCTTGATCAGCATCGGCAAGTTAATCCCGGCAATCACCTCGACATTCGCCTTTTCCATCACTGAAATCGCGAGATTGGACGGCGTGCCACCGAACATATCCGTCAGAAGGATAACGCCGGAGCCTGTTTCGACTTCCGCAACAGCGGCCAGGATATCCTGACGGCGCTTCTCCATATCGTCATCGGGCCCGATCGAGATGGCGCGCACCTGCGTCTGCGGGCCGACAACATGTTCCGTTGCATTGACAAATTCCTCCGCCAGGCGGCCATGGGTCACCAATACCATTCCGATCATATTGCTTTGCCCCTCACTTGAAATGGTTTGCCTTGTCTTCCATCACCGCCCCTCATCTATTTAAGATCGCGATGCACAAGGTTCGCAAAATAACCGGATTTTGCGACGAGGTCATGAATTTTTTCTGCAACGCACACAGAACGATGCCGACCACCTGTACAGCCAAATGCAATCGTAAGATAGGATTTTCCTTCTTCAGCATAGCGCGGCAGTAGCAACAGCAACAATTTCGAGACCTGATCCATGAAATCGGTATAGGCCGGATCGCCTTTAATAAAGGCCAGCACTTCTTCGTCCTGTCCGGTTTTGGTACGGAGAAGCGGATCGTAAAAGGGGTTCTGCAAGAAGCGCACGTCAAACATCAGATCGGCTTCGCGCGGGACGCCGTTTTTATAGGAAAAAGACATCACCGTTACGGACAATCGTGAGCTGCGCTGGAGGCTGAAATGACCGGTCAGAATGCGTTTCAGCTCGGGCTGCGACAGATTTGTACTGTCAATGCGCAGGTCCGCCAGGTTTCTCAAACCTGAAAGCTGTCGGATTTCCTGCCGGATACCGTCCGCCACCGGCCGATCGGTGGCAAGGGGATGGCGTCTCCGCGTTTCGGTAAAACGCTGCTGAAGCACCGCCTCGTCACAATCCATGAACAGGAGGCGGACATGGTCATGCTCTTCTTCGCGAAAGCTGCGAATCAGCTCAAGGACATCTTCGGTGGAAAAGCCGCGGGTGCGAAAATCAATCCCCAGCGCCAGGTGAAGGCCGCCCTCTTTGCCGGACTGCCGGACCATTGACGGCAAAAGCGGCAGTGGCACATTGTCGGCTATTTCCCAGCCCATATCCTCAAACTGCCGGAGGGCGGTGCTTTTACCCGCCCCGGACAATCCTGTGACAATGACGACCTGATTGCTCAGTTCTTCCAGCACTTCCATCCTATTCATACCCTGTCCGCAAGGGATTTTGACCAATTGCCAGCCGGACGATGGCGGCGCCCGACGCCATAAACGGGCCCAGCCGACGGCAGGGAACTTTCACACCGTCAAATTCCGCCATCAATTCTTCCG